>UQUG01000018.1 GCA_900544205.1 uncultured Collinsella sp.
AGGTAAGGGACAGCCGGTCCTTATGAGTTGAATTACGCGCGTGCGGATATAAAGGTTGGCATGTTAAGCTGGTCGTTTTCTCGTTCTGGGACATTTGCAGTAGGATGAGTGGGACTAGGCGCGCTGCGGTGTGACGGTGGCGGTTGAGACTTGTATCGCTGCAAATCCGCTGATGCACATTTTGCTATTGGGCTTGAAGGTGGGACCGACAGGCCTTTGTTTGGGATGTTCTGGTCGTCCAACGCGTGTTGCACGGCTTTATATTGTTACGTTCGTTCGGCGCTCCGTTGGAGCATTTCCGGGTTTGTCGGCATCATGACTTGGCCAAGTGACACGCTTGCCGGGACGGTTGTAACGCCGCGCCGGTTCCGTGTGCTCCTTCGTTGTTGGCCTGTCCAGCCGGGGGCGGATTCGGCCTCATGTTGTGGCGCACGGCCTTCAGGGGCTTCCCCTGGTGAGTTATGTTCGTCCGTATGGGTAAGGGTTGGGTTGAGCTGACAATCCCGTGTCGGAAGGGGCTTGCACCATGCGCGCGATGACAGAGATTGAGTGGCTGGACGGCCGTGTGACGAAGGTGCCGGAGCTCGCCCTGGGCGATGCGCTCGGCGAGAGCGTCCAGGCGGAGCTCGATTTCGGGTTCGACGACGTGTTGGAGGGCCTTTGGGTCGAGGTGCGCCATCATGAGCAGGATAAGGGCGCACTACGGGCGCCCGGGATTTTACGGCGCAACTCGGCGTGCCGAGTTCGTTTCCGCTGGTAGCGTGGCCGGTTAACCCGGAGGGCGGTCACGGCCCGCCGTCATACGCGCCTCGCGTGCCGTATGACGGCGTGCGGTTTTCGCAGGCAGGGCCGTACGACGCGTCAGAACCCGTCGGGCGCGGCGGACACCTTGCGCTTCCTGCCGCCGGACGGCGACCCCTTGGGCTTTTTCGGCTTCTCCGGGATGCGCCATACCGGTGCCGGACCGGCGTTGCGGACCTCCCCCTCGAGTGCCCGCGCGAGCAGCGCGCCCTCGGCCTCCGGCGACGTCAGGCCCAGCAGCGGCCCCAGGAACGTCTCGGTGATGTCGCGGCTGGCGAGCGCCATCGGGCCCTCCGCGTCGATCACGAGCGCGCCGTTCTCGCGCGCGCTCCAGGCCATGAGCTCCGACGGTGTGATCAGCGGGCGGCGCGCCACGGAGAACGACTTGCCGGACGAGGAGCTCTGCGTCCCCTTGGTGGAGCTCTGCCCGGTCGTCCTCACGCTGTAGTCGCCGAGGCGCTTGCTGATCTCCTCCGCCTCGCCGACGGACTCCACCGAGAGGACGACCTGGGTGCCGAGCAGCGCCAGCAGCGCGTCCGACTCGGCCCTCGAGTAGCCGCACCGCGCCTCCAGAAGCTGGATGTTCTGGAGCACGAAGACGACGTGCAGGCCGATGCTCCGGACCTCCGCGAGGTCGCCGAGGAGGCGGGGGATCTTGGGGATCCCGGACCCCTCGTCGATGGCGAGCAGGGTCTCCGCCGGCAGCCTGCCGCCTGATAGGCGCGCGGTCTCGCGCAGCGCCGACAGCGCCTGAGAGAAGATGCACGAGACGAGCGCGCCGCGGTCGCCGCGGTCCGTCGCGCTGGCGATGTAGAGGATGGTCGGTTTGCGCCCGACCGATGCGAGGTCGACCTCGCCGTCCCAGAGCATGCGGCTGACGTCGTCGTCGCAGAAGGACATGAGGTAGTTGCGCGCGGTGGAGACGAGGGCCTCCCCTCCGCCGCCGTTCGATGAGGCGACGAGGAGGAACTGGCGCGCCGGGTTTCCCGCCGGCAGGTCCGCGGCGAGCTCCTCCAGTGACTTCACGGCGCTCTTCCCGTCACGGGGCTCCAGGAGCGCGAGCACGGTCGAGAGGTTCCGCGCGCCGTCGGGGATCCGCTCGTCCGTAATCGCGAGCAGGCAGAGGCCGGTCAGCAGGTTGCGGCTGGCGTCCGTGAAGAACCTCTGGCCAGAGGAGAAGGCGTCGGGCACGATGGCGGACGACAGCTCGCGGAGCTCGGCCACGGCACCGGCGGTGCCCTCGGTCCCGAGTGCCGAGATGGCACGGTCGAGGGGGTTGAACCTCGCCGACTTGACGGGCTCGTCGAGCCGGATGGCGACGACCTCCATCCCGGCCCTCCTGGCGAGCGGCTCGGTCCATGCGCGGATTTCGGACTTGGGGTCGTGGACGATGACGGAGGTCGGTACCCCGTGGGCGTTGCGGTCGATCGCAGCCGCAATTGATGGCGCCAGCGCGCGCCTGGTCTTGCCGGCGCCGCTGCCCGCGCGGATAAGGCCGTGGACGGTGGGAACCGCCGCCAGCCCGTCTCCGACGGAGCCCGCCACGACCATCCCCCTCGCCGCCTCGCTGCCGTTCCATACGGGGCATCTCCTCGCGACCTTGGAGGGCCTCGACTCGAGCCAGGCATCCCCGTGCGTGCGCGTGGGCGCGCGGTCGCCGGCGAACGTTCCGTCGTGGAGCCTCGCCCATGAGCGGGCCCAAGAAACGAGGCCGAGGATGAGGACGGCCGTCGCGACGAGGGCGAGGGCCGCGAACATCTCTCCCATCTCGCCCGACGCCGCCGCGTCGGCGGCCGCTTCGAGGGGGCTGCGGAAGACGTAGGCGGGCTCGGGCCCCGGGTCGCCCGCGGGCAGACGCAGCAGGACGGAGAAGGCCGAGATGAGGGATAGAGTCCACCACCTGGTGTAGTCCCAGGCGCCGGCGGCCGCGGCGCAGGCTATGACGGCGGCGACGCCGTGGGCCGCGAGCGTGCCGGCGAGCTCCCTTTTCATGTCGCGGTTGAAGGATTTCGGTTTCATCTCGTGATCGTCCTCTCTATCCTGTTCGCTATCTTCAGCGCGGGGACGCTCGACGGCCCGGTGCCGCCGGAGGCGAGGATCCTCAGGGTCGCGGCGATGAGCCGCAGCGCCCTCTCGCCGGCCTCGTCCCCCATGTCGCGTCCTCTGGCGTCCCGTGTGGCTTCCCTGGCGACCAGGGTCGCCATCGCGGCGGCGCGCCCGAGGGCCGGACCGGGCGACGGCGCATGCCTGAAGGCCCGGTCTGCCGTGGGACACCCCCTGAGGTCTGCCGGCTCGAGGGTCCGGCCGCGCGCGGCCTTTCGCGCGAGCTTTTCGAGGCGCGTCTTCGGGATGCAGGCCCGGGCCTCGGTGGTGAGTCCGGCTTCCCGCCGCCTCTCCGTCGCGGGGCCGGTTTGGGGCGCGGCGCGTCGTGTCGGCACCTCCTCGCGAGCCGGCGTTCTGTCTGGGACTATGACCCGCAGCGCCGCGTTCTCGCACCGGAGGCCGAGGTCGGCGGCTGCCTTGCGGACGTAGACATCCCGCGCCTCACCGGTCAGGCACTTGAGGCCGGCGCACCTCTCGACCGCTTTCCTGTGGCGCTCCAGTGCGCCGGCGAGTGCGGGGGAGTCGGACGCCGCCCGGCCGAGGGCCTCCCTCAACGCGGCGGAGGCCTCCGGGTGGAAACGCCTGAGGTGGGCGGCCTCGATCCTTCCGTTCGGCGGCAGGCCGATGTCGAGCTTTCCGCGGTCGATTCGCGCAACTGCTTCCAGGGCCGCCTTCCTCGCGAGGTCGCGCTCGATGTACGCTTCCCGCAGCAGCGGTGCCATGGCCTTCGAGGAGATCTCGAGTCTGGCCGCCTCCATCTTCCCCTTTGGCAGCAGGGAGTCCCAGTCGCCCTCGCGGTCGATCGTGAGGATGTGGACGTGGTGGCTCGTGCCGTTGATGTGCATCGCCGCGTAGAACTCCACGCGGCTCTCGGGCACGCCGGTCATCTCGGAGAAGAGCCTCGGCCACTCGGACCGCACCAGCGCCTGCCAGGCGTCCAGGCGATCGAGGCCGGCGCCTGGGGCGATGTCGTTCGGGACCGTGACGACGGTGGTGAGCACTGCGCCGCCGTTTTGGGCGATGGCGCGCCTGGCCTCCGCCACGGGGACCGGGCCGTCCGCGCCCCAGAGGCCGCCGGTCGAGCCGGTCCTGTTCGCGGCGTAGGCGGCCAGGCCGTCCACGCCGAGCCTCCTGCCGTCCGCCTCGCTGATCTCGATGACGACGCCGCGGCGGGTGCCGGCGTATGCCGCCAGGCCCGCGGCGGACGCCCTCGCTGACGCCCCCGCGCGGACGACGGAGTGGTTGACGATGACGGGCGGGCTAGCCATCGGCGCGCTCGCGCGCGTGGAGCTTCACCTCGTCGATTCGGCCGAGCCCGGCGCGGCTGAGCTCGCCGGCCTGCGCGAGGTAGTTCTTCCAGATGTCCGCGACGGGGACCTCGTCGAGCGAGGCGTAGGAGGCCTTGAGGACGTCGGCCGACATGAGGCCCGCCATGATGGCGGCGGTCATGGGCCGCGAGAGGACCGCGGCGATGCGGTCCTCGGCGGCGTCGAGCTTGCGCTCGATGTCGAGTGCGGCGACGTCCATCCGCGCGTCGACGACGCCGCGGATGAAATCTGCGACCTCGTTGCCGTAGAGGTCGAGCCCCTCCGTGGCGAGCGCCGAGCGCAGGAGCGAGCGGATCTCGTCGCTGACGTTGGAACCGTTGAGCTCTGCCCGCGTCTTGAGGGCGGTGTAGAGCTTTGAGTCGAGCTTCACGCTGACGTTCTTTGTTGCTGCTGTCATTCGATCCTCTCTTCGATGCGCGGTGATCGTCGGACCGAAAGCAGGGGCGGACCGACCGTTGTCGATCCGCCCCGCTTGAGGCCTACTCGTCTTCGAGAAGGACGTTGGGATAGCCCTCGGGCGCCTGGTCTGCCGGGAGGGGAGGATAGGCGACAAGCTTGTTCACGACTCCCAACGTATCGAGGTCCAGGATGCAGTCGATACCGCGGAGGACGCTGTCCGGGGTGTAAGAGTGATCGCCGCTGCGGGCGACCCCGACGATGACCCTGGCGAGCTCGCGGGGGTCGATGCCGGACCAGCGCCTGGCGATTTCCGCGACGATGGCGGGCGCGACGTAAGGGATATTGGGGACGGAGGAGTGGGACGCGATGACGAAGGCGCCGGGGATGCCCTCGATCTTCTCTGCGGGCTCGATAACGATGGGCTGGACGCCGAAGGTGCTCCAGCCGTCGAGCAGGCATTCGGCGTCCGAGGGGATGCGGAAGGAGTGGCCGTTGAGGGTGAGGGGCTTGTGGTTCTTATCGACACTTTTCTTGGGCATGGTTTTCCTTTCGATGTGAGATGGCCGCCGCCCGCTCGGGCGGCGGCGTACGATGGGCTAGTCGTCGATGTCTTCGACGGTGAAGATAGGCCAAGGGGCGCGATCGGCGAGTTCAATGGGGACTGCGCCGAAGACACCGAGTTCCTGAGTAATATTCTCGAGTCGAGCTGCGAAGCGTTTGACGAACGCGTCGTGCGTCGCGCCAGTGCCGTTGACGACATAGGCGCGAGCTGCGATCTTGACGAGCTCGTGGTCGGGGATGCCATAGCACTCGTCGATGGCAGCGAGACAATCCACCGCGTCGGGGGCCTCGTCGGTGGGGCTAAACGCCATGAGGGTGCGGGGAACGTTCGCAATCGCGTGCTTGAACTGCAGGATCCAGGCGCTCTGGGCGTTTTCGGTGTGCTCGAGGTTGAGGACGGGGGTGTCCTGGCCGCCATGGTAGACATAGCGCTTCTTAGCGATGTCGAAGACGAGGGCCGGACCGCTGTCCGTCTGGACTACGACAGTCTGATGCCGCATAAGTACCTCCTAGATGTTGGGATGTATAGAAAAGTTGCCAATGGCGAATGCCGCTGAAAGGCGGAGCCCTCGCCCTCGCGCCGGTCACGACCTCCTCCCCTCGCGCACTCCGGCGCTAATCAGTTCGATGAGCTTGCGCACCTGATCGGAGTTCGATCCGGCCGCCTCCAGCGCCCTGGCGATGCTCTTGCCGGTAAAGGTCGACGCGAACAATGTCGAGCGCTTGTGGCGCCGACGATCTCCGAGCAACTCGATCAGCGCGAGTGCCTCCTCGCGCATACCGCTCGCGCCAAGATCCGCGATGACGAGCACGGGCAGATCGCGATAGCGATCGACGGTGTGGGCCTTCGAGTTGGGGCCGTAAAGTTCGCCGCCGTTCCATGCCGTTGCAAGCTCACATGCCGAGATGAATACAGCGCGCTCGTGGGAGGCCATGGCGGCCGCCGTAGCCACCGCTGCCGCTTCGTCGGCATCGTCGTGCGCGTACCAGATCCATGCGCCGATAGAGAGGCGAGCAGCCTCCTTCTCTTTAGCGTTTCCGGTCTTTGCCGCGAAGATGGCCGAGGCGCGCTCGGCGATGAGCCTGGGAGTGTGCTCGGGAACGCGATGAGCGCGGTTGCCGGGCCCGCGCAACGCCCGCCACGCCTCGGGCGTGATGACGGTGCCGATGGCGCCGTAGTACTCCTTCGAGGCGGGCAGGCCGTCGTAGTCAATCATCCTATTCGCCGCCTTTGCCGCGCAGAGCGCTGAGGTAGACGTCGAGATCGCGCTCATAGATGTACGTGCGGCGACAGAGGTAGATGCCCTTGCCGGTGCGGGCAATCAGCTGGCCGGCGGTGTCGGCGGTGAGGTGAAGCTTGTCAGCGACCTCGTCGCGAGTGAGAAGCGGGCCCGTCTGGATGCCAGGCGTGTCGTTGTCGTCCATGTGTATGCCTCCTTCGGTGTATGTGTTACGGGGCGGGAGCTGCTCCGTGACTACACAATGCCGTCGGCGGGCATAAATCGAGGTATTACATCACCTATTACGGGGGTTTACCTGCGATGATGCTTATCGATAAATTGATAAATAAGATTGAATTGCTGTTGACCGATGCCAAGGGCGGTGAATCGGACTCAAAGGTTATCGATGTTGTGGAGGAGGGGGAGCCGTCTTTGCCGCCTGAAGATGAACGTCGATATTGGCCGATCATGCCGCTTGATCCCGCGACCGGTCAGGTTCAGGTCGGCTATAAGACGAAGGACGGGCTTGAATTTCACGAGAACGGTCGTCTCGTTCCGGACGTAGCGGGCGAGAGTGCAGGCGACCACATGAACTTCACTTATCGCGAAGAATCAATCGGTATGCCGAACAGGCCGTCAAGCGTTGAAACAGACGCACCGGGGGCGGACAAGGACCTTGCTTTCGGCCTGATTCGCTCCGTGGCCCTTGACGGTCTTCTGGAAGGCGTTCTGCCGTCTTGTAAATTGGAAGATTACGGAAGCGTTGATGCGATGCTGCTCGCCCTGTCAGAAGTGCCGGCACCGGCTTGTCGCGTCGACGACGCGCCGCATCCCGGTGACAAGGCCTCCGGCGTCGACCCTCGGGAGAGGTTCGCTGCCGCGGCGCGCGTAACCGGTCCTTTGTTTGGCTTTGTGGGGAGAGTCGGCCCCTATGAAATCGACGAACCGCTTGACGCCTGGCTTTCGGTCGCCGGGGCAATGAAGATCTCTTCCCTGGCTTCATCGGTCGAGATGGGTTCGCCGTCTTCGCTGGGGGTTTTGGATCCCTATTGGCGCGTGTATTGCTTCGGCAACGTTGAGGCAAATAAAACCGCGTACGTGGTTCTCACCAACCTGCAAATCCCTAGCGATCATGAGTTTAGGGATAGCTTCGTGGGCGGGCTTGAGCGCGGTGGCAAGTGGGCGGTGATCAATGAAAGGATTGAGCCCGGGACTGCCATGGTCGAGCGTTCGTTTGTCAGGTGGTGCAAGAACGATACATTGTCCTTTATGGAGACAGTTGGAGAAGCTGACTTTCCAGGTCCGTCTTTTGTTGCAAGGGTGCCTGGTGATACTCTCAGGGGGCTCGACGAGTCTTCCGAGCGCGTTCTCAAGACCGAGGAATCCCTTGCCTCGCATCTGGTGCAGGACATGACGGAGTGGTTCTCGCGCTGCGCGGGTTATGGGTGGAGGAGAATCCTCGAGCCCAAGCGGCAGACTCCGACGCAGATGGCTAATGGCGTCATCGATTATGGCCGCGGCTCTTCTTTCGACCTTTGCGTTCCCGATGCTGCTACGCGCCTTTGGGTCGCGCTTGCAAAGAGTTATTCGGTTGATGTCGTCAAAATATGCGAGCACTGCGGCCGGCCGTTCGCCGACACCGCAAACGGCAAATCGCGATGCTGTTCAGAGGAATGCACGAGAGCGAAGAACGCCAGGAACAGTAGGAAGAGGGCGAACGCGAGGCGAAGCGCATCGAAAGCGAAGAGCTGATTTAATTTGAAAGCAAGTTGCCGATCGTGTTGGCGGCTGCCTGGTCCTTGGCGGCAATTGCGTGTGCATAGGTGTCTAGCGTGAGCTTGACGGTGCTGTGCCCGAGGCGGCTGCTGACGGTTTTGATGTCGACGTTCTCTCCGATCAGCAACGTCGCCTGCGTGTGCCTGAGCATATGCGGGGTCAGGCCGGAGTACTTTGTACCTCGAGCGTACATCTTTCCGTCTCGCTCGATGTAGTGCGTGATTTCTCTGAACTGCCCAAAGCCATAGTCCGAGCACCATTCGCGGAACCATCGCGAAAAGCAGTTTGGGTCCATGTGCGCGATGGCGATTGGCCCCCTCTTTCCTTTTTCGTCATCTTTAGTTTTTGCCCTCGTGTTTCTTTGGGGATCGACTAATGTGTGCACAATCGGGGTGCTGGAAGCCTGTTCGAGGTCGACTTCGGCGAGAAGCGTGCGCTGAAGCTCGCGCCAGGCGGCGAGCCTCTCGAGTGCAAGCGGGCTCAAAGAGACGGACCTTTTCCCCGTTGAGCTCTTTGGGTCTCTGACCAGCTTGTCGGCGGCATACTGTCCGTCGATGCGGACATAGCCGTCGCCAAAATGGACATCGCCCCATCTGAGTCCGAGCATCTCTCCGCGGCGCATGCCGGTATCGAGCAACAAGAGGGTGCCTATTCTGTGAGAGTCCATCTCCTGTGAAAGGAGGAGGGAGAGAAGCCTCCGGGCTTCATCGAGGGAAAGAGCCTGCCTCTCTTTTCCTTTGGGCCGCGGGATGACGGTGCCGGCGCAGGGGTTCTTGACAATCAGGTCGTCAAGCATGGCGGCCTTCATAATCTGATTCAGTTTTACACTGATTTTATGCAGCTCAGATTCGGAGAATCTTCCACTTTTGCGGGCTTCAGCATAGCCGGCGTTTATTATGTGGGGCCTCAGGTCTTTTACGGGATAATTGCCGAAAAGCTCCTGTATTTCCTTAACTTCAAGCTCTTCGCGGTCAAGGGCAAGCGGGCTGATGGTCTCGGCGTCCACGCGATCTTTGTGGAACTCTTTGGTGTACTGATAAACGGTCTTATCGGGGTCTTTGATGGTGAGTCCGCTATTGAGCTCAGCCTTATATGCTTCGAGCTCGGCTCTCAATTCCGACTTGTTCTTTGCGTAGACCTTTCGGCGAGGTGAGTACCTATATTTGCCGGTAATGGGGTCTTTGCCCATGTTGTGCCTGATATAGTACACGTTTTTCTGCGTCTTGCTTTTAAGGGCGCTTCCCTTACCAACGACAAGAGGCCTGCTCATGCGCCGATCCTTTGGTCAAATGAATACGAATGTGACTCCATGGCTGCGTGGCATACGCTCGGAGCAGCACGCCCGTGCGGCCCGTGAAGCGGGCGCTTCGGGTGCGCTGCTCCGAGCGTATGCCACGCAGTGGCGAAAGTCAAGATTTCAGTGGTCGAATTTTGGTCGAAATCGAACAGAACCGCTATTTGGTGTTTTTGAAAGAAATGTATATCTACCTGCCTATATAGCGGTGTCAAACAGTCTCAAAGAGTGTCAACAAGTTTAGAAACTACGGGCTCATAACCCGGAGGTCGTAGGTTCAAATCCTGCCCCCGCGACCAAGAACTTGCAGCTCGGAAGCAAAATTGCTTCCGAGCTTTTTCTTTATCGGTTTACTTTGCGGGTGAATTGCGGGTGAATCCTGAGTCAATTTATTATGTGAAGCAAATAAACCATTGATAATCGCGGGCCGGTCGGCTTGACTTATCGACCGATAAACTCCAATTGGGAGGAGTTTCGGCGGTCCTTAGCTAATAATAGTGCCGGGGATGGATTGCGCCGCCCCCGGACCTTGCGCGCCAAAGGGACGAGTCCCCTTGGAACCCCGTCTATTGCTCTCAACACGGAAACAGGGGAGTGGGGGATACGGGTTGTAGGATGCCGACGGGCGAGCGCTATGCTGTCTCAAGTCCGCATGTAGCTTGTTCGGAGGCTGTCTCTGCGTCTCAAGGCGGGCAATGAATTCTGGCAATCGAACTTCTTCGTATCTGTTCGCTGCGACTTGAGCGATGCGCTCCGCACAAATAATGCTGCCGAAGCATGCGGAATATCAGAAGAGAGATTGCAGGACATGAGTCAGCGCATGAAGAGCTGCCCGTCGTTTTGATAATGACATAATTAAGTGGCAAACTAAAGCGATCGGAGCGACCATGATTCTTGACAGCCTGCGTAACAGCGCGTCTTTTAATGAAACCGACCGAGCCATTGCTACCTATCTGCTCAATCATACCGGCGACCTTAAGACCCTCACTATGGCAAAGCTCGCACAGGAGACTTACACCTCGAACGCGACAATCATCCGCTTTTGTAAGAAATTGGGCCTAAGCGGCTATCGAGAGTTGATCATGCAGCTCATCCAGGAGATAAGCGGAGACTATCTTCTGGCTGCCACTGTCGATCACAATCGTCCTTTTGGCAGTACCGATTCAATTGAGGCCATCGAGGGCAACCTTGCAAATCTCCTGAAGGGCGTCATAGATCAAACGAAAATCGAGCTCGATAGCGCCAAATTGAGCATAATCGCCAAGGCAGTTCTTAGCGCCCCGCGAATTTACATCTTTGCTAAAGGGGAAAGCTATCTGGCGGGATGTATCTTTCGCAACAATCTTCTCAAGCTCGATCGTCATGTCACCATGGCGGACGACGGTGGCCTGCAGACACTGCACGTTAAGAACGGTAGGCCCGGCGACCTGTTTTTATTCCTAAGCTACAGCGGCATTCACTATGATTATTCCAAATACGCCGCCGCTCTTTCCGAGCGCGGAATCAAGCCGTGTTTAATCACGGCGTTTTCTGATTCGGCGCTCGCCAGGCAATGCGACACTGTCTTGCTCATTCCAAAATCAGAGCGCGTGATTGGAAAGGTTGCCAATTACTCTTCCATGATCTCGCTCACGTATACGCTTCAGGTTATTTATTCGCTTATATTCAATCAGGATTATCAAGAGAACTATCGTGTAAAACACGAGGCCGATTCGTTCATCTTTACGAGTTTTGCGGAGATTTAGTCATACAAAAGGTGACCCCAAAGCATTTTGCCTTGAGGCCACCTTTTGTGCTTTTGCTATCTGGATGGCTTCTCTACTTCAGCTCAGGCCAATAGCCCTTGTTCGCCTCGATCATGTCGTCCAAGACTTCCTTAGCCACGCGCGCTGAGGGAATCGTGCGATTGAGGGTGAAGGCCTCGAGTGCCTTCTGGTAGGAGCCCTCGATAACGGCCTCGACCACAAGGCCCTCGCAGGCATCCTGCTGCTCGATAAGGCCCTTGTAGAAGCGGGGAATCTTCCCGACGCGGACCGGTTCGGCTCCTCGATCGGTGATGTACGCCGGAATCTCGACGGTCGCGTCGTCCGAGAGATTCTCGATTGCGCCATTATTGGGCACAATCACCAGCTGGCGATGGCGCAAATCCTTCGCCAGGGACTTGACGACATCGACAATGAACCTGCCGTGGACGCCTACGTAGAACTGCGTGAGATCGACCTTTTCACCGCGCTTAAGCGCCGCAGATGCGTCGAAGATACGCTTTTCGCGGCCGTTTACGACCTGCATGCCACGCGTGTTATTGATGTCCATGTACTCCACGCAGGCATCGGGCAACAGGTAATACTGGTAATAGGTGTTGGGGAGGTAATCCTGGAATAGCGTAGAAATCGTTGCCGCATTCTTGAAGGTGTGGGCCCAGTCTGGGTCCTTTACCAA
Source organism: uncultured Collinsella sp. (assembly GCA_900544205.1). Taxonomy (GTDB): domain Bacteria; phylum Actinomycetota; class Coriobacteriia; order Coriobacteriales; family Coriobacteriaceae; genus Collinsella. The sequence continues at coordinate 11,922 of UQUG01000018.1, forward strand.
TGCGTCATTGAGGCTTGCCTCGGAAATGTAACCGTACTTACGCACGTGCTCTTTGAGCTTGTCCGTAACGTCGACGCCCTTGCAGCGTACGCTGGTATACCACCCAAAGTGATTGAGGCCAAAGTAGTCGACTTCAATGTCGTCGAGTTCGCAGCCCAAAATCTCCGCCATGCGGGCTTCAATCTCTACCGGCATATCGCAGATGTCGAGAATGCGAGCGTTTGGACGCAGCTTGTGCATCGCCTTGGCTACGATGGCAGCGGGGTTAGAGTAGTTGACGATCCAGTAGTCCTTGCAGGCGTACTCCTCGCAGAAATCGACAAGCTCGCACATGGGGAAGATGGTCCTCATGCCATAGGCCATGCCACCTGCTCCGCAGGTCTCTTGGCCGACTACGCCATGGCGCAGGCTGATCTGCTCATCCTGGATACGCATCTTGAGCCCGCCCACGCGCATCTGCGCCATAACAAAGTTCGCATCTGTAAACGCCTCTTTGGGGTCGACGGTTACATGCAAGGGGATCTCGGGGGCAAGGTCATCGATAACTGCCTTAACCACCACAGCGACCGTGTCCTGGCGTTCCTTGTCGATGTCATAGAGCCAAAGCTCACGAATCCCCAGTTCGTCCTTTTGATCAATCAGGTCTTTGACGATACCGGCGGTATAGGTGCTGCCGCCGCCGCAGATGACAATCTTGTATCCGTTCATGTTGTTCATGCCTTTCAAATCAAATTGAGCTGCAGACAATCTTGGTTACTATCTGCACGAAGTAGGTAGCGATGTTGATGACCGCCGCCATGCCTGCAATGCTGCCTGCGTCCGCGTGCCTTCCTGAACGCCGGGTCCAAACCGCAGCGAGTAGACCCAGGAGCGGCCAGATAAAACCACATGCGAATGCAGCCATAAGTACGAGAAGACCCCTTGTCGACTTTTCTTTGTACATGTTGAGCAGGCGTTCGAACATGCCTCGGATTGAATGAAACGTTTTGGTCAACATGAGGTCTCCTCGCTTATCGCTTATCGATTACGCGACTGTTAATCTTCCAGATTAAGGATGGGACGCAGCAGGTCGTAGACGGAGTGCACGTTGGTTCCCACGACAATTTGGACATTGGTGCCGTTCTTAAACAGGCCCTTGTCGATAGCCTTCTTGATGGTCTCTTCGTTGACCTTGTCGGGATCTTTGACTTCGACACGGAGACGAGTCATGCAGCAGCCCATGGTGTTGATATTGTCCTTGCCGCCAAGGCCGTTGATGATGTTCTGCACCATTTCCTGCTGTTTTGCGTCGACTTCCGGAGTTCCGGAGGACTCGAGAGCATTGTTGCCTCCGGAGACCTCTGCAGACCACTCTGCGGAACGGCCGGGCGTCATGAGGTTGAGTTTCTTGATCACCATCGCCAGAACGATGAACGAAACGGCGGCAAACACGATGCCCAAGACGATGTAAATCGGGAACTTGGTGACGCCCATTGGCAAAGGCAGGCCGAGCGTGAGCAGCTCGATGCCACCGTACATGTTAAGCAAGCGGACTCCCAGGACAAACAGGAGCATCTCGCCCAGTCCGTAGAACAGGCTGTAGGCAACCCAGAGAATCGGAGACGCGAACAGGATCATGAAGTCGAGCGGCTCAGTGATGCCGGAGAGCATGGCGGTGATGTAAATGGGCACCAGCATGGCTGCGACAGCTTTTCGATTCTCCGGACGGGAAGTCGCAATCATTGCGAGCACGGTGCCGAGGGTTACGAATTCCTTGCCAAAGCCGAACATGGCAAAGCGGACAGAGGGGTCGACTGTGGTGAGGGATCCGTCGGCGATATGGGGAAGCTCGGCATAGAAGATGTTTGCTGCGCCGGAAACACTCTGGCCGGCGACGACCGCCGTGCCGCCAATCGCGGAGTAGTCAAACGGCATCCACATAAAGTGGTGCATGCCGAGAGGTACGAGGACGCGGTTCAGGAAGCCGTAAATGAAAACGCCCAGACCACCCGAGGCTGCGATGAATGAAGAAGCGTTGCTGATGGCGTTGGCGATAGGGGGCCACACGATAGTCGCTTCGATGCCGAAGACAATGCTCAGCGGAACCATCGCCAGAAGGGCCAGGCGGGGTCCGCCGTAAATCCGGATATACTCCGATACCTTAACGTCGATCAGTTTGTTATAGAGCCAACCGCAGAAGCATCCGATGAGTACGCCGCCGAAGACGTTGACATCGGTAACTTGAAGACCCAGTACCGTTGCCTGGCCAGTGCCATACAGACCCATCGCGCCAGCTTTTGCCAGCTGATCGGTGAGCGTCAGGTAGGCGTTGTTGACATACAGGAACATGAGGTAACTAATAAGTCCAAACACTGCCGCGTTGGATTTTTGCTTCTTTGCGAAGCCTGCCGTTAGGCCGACTGCGAAAATCACCGGCAGGTTGCCGATCACCGCGGAGTTGGTTGCCGCGGAGAGCAGCGTGCCCAGATCTGCGACAACTCCGCTGCCGAGCGAGCATACCGTGGCGATGGCCAAAATGATGCCCGTTACCGAAAGGTACAAAATAGGGTCGACGATAACGCGGCCAAAGTTCTGGAAGGCCGTTTTGACTTTATCCATCTCTTCCCCTCTCCTAACTAATCTCGGGGGCTTGCCCCTTAGGCAGAGACGACACTCGCATACTTGCCGGCGTCAGGTGTTGATGGATCGCGTGCCGAATGTTGGTGTAAGGGGCCGCTTCCCTGGCCGTAGAAAGCAGGAAGCGGTTATCGCCTAGAATCTTAATTGCTGAAGTTAGGATTCGTGGAAAGGCAATAACCGCATATGGATAAGATACACGAGATTGCGGGCGACGGCGCCCTGATGCCGAGATTCGACGACGGCATGGTGAACATGACGGAGCTGATCAGGGTGATGGCCGAGTCGCTCGTCAACGAGATCATGGACGCCCAGGCTGACGAGGCGTGCGAGAGCGGCAACCAGCGCAACGGCTACCGCGAGCGCAGGCTCGTCACCAGCGTGGGCACCATCAACCTCAGAATCCCGAAGCTGCGCGCCGGCAGTTACTTTCCCGAGGACCTCATCGAGCGGTACTCGCGCGTGGACCGCGCGGTCATCGCCGCGGTCTCCGAGATGGTGACAAACGGCGTGTCCACCAGGAAGGTGAAGCGCGTGGCGCAGTCCATGGGCATAGACCGCATGAGCGCCAGCCAGGTGTCGAGGATATGCTCGTCGCTGGACGAGTCGGTCGCCGACCTGCGGGGACGCGACCTGTCAGACGTCAGCTACCCCTACATCTGGCTCGACGCCACCTACATCAAGTGCAGGGACGCCGGCCGCGTGCAGTCCACCGCGCTCGTGACCGCCATCGGCGCCGGCTCGGGCGGCTACAGGCGCCTGCTCGGCCTCGACGCCATCGACACAGAGTCCTACGACGGCTGGAGGGCGTTCCTCCTCTCGCTGCGGGCGCGCGGGGTCGATGGCGTCATCTGCGTCACCAGCGATGCGCACGAGGGCCTCAAGCGCGCGATCCAGGAGGTCTTCCCCGGCGCCGCCTGGCAGAGATGCATCGTGCACCTGATGCGCAACGCCGCCGGCAACGCGCCGACCAGGCAGAAGAGGGGCGCCGTGCTCGGCATCCTGAAGGCCGTGTTCGCCGAGCGCGACCCCGAGCTCGTGCGCGAGCTCTACCAGCTCGCCATCGAGCAGATCGAGGGGTTCTGCCCCAAGGCGGCCGAGGTGCTCGAGGAGGCCGAGGCCGACGCGCTGGCGTACCTCGACTTCCCCTACGAGCACCACGTCAGGCTGCGCACCAACAACGTTCAGGAGCGCGCCAACCGCGAGCTCAAGCGCCGCAGCCGCGTCGTCCAGGTGTTCCCGAGCAGGAAGTCGCTCATCAGGATGATGGGAGCGGTGTTCTCCGAGATGGACGAGGACTGGGCGGGCCGCCGCTGGTTCAACGACGACTCCATCGGCAGGGCCGTGGAGGGCGCCAAGGTGAACGCGCCCGCGCCCGCCTACGAGGGCACCGCCGCCGAGCATGCGGCCAGGATAATTGCGCTCGTGGTGGCCGACAACCCGATTCCCGGCAGGAAGGCGGCGTAGCATGCGCTAGAATGACGGCATTCTAGGTGATTCTCGGCTCCTCGGGCAGCCTACGGCTACCCTCGAGAACCGAGCTCTACACCAACATTCGGGACACTACCTGTTGATGTCGCCTCTGTTTACGGATTTCATGATAGTTGGGGTGTTTGCAAACAGGGCGGGCTGGAACAAACGGTTCTTAAAAACAAGTGCGACTAATCTATTTCGTTGTTACCATCTTTCCATTTCGGTCAGCGGTATTCATTTTTAGGCAAATGGCTTTGGACGCGAGTGACTAGCTACGCCTTGATTTGCCAAGTTTGAAATCCATCCATCTCTTTTTAATAGGCTCTTGCCGCCCGGGCGTCCCGGAAGAAAGGAGGAGGAGCGGAAGAAGCATTCCGATCCTGTGCGCGTCCATTTCCTGTGACAGCAGGGTTTCAAGCAGCTTTTTCGCTTCATCGAGGCGCAGGGGCTGCCTTTCGGCTCCCTGCGACCGCGGGACTGATATTGCATCGCTTGCGATGCAACTGTTGAAGTCAAGCAATCGTTGGTCGAATTTTGGTCGAAATTGGCATGGCATTGATTCAAGCATTTTATCATAATATGTTAATCTACCTGCGCATATAACGGTATCAAAGAGCTTCAAAAGGTGTCGATAAACATCGATATTCTGTTCTCATGACCCGAAGGTCGTAGGTTCAGATCCTGCCCCCGCGACCAAGACTTTTGTAGCCAGGAAGCTTAACGGCTTCGGCTTATAGGACAAAAAGTGTGTCCGCTTTGGGGGCATCGGCGCAGGTCGATGCCCCTTTTTCAGCCGTTTAAAATCCGCGCCCGCTTTTTACCGCTCGGACAGAATGTGTGTCCGGTTGCCTATCGTTCTCGCGGGTAGATAACCTTTTCCGGAACCGTAAAACCCTTTCGGAAGAGGTACCCATGAAGGTCGTTTATTGCCCCTACTGCGGCGGTCGGACCAAGCGCAACGGCAGGACGTCTTCGGGCTACTGCGCGTGGAAGTCGCGCCCGCCGAGCGCGAGCTTTGCGGCGGACATGGTCACGTTCTCGTATTTAAACCCGAACTACCTGCCCTACTCGTGCACGAACCTTGCAGGCATTTCCGGCCTAGGGAACCTCTTGGGCGTGCGGTCGATGGGCTACGCGTTCTCGTCGTGCACCTTCGCAACCATCGACTTCCGGGGCATCGACCCGTCCAGGCTCACGAATCTGTTCTGCACGTTCTTGGGGTATTCATACCTGACGATGATTTACGCGGACGCGACATGGGCACTGCCAACGAGCGGCATCACGGGTTCGCAGTGGTTCTATTCCTGCTCCACGTCGCTCGTCGGCGGCAACGGGACCGTGTGGGCAAGTAGTAAGACGGCCTGCTCGTACCTGTGCGCCGAGGTGGCTGGTACGCTTGGGTACATCATGGCTTCTCAGCAATGAGTTTGGCCTTGGCCACTATATCGGTATTGGCCATATCTGAGAACATTTCGTCGACGAGCCGAACGTAGAACTCGTAGGCTTCGTAGCGAGATGCTTTCAGAGCGCCTTCGGCTTCCCTCAAACGCAGCCCAGCATCTCTCGCTTGCGCTTTTCTTGCCATCTGCTGCATGACTGGTTCGTCACCGCCTTTGGAATCATCACCTCTCTGCAGTTTCGCCACCTCCGCATCAAGGCGCGTCATCAATAACTCGTATTCACTCTCACCAACATTTGAGAGGCTGATCAGCAAGTCTTTGAAAGTTCTGGCAGTGAGCATGCGATTTAGAGCTGCCCTGCAAGCATTAAGTTCTGCGTTGGCTTTTTCGACCATATCCTGGGCAATGAAGGCACTCCCTGCAGATGGCTTCTCATTCTCCAGCGTGGTCTTTCCAAGCGGCCACTCTACGCTTGCCTTCCCCGTGATGCTTTTAAGTGCGGTGACTGCCCCGCTCTCCAATCCAACGATGTCGGCGACATCTTGGAGCTCGTACGAATCGCAGTCCGTTTCGCCGATTAGATAGCCGATTGGTTTTCCGAAGAAATCGGCAAGTTCGACCAAATCAGTCCAATTCGGGAAATGGTCTCCCTTGAGGAAGTGGCTAATCCTTCGCGCTATGGCCTTGCACGCCTGGTCCGTCTTCTTTACGCATTGAGCATCGATGCTCGATTGGTTTTCTCCTCCGTAACGCCTTTCGTACATGAGCCTCGCGAGCTCGATTTGCGAGAGGCCAACTCTACCGTCCGTATTGACGAAACTCCGCATTAAGCTTGCAAGTCGTTCTGGAAGCACATCTTCTGGCTTATAACGGCGGACATACATTGTCTGAATACCCTTTCTAAATAGCGCAGCAGACATATCTTAGACATTTACTGTTTACTTGTGCAGTTGCATTATTGACCCAAGTAATCAAGTAGCCAGCGGGCGGTCGAGTTAGGAGGACACGATGACGGATTGGGACTACGCGCAGCTGTCACATATTGCAAAGGAGTCGGGCGGACCAAGGGCGCTTATCGCAAACATCAGAAATGGGGGAATTGCCACAGGAAGGTGGCAGGGTTGCATTGTTGGATCTGCTGTAACGCTTGCCATAGGGAGTATGGGTTTGTGCCTGTATAACAGGCACCAGAAGAAGCTGGCGCTTGCCAACGAGAGCGCCGAAATCCTTGAGTCGAACATCGAAGCCTACGATGCCATCCAAGCGGAGGGGGCCACGGGCGCAGCCGATGAAGACGAGCAGAGTATTCGGGATGAAGGACTAGGTGTCGAAGCCGCCGTTTAACGACGAGCAATATTGCTAGCCAATTCAACGATATAAACCTAGAAGGGTCGAGCCCCCGGCACAGCGCCGAGGGCTCGCTTTCGTTGCGGATTGATTACACTGGGCGGTCTTGAGCTCCCGATACGTCGGGCCGCCCTTGCTGATGTTTACTTAAAAGTGGTCCGAATGGTCAAGCTAGCGTACTGGACAAGGATCTTCGAAAAACGCTTCGAGCTGACGGCGGCGCCCTTTGATGCTAAAAGGCATCGGGCCTGCGTTTCTATAAGGCCGGCCACCCAATTAAGAGCCATCAGGACGCATGGCTGCGGTACATCGAGGGGCGGCTTGGATGGGCTATCGAGATGAAAAAGATCGTTGCGGAGATCGGGTTTTAAAAACGCTTCGGCAATTTACTGGCTTATAGGACACACTTTTTGTAGCTTTCAACTATGAGTCGACTGTTTTCCGACTACAAAACGCGGGGATGCCATCGAAAAGGACACTTGCGGTATCCAGAGTCGGGTAGGGATGGATGCCGCAAGTAGAGAGTCCAATGCAAGTAGAGAGTCCAATATTAGATGATGCGCCCGGTAAGGTACCCAGACGCATCGCGGTCGGTCTGTTGGAAGCCGTGCGTCTGACGGTGAGATCCATCACGATGTTACAGGGCATGCCATCTTGCGGTCTTTCCCGTTCCGTCGCTATCGATGGTCTTGTCTACCTTCTTCATCTTCGCTAACAGGTTCGACACCTTCTTGGCCTTTTGCGCGTCGGTAAGGCCCGAGGGGAGAAGATCGTTGATGAGGGCGGTGATTTTCGCACGTGGTGCGGGCCCCGTTTCTGAGAGCATCTGAATGACAAACGCCTTGCAGGCCTCTTCATTGAGGCCTTTGCTGCGCGTGTAAGACACCTCCTGCCCCGTCTTCGAGGCAAGGGCGTTCGTGATGGAGATATGGGGGTACCTGCCTTCGATAAGCTTGAGTCGATGCAGCTCTGCGGCCTCCTCGTTCGTGATTTCCTCGCCTTTTTGAACCTTGTCCAAAAGGTAGACGACGTCCATCGGAAGGTCCGGTTTAGCATAGAGTAGCCTGCTGTAGCTCTCATTGATGGTCTTACCGTAGACGCTTACGCGCACGCGGGTTGGATCCGAAAGGTCGTAGGTGGGTAGGGGGAAGTATCGCTTTCTCTGCATCTGGAATACTTTGGGGATTCCCATGGCGATGGTGTCAATCATGTCCATCTGCACCATCGCCTCGGAAAGGAAGGGGTTGCGGTAGTAGCTTGGCTTAAAACCCGGCCGCATCGCATTTTCGATTGTCTCCGGAATGAAGGACCCTTCGTTTAGGAACACGAGGTGATCCTCGAATTCCTCGACATTGATTCGCCCCTGCATGGAATAGTCCTGATGGGCGATACAGTTGTTCAGGAGCTCTCTGATGATCTCGGGTTCGTACTGGTCAGCCTCAAAGGGAAACAGACTCGCGCCATTTGCGTTGAACCGGTACTTCTCGTTGCGGATTTTCCCGAGTACCTGGTCAATCGCGAGAAGGAAGGGTGGTTTGAAGTGCTCGTAAGAGGTTACCGATCCATTGGAGGCATAGAGAGTCCAGGTGATGCGCGGGCTCATCCCATCGAGCAGACGGGTGGATTCTGGCCTTCCGAGCAGGATGAGTGTCGTCGGGGTGATCTTGCCGTTTCTGGTTAGGTTTGCCATGTCGAGAATCGTGCGGTCATCCATGTCCGCGAACGCCCCGGAATGCCGCCGGTGCTTGGAGAGAAAGAGCTCCACCGCTTTCTTCACGGCTTTGGGGTCGAGGTCCTCGAAGGTTGCTTCTTCGATTTCGAGGGCACTCCAGTCCGGCCTCCGCATTTGGCGTATCTGCTCGTACTTATCGATGGGGAGTGGCCCGAGTGATTCGCCCTCGCGCGCCCATGCCGCATTGTTGAACGCCGTCGGCATGCCTGGCGTTGCGGCGGGGATTTGAAACGCGAGGACGCGTTTGCCGTCAATCCTGAGTTCATGGATCTCTCTCAGGGTGAGGTGGTTGTTCGCGCGGTCCGCAATCTCCTTTTTAAGGGATCGAAGGTTGGCCGGATTTCCTTCTCGGTAAGCGGTTCCGCATGCGACCTTGTCGTTGTCCATACCGAAGATGAGCCAGGCGTCTTGTTTCCCGCGCAGGACCGCTTCGTTACTCAGGGCGGAGAAGTACTTCCCGAGGTTCTTGAAACTGAAGTCGTTTTTCGCTTCCTTGAGCTCGATAACCTCGCTCTCATAGGGCTTCTCGATACGGGCGATGAGTTCAAGGACGTCGTGATCGCTGTAGTACAAGATCGCTCCTAACGGTCTCGTGGCTGATATTTAGTCGTAAGATACGACTAAATATCGAAATTAAAGTCATTTTAGTCCAATCTAACGACTAGAAATAAAGATGTTGGACTGTTTATAGGACTAAATACTGTGGAAGGCACGGCTTTAGTCCAATCGCTGTTTGACGGCCCGCCATATCCATAACCCGGAGGTCGTAGGTTCAAATCCTGCCCCCGCGACCAAGAACTTGCAGCTCGTCGGCCTAGCCGGCGAGCTTTTTTGTTATTTCGGGACCGTGTTTTCGGTCCAATTCTCGGCCTCTCAAACAAAATCTCGATCTGTAACATCTAGACCCGATTTGGGCGGCTAGGTGTTACAGACCGAGATATACCGGTGGGTTGGGTCGTGTTTGTCTAAATCTGTAACACGAGGGACGGATTTTGCCGAGTAACTGTTACAGATTTAGATTTTCTAGCAGGCGGGTTTGGTTTGTCTCGATCTGTAACAGATAGGGGCCAAAAGTGGGCCTAGCTGTTACAGATCTAGATTGTTGAGGATGGGCCGAGAGGAATGTCTCGATCTGTAACAGTAAGACCCGGTTTTGCCGCGTAACTGTTACAGATTGAGATAAACCGACGGGCCGCCCCGCCCATCCCCATCCACCTGCCGCTACCTGCTGTCCGCCGATTTCCGTTGCGCTGCTGTATTCCCATGCCATATCCTCTAGACAACTACGCGGCATCATCGCCGCCGCGCCTACAAGAGAGGAATGTCCATGACCGCACCTGCACCCAAGCTGCTCCAGCCCATTACGGTTGGCCCCCTTGAGCTCAAAAACCGCATTATGTTCCCGCCGCTGACCACCGGCTACGAGGAGCGCGACGGTTCCATTGGCGAGCGCAGCCTGGCTTTTTACGAGCGTCTGGCTCGTGGCGGCGTGAGCTACATCGTCATCGGCGACGTCGCTCCCGTCATGACCGCAAGCCCCACGCCCAAGCTGGCGACCGACGCTCAGATCCCCACGTTTAAGGCCCTGGCCGACGCCGTCCACAAACACGGCGCCAAGGTCGCGCTGCAGCTGTTCCACCCCGAGTACGACGTGCCCGGTGTCGGCCGCATGGTCATGGGATCCATGGCTGCCGCCAAGGCCGCGCAGGAGGCCAAGGCCGCCGGCGACGAGGAGACCTTTGCCGCCAAGATGGCCGAGTCCAACGAGATCCGCAACCAGGCCTACGCCAAGCTGCATCACGACATGCAGCACTTTGTGAACGAGGCGAGCGTAGAGCAGCTCACCCAGATTAAGGAGGCCATCGCTGCCTCGGCCGCTCGCGCACAGCAGGCCGGCATCGACGCCATCGAGGTCCACGGCGACCGCTTGGTGGGTTCGCTGTGCTCGGCCATCCTCAACCAGCGCACCGACGAGTACGGTGGTTCGTTCGAGAACCGCGTTCGCTACGCGCTGGAGGTCGTCGCTGCCATTAAGGAAGCCGCGCCGCAGCTGATGGTGGAGTACAAGCTTCCCGTGATCATGGAGAACCCCGACGGCACGCCGCGCGGTAAGGGCGGCCTGCAGCCCGACGAGGCCTGCGAGTTTGCCAAGCTGCTCGAGGGCGCGCGCATCGACATGATCCAGGTCGCGCAGGCCAACCACACCGGCAACATGGGCGACACCATTCCGCCCATGGGCGCCATGCCCTACAACTGGACGCTGCCCGTGGCCGAGCGCGTCAAGGCTCTGGTCTCCGTGCCGGTGGCAACCGTCGGCCGTGTTGTCTCGGTCGAGGCCGGCGAGAAGATTCTGGAAGACGGCGCGGCCGACATCATCGCCTATGGCCGCTCGCTCATGTGCGACCCCGACATTGCGCTGAAGGCCGCCACGGGTGAGCCCATCCGCGAGTGCCTCAACTGCAACAAGGGCTGCGTCGACGCGATTCAAAATCGCAAGTACATCTCGTGCGTGCTCAATGCCGAGAACGGCGACGAGGCGACCATCGCCATCAAGCCGGGCGAGGGCGACAAGAAGATCGCCGTGGTGGGCGGCGGCATTGCCGGCCTGGAGGCCGCGCGCGTGGCGGCCAAGCGCGGCTACGATGTGACCGTTTACGAGGCGAGCGACCATCTGGGCGGCCAGATTGTGCTGGCGGCTGCACCTCCGCGTAAGGACGAGATCATGCGCTCGGTTGAGTACTACGAGAAGATTCTGCCCGGCCTGGGAGTGAAGGTTGAGCTCAACCATGCCGCTACCGCTGAGGACCTCAACGCCGCCGACGCTGCGATTGTGGCCGTAGGCGCACACGACGTGGTCATCCCCGTTCCGGGCGCCGACTCGGACAAGGTCGTCTCGAGCTGGGACGTGCTGGCCGGCAAGGTGGAGCTCAACGGGCGCGTCGCCGTCATTGGCGGCGGTCTGGTGGGCACCGAGACTGCCGAGTACCTGCTGCAGCACGGCTGCGAGGTGGCGATCGTGGAGATGCTCGACAAGATTGCCGCGGGCGAGTCCGAGACCATTCTGCCGCTGATTATGAGCGACTTTGCAGAGCACAACGTGGAGCAGCACGTGAAGACCCGCCTGACCGCCATTACCGACGAGGGCGTGGAGGCTGTTCGCACCACCGAGGACGGCACCGAGGAGCCGGTGAAGATCGCCTGCGATTACGTGGTGATGGCCGTGGGCTCCAAGGCCAACGCGTTTGACCTGGATGGCGTGACGGTGCCCGTGACCTGCGTGGGCGACTGCTCGGGTGAGCGCACCGCCGACATTGCGAGCGCCATTCGCACGGCGTATCACGCGGCCAACGAGCTGTAGTTGAACATCGCGGCCAGGCGGGGCGGTAGCACGGATTCGTCTCGCCCGGCTGTGTCCCGTCGGGTGTCAACCGGTGCGGGGCCTGCAAGCGCAGCAGGTCCCGCCCTTTTTGTTTTGCTCCGGTGGATGGCAATGCGCGGTAATCATGAGGAGTGAGGACGTCTACTGCCTTGCAGATCACTCAAAATTATTGGGGGAGGGGTTAATAACTATATCCTCTATACCAAAGGACATAAAGAGATGCCAATTTTGCTGACAAGCGAATGACGATTAGCTGCGAGTCAGCTACCAGCGTAAATAATCGATAAAGAAATGTCGTAATTTGGTGCCAAATGCCCAGATAACGACGCGTCTACTTTAATTAACTGCTTTGAGCAAACAGTAAAATGCTACTATCTAACTTGCACGTAAGAAAGCAGATTAACGGTTAAGGCTAAGAAGTGGCAGGTATGTCGGAAGCAACTAGGACTCGCACGCATGCGCCCGAGGTTAGGCAGCGCGCCGTCGAGATCCTCCAAGAGGGGGTCGGTCATCGCGCTCTCGCCGCGGAGCTTGGCATTCCCCAGGCCACGGCTCGTCAGTGGGCCCGCGCGTATGCCGTGGGCGGTGCCGACGCCGTTCTCAATGCCGGTTCGCATCATCACACCTATTCGTACGACGTAAAGCTCGCTGTGGTTAAGGACCGTCTGGAAAACGGCTTGACGGTTCGCGAGGCCATGATCAAGCACAAGATTCCCAGCGAGTCTTCGGTCAAGGCTTGGTGCCGTCAGTACCGCGAGAGCGGTGAGTCCGCACTGGTCGATAAGCCGCGCGGTCGCAAGCCGCGCGTTAAAAAGGCGGAATAGCAAACGGGATGGTGCGCCCACAGGGGCGCATTTTTCTTGCCGCCTCTCTGCTCCAAAGCGGACGTGCCCTTACTCCGTACGCCTAAAACTCCCCAGTTGACCGAAAACCCGCTGCCGCTACTCATCAATTGAGCTATAACGTTAAACAATTGCAGCGTTTTTGCATGGGGGAGTGATGGTATGACGCTACTGTATTTCCTTACCCTGTTTCCGCTGGTACCGGCGCTGGGCATGCTGTTCGCGCGCGGCGACCGCGCCCGCGATGCGGTGGGGCTCATAGGTTCCGGCATTATTATGGCGGTGACAGTTGTAGTCGCCGTCATGTTTTTTGGCACGGGTCCGCAGAGCTTTGAGGTTACCCCCGGCACTTCGCATGTGCTCTCGATCATCAGCTCCGCCATCGATGTCATCCTGTGCGCCGTCATCCTGTACAACGCGTACAAATATAGGAACGCGCTCACCACGGTGCTCGGCGTAGTCCAGCTGGTAGGCTCGCTCGCCTTTGCAGCCATGACGCTGCCCGCGGCCGAAGCCGTCACGGCGACGCCACTCTACCTAGACTACATGAGCGTGATCATGGTCCTCGCCGTCGGCATTGTCGGTAGCCTTATCTGCGTGTATGCCCTGGGCTACATGAAGGACTTCCAGGCCCATGACGAGCACGAGGCCGCGCTGCGCGGGCAGACCGCGCCCGACCGTCGCCCGCAGTTCCTGGCGCTTATGTTCCTGTTCCTCTCGGCCATGTTCGTCATCGTGACGAGCGACAACCTTGAGTGGCCGTTCTGCGGCTGGGAAATCACCACCGTGTGCTCGTTCCTTATGATTGGCTACACGCGCACGCCCGAGGCCATCAAGAACGCCTTCACCCAGATCATCCTCAACATGCTGGGCGGTATCGCGTTTTTGGCCGGACTCATGTACCTGCACGTTAACGGCATGCCGCTGACCATCTCGGGCATGATCGAGCTTTCCGGCGCCGGTACCGCGCAATCAGCGCTGCTGGTGATGCCGGTCATCCTGTTGTCGCTCGCCGCGCTCACCAAGGCCGCACAGATGCCGTTCCACACTTGGCTGTTGGGTGCCATGGTTGCCCCCACGCCCACGAGCGCCCTGCTGCACTCGTCAACCATGGTCAAAGCCGGCGTGTTCCTGATGGTCAAGCTGAGCCCGCTCTATGCCATCTATCCCGTGACCGGCTTTATGGTCACGAGCGTGGGCGCCATCACGTTTTTGCTCGCTGCCCTTATGGCCATCTCGCAGAGCAATGCCAAGCGCGTGCTCGCGTACTCCACCATTTCCAACTTGGGCCTCATCAGTGCTTGCTTGGGTGTCGGCGCGCCCGAGGCCGTATGGGCGGCCATCTTCCTGATCCTGTTCCACACGGTGGCAAAGTCGCTGCTGTTCCTGTGCGTGGGCACGGCCGAGCATCATATCGGCAGCCGCAATATCGAGGACATGGACGGTATGTTCAGCCGCATGCCGCACCTGACGCGCCTGATGATGCTGGGCATCATGGGCATGTTTGTGGCGCCATTTGGCATGCTCGTGTCCAAGTGGGGCGCCCTGGTGGCGTTCGCGCAGACCGGCAACGTGCTCATGATTATGGTGCTGGCCTTTGGCTCGGCCGCGACGTTTTTCTTCTGGGGCAAGTGGCTTGCCAAGCTTTCGGGCGTCGACCCCACGGCTCAAAACGTTGAGGTCAATGTCCATAAGACCGAATGGATGGCCCTCAACACCATCGCCGCGCTGCTGATTCTGTGCTGCGTGGCGTTCCCGGTTATCTCGAGCGGTCTGGTGTCGCCTTACTTGGCCATGGTGTTTGGCCGCGTGCCGTACGTTATTGGCAAGGACGCCATGTACCTGATGGTGGTTATCGTGGCGTTTATCGCCGTGGTGCTGCTGACTTCATTCCGCGTGAGCAACAAGCCGCACGTCAACGTGTACCTTTCGGGTGTGGGAACCGACAAATATCGCCATTTCCGCGGCTCGATGGGACACGAGGTGAAGGCCGAAAAGCGCAATTGGTACTCGGAGGACGCCCTTGGCGAGAAGCGTATTGGCCCCGCGGGTAGCGTCGTGTGCTGCAGCATTATCTTGTTTGCGCTGCTGTGTTGCGCGTGGATTGGGCCCGAGCGACTTGCCATGAGTGCGCCCTCGGTGCTGCGCGGCAAGTATTTTGAAGGTTCGGGCGTCGTGGGCATTTTTATTGGCACTGTGGCATTTGCCTTACTGGCGCCGCTTGTGGGCGGCCTGATCGACGGCGTTGACCGCAAACTTTCGGCCCGCATGCAGGGCCGCGTGGGCCCGCGCCTGCTCCAGCCTTTCTACGATGTGGCCAAGCTGCTGCGCAAGGCCCCCGCCAGCGTAAACACCATGGACGATACCTACATGGCGTGCGCGCTCATCTTTACCGTGGTGGGCGGCGGCATCTTTGTGTCGGGTTCCAACACGCTGTTGTGCGCTTTTATGGTGACCCTCGCTGCGATCTTTGTGGTGTTGGCGTCCGCCTCGACGCAAAGCCCGTTTGCCCAGGTCGGCGCCGACCGTGAGCTGCTGCAGGTCATGAGTTACGAGCCCGCCGTTTTGCTGATGAGCGTGGGCCTGTACCTTGCCACCGACAGCTTCGATTCCATCGCCGTGACGGGGCAGTCGGCCCCCATCATCGTGTACAGCGCGCCCATTTTCCTCGCGCTGCTCGCGGTGCTCACCATCAAGCTGCGCAAGTCGCCGTTTGACCTTTCGTACTCGCATCACGCGCATCAGGAGATCGTCCAGGGCGTCGCCACCGAGATGAGCGGCGGCACGCTGGCCAAGATGACCCTTATGCACTGGTGCGAGACAGTGCTGTTTTTGATGTGGGTGGGCATGTTCTTTGTTTGGGACAACCCCGTGAGCTGGGTTGTAGCCCTGGTCGTGATGGCCGCGACGTATTTTGTCGAGGTCCTGATCGACAACACCTTCGCACGCAGCACCTGGCGCAGCTGCTTTAGGCTCGGATGGGGCGTGGCGCTGGTGTTTGGCCTGCTCAACCTTATGCCCATCCTCGTCGACGTGTTTATTTAGGAGGCGGCATCCATGGATCATAAAATGTCGCGCTCGCCGTGGGTTATTCATTACGACGGTTCGAGCTGCAACGGATGCGATATCGAGGTGCTGGCCTCGCTCACGCCGCTGTTCGATGCGGAGCGCTTTGGCGTGGTCAACACCGGCAACCCCAAGCATGCGGATATCTTTTTGGTGACGGGGTCGGTCAATGCCCAGAACCTGCCCGTCGTGCGCCAGATTTACAACCAGATGCTCGAGCCCAAGTGCGTGGTGGCCTGCGGCATCTGCGCGTGTTCGGGCGGCGTGTTCCGCGATGCCTACAACGTGATCGGCGGCGTGGACCGCGCGATTCCCGTGGATGTGTACGCGCCCGGGTGCGCCATTCGCCCCGAGACCGTGATCGATGCCATCGTGGAGGCGTGCGGCATCCTGGACCAGAAAGAGGCCGTGATGCGCGCCGGTGGCGATCCGCTCACCGTGGGCGGTGCCGCAACCTGGGACGGTGGCGTTGAGCTGGGCGAGGACGGGTTTGTGGCTGCGGGGGCCGGGGCTGATGGTGCCGGTGACGGTGTCGAGGCCAACGTGTCCACCAGGTCCGCCGCGCCCGCCGCTGCAAAGGAGGCCGAGTAATGCAAAAGGCTATCTATACCACCGTCGGGATCGACGAGCTCCTGTCGCATGTCCAGGCGCTCAAGGGCGTCGGCGCGCGCTTTGTGCAAATGCACGCCGAGCGCAACGTCGACGACGGCACGTATCGCCTGGTCTATACGTTTATCAACGTTCGTGTTGCTCAGGAGCAGATTGCGCAGGACGGCAGCTATGCGATCGAGAACCTGGTGGTTGAGGGAATTAATCAGTACCAGGAGATTCCGTCCATCAGCTCGTACTATCCGGCAGTATTCCCGTTTGAAAACGAAGCGCACGACCTGTTTGGTCTTGCCATCACCGATATGCAGATTGACTTTAAGGGCTTTTTCTACCAGGTCTCGACTGCCGAGCCCATGAGCGTTATCACGCCCGAGGTGAAGGCCGCGCGCGAGAAAGCCATGAAGGTCCGTGCCGCTGCCGAGGCCAAGGCGCGCAAGGCCGCGGCCGAGAAGGCTGCTACTGCCACGGCCGCTGCGGGGGAGGGCACTGCGGGCGCTGGCGATGCTGCGGGCGCTGCCGTCGCTCAGCCCGCTGCGGCTGCCGGCTCCGATGCTCAGCACGATGAAACTGCTGCGAAGGCCGCGCTCAAGGCTGCCGAGATGGAGGCAAAGCTCGCCGCCATGGATCCCGAGAAAGCGGCCAAGGTCCGCGCGGCGCTTGCCGCCAAGGCCGCCCGCGACAAGCAGAAAAAGGAGGCGTAAGGCCCATGGCACATCGCTCCGTTATTCCGTTTGGCCCGCAGCACCCGGTGCTGCCCGAGCCGCTTCATCTGGACCTGGTGATCGAGGACGACCGCGTCATCGAGGCAATTCCGCAGATCGGCTTTGTGCACCGCGGACTCGAGAAGCTCACCGAAAAGCGTGATATGCACCAGTTTGGCTACATCGCCGAGCGCATCTGCGGCATCTGCGCCGTGGGCCACAGCTGCGGCTATGCCAGCGCCTGCGAGCGCATGCTCGACATCGAGGTGCCCGGCCGCGTGCAGTATATCCGCACCATTTTGCACGAGCTTTCGCGCATCCACTCGCATCTGCTGTGGCTGGGCCTGCTTGCCGACGCCTTTGGCTTCGAGGCGCTGTTCTATCGGTCATGGACCCTGCGCGAGCAGATTCTCAAGATTTTCGAGAGCACTTGCGGCGGACGCGTGATCCTTTCGATTAACGAGATCGGCGGCCTTAAGCACGACATTGAGGATTCCGAGCTGGCGGGTATTGTCCAGACGCTCGACGCTATGCGCCCTGACTACGAGGCCGTGGTGCATACATTTTTGGACGACAATAGCTGCGGCGAGCGCCTGCATGGCGTGGGCGTGATCAGCAAGAAGGACGCGCTGGATCTGTCGATGGTCGGCCCGTTCGGTCGCGCCTCGGGCGTGGATTATGACGTGCGCATGTTCGGTGACGGTGCCTATGCGGACTTGGTTGCGTTTGAGCCGATTGTTGCCACCGATGGCGACTGTTATGCCCGCTGCCAGGTGCGTTGTGCCGAGGTTACGCAGGCCATGGACATTATCAAGGAGCTTATCGGCAAGATTCCGCACGACGGTATCGGCGGGCGTACCAAGCTCACGCCGGCCGACGGCGCGCGCGGCGAGGTTGTGATTGAGCAGCCGCGCGGCGAGGCGTACTACTATGTGCGCGGCAACGGCACCAAGAATCTGGACCGTTTTCGCGTGCGCACGCCGACGTCGCAGAACCTGGCGGGTCTGACACATGCGCTGCAGGGTGTGCTCCTTGCCAACGTGCCCATGATTATCCTGACCATTGACCCCTGCATTAGCTGCACGGAAAGGTAGGCGCGGCATGAGTTTACTGACATTTGCCAAGACGGCCTTGGGTTCTATGGTCAAGCAGCCGGTAACGGTGTGCTATCCGCAGGAGAAGCTCGCGGCACCCGAGCGTCTGCGCGGACATATCGTCAACGACATGGACGTGTGCATCTGCTGCGGCATGTGCGCGCGCCGTTGCCCGGCGGGCGCACTCTCGGTCGATCGCAAGGGCGGTACCTGGTCGATCGATCCGTACGCTTGCGTGGTGTGCGGCGAGTGCATCGAGAGCTGCCCCAAACACTGCCTGACTATGGACACCGCCCGCACCCCAGTCGCGGCGGACAAGACTCCCACGGTAGAAACCAAGCCGGAGTAGCGCGAAGACGGGGCCGGTGGGGCAAAAATGCCCCACCTGCCCCGCGCTTAAACGCGCGGTTGTGCCGTCGCGAACAAAACTATGCCGGATTACGGGGCTGGATAGCGAATCTCCGACCATACAGAAAATCGCAAAAACAAAACCGACGCTCCTATAAGTTGTCAAGAGGCAGTTTGCGGGAGCGCTCTCTCCAATTCGCACAGGAGCTCGTAATACCTCCTCTCCAGTTTCGTCGACCGC
>UQUG01000019.1 GCA_900544205.1 uncultured Collinsella sp.
GGACTTGCAGCGACGGACCTCAGGACACTCTTACACCACGTCTGCGCGCGCGACCCCGTGGCAGTTCCGCGGTCCCAATTTTGACAGTCAAAGACCTCTTGGTTTATACAAATCTGAACTAACTGTCCACCCCGGCTTCT
This sequence comes from uncultured Collinsella sp., assembly GCA_900544205.1. Classification (GTDB taxonomy): domain Bacteria; phylum Actinomycetota; class Coriobacteriia; order Coriobacteriales; family Coriobacteriaceae; genus Collinsella. The sequence goes on from UQUG01000019.1 coordinate 141, forward strand.
GACGACTGCCCAAACGCCCTCATACAGCCTCAATCACCCGCCATTTGACAGCAGCAACGGGGTCGCTCACCATAGCAGGCGACAAATCAACGAAAGGATGAACATGGCAGCTGCACAGCCGCTTAAGATTCGCATGGTTGCCGGACTTGGCAACCCGGGCGAGGAATATGCCGAGACCCGCCACAACGCTGGCTTTAAGGCAATCGACGAGCTGGCCCGTCAGGCCGGCGTCACGTACTGGAAAAACCAGGCCGGCGCCGAGGTCGCGGTCATCAACATCAACGACCCCGAGGAAGAGGGAGGCAAGCGCCAGATTGAGCTGGTCAAGCCGCAGTCGTACATGAATACCTCGGGCGGCCCCATCTCCAAGCTCTGCCGCGAGTACAAGATCAAGGCCGAGGAGCTGCTCGTAATCCACGACGAGCTCGATATTCCCGCCGGCGACGTGCGTGTTAAGGTGGGCGGTGGCCATGCCGGTCACAACGGCCTGCGTTCCATCATCGACAAGATGGGCAGCCGCGACTTCAGCCGCATCCGCACCGGCATCGGCAACCCTCCCGGCAAGATGGCCGTCGCCGACTACGTGCTTAAGCAGCTGCGCGCCCGCGAGGCCGAGGACTTCCAGGACACCTGCGCCCGCGCCGCAGACGCCGCCGGCCTGGCAATCGTGCACGGCGTGATCTATGCCCGCGACCACGTCAACGGCGCCGCCTCCGCCAACGGCAAGCACTAAAACCCACCATTTAGGGACAGGTTTATTTTGGCAGGTATTACCTGCGGAAACGCCCCAGTTGCGGCATCGCGATAAACCGCGTGCCGCCATACGCACATAGCACCCCAAAGGGGGCCGCCCTCATCACAACCCGAGGCCGGCCCCCTTTGCCGTTTTACCCGATAAAACTGACCAAAATATACCTGCCCCTGTTTGGTAGGCCGAAGTGGATAAACCCTGCTCCCAACCGCCGAAGACACACGTAAGTGACATGTCCATGAGGGTATAATTTGCACCGTATGTCTGCACAACGCCTGTGCGCGTACGGTTTTATTCGGGCTACCGTCCATTTCCGTGGAGGCACGGTTCGGCAGCCCTAACAAGAGAGGGGTTCTATGTATAAGATCCTGGAGAAGACGCAGTTCTCGGAGAAGGTGTTCAAGTTCCGCATCGAGGCGCCTGCAATCGCCAAGCATGCGCACGCTGGACAGTTCCTCATGGTTCGCGCCAACGAGACGGGCGAGCGTGTCCCGTTTACCCTGGCCGGCTGGAACGGTGACGAGGGCTGGGTCGAGTTCATCTTCATGGTGATCGGCAAGACCACCGAGATGCTGTCCACCTACGAGGCTGGCGAGTCGCTGCGCGACGTCGTGGGCCCGCTGGGCGTTCCCACCGAGATGGCCGAGGGCCCCTGCGCTGTCATTGGCGGCGGCGTCGGCCTGGCAATTGCCTTCCCGGTCGCCAAGCACCTGGTCGAGACCGGCCACGAGGTGCACGCCATCATGGGCGCCCGCACCAAGGACCTCCTGCTCATGGAGGACCAGTTCCGCGAGCTCCTCGACGAGGACCACATCCATATCACCACTGATGACGGTTCTTACGGCGAGCAGGGCGTTGTCACCGCTCCGCTGGAGCGCCTGCTGCAGGACAAGGCCGTGAGCCAGGTCTTCTGCGTCGGCCCCGTTCCGATGATGAAGTTCTCGACCCTCACCGCCCAAAAGTACGACACCCCCATCACCGCGTCGCTCAACCCCATCATGGTTGACGGCACCGGCATGTGCGGCTGCTGCCGCGTCGAAGTGGGCGGCGTGACCAAGTTCGCTTGCGTCGACGGCCCCGACTTCGATGCCACCCTGGTCGACTGGGATGACCTTCGTGCCCGCCAGGCCGCTTACCGTTCCGAAGAGGGCGAGTCCCTCAAGGCCTATGAGGAAAAGAGCTGCGCATGCCACTAGTTAACGGTCGTTTCGTTGCCGATATGAAGTCGCCCCGCACCCCCGATAATGAGGAGCCGGCCGCCGAGCGCGCCTGCGACTTCCGCCCCGTCGACAAGGGCTTCACCGAGGAGATGGCGCTGGCCGAGGCCGAGCGCTGCCTCAACTGCAAGAAGCCGTTCTGTGTTGAGGGCTGCCCCGTCAACATCAACATCCCCCGCTTTATCGAGCAGATCCGCGCGAAGGACTTCGGCGGCGCCCTCGATACCATCCGCGAGGACTCCATGCTTCCCGCCATCTGCGGCCGCGTCTGCCCGCAGGAGAACCAGTGCGAGGGCAAGTGCATCCGTGGTAAGAAGTCCGAGCCCGTGGCCATCGGCCAGCTCGAGCGCTTCCTGGGTGACCGCCCCGAGCTCGCCTCCACGCCCAAGATGGCTCCCAAGAACGGCAAGAAGGTCGCCGTCGTCGGCTCCGGCCCGTCCGGCATCACCTGCGCCGGCGAGCTCGCCCGCAACGGCTTTGACGTCACCGTCTTCGAGGCCTTCTTCACCGGCGGCGGCGTACTGGTCTACGGCATCCCCGAGTTCCGCCTGCCCAAGGCAGTCGTCAAGCGCGAGATTGACGGCCTGGAGGACATGGGCGTCAAGTTTGAGTACAACTCCGTCGTGGGCAACATGGCCACGGCCGAGGAGCTGTTCGAGCAGGGCTTCGACGCCATCTACGTGGCGACCGGCGCTGGCCTGCCCAAGTTCCTCAACGTCCCCGGCGAGAACCTGCCCAACGTCTTCTTCGCGAACGAGTACCTCACCCGCGTGAACCTGATGAAGGCCAACAAGTTCCCCGAGTACGACACCCCCACCAAGCACGGCAAGAACGTCGTCGTCTTTGGTGGCGGCAACGTGGCTATGGACGCCGTCCGTACCGCCAAGCGCCTGGGCGCCGAGCACGCCATCATCGCCTACCGCCGTACCGAGGACGAGATGCCCTGCCGTCGCGCCGAGCTGCACCATGCCAAGGCCGAGGGCGTCGAGGTTCTGCCGCTCGTCTCCCCGCTCGAGTTTGTCGCCGGCGAGGACGGCTCCGTGTGCGCCGTCAAGGTCCAGAAGATGGAGCTCGGCGAGCCCGACGAGTCCGGCCGTCGTCGCCCGGTGCCCATCGAGGGCGCCATCGAGGAGATCCCCTGCGACGTCGCGATCTCGGCTATCGGCACCAACGCCAACCCCTTCGCAAAGAAGATCGGCGGCAAGATGGAGCTCAACAAGTGGGGCTACATCGTTGCCGACGAGGAGACCGGCCAGACCACCGATCCCCGCATCTGGGCCGGCGGCGACATCGTCACCGGTGCTGCTACGGTCATTCTGGCGATGGGCGCCGGCAAGAAGGCCGCCGCTTCCATCACCAAGAGCCTGCTGGGCGAGTAATCACCTGCAGCGCTAGCCACCAAACGGCAAAGTCCCCGTCGAGCACACGCCCGGCGGGGACTTTTTCTATGCCGACCACCCGACCACCACGATGGGGACAGGCACCTTTGTGGTGGTTGGGGACTTGCCCGGTCGTTTTGTCTCGATCTGTAACAGTTAGGCCCTGTTGAGCATCGTAGTTGTTACAGATTGAGATATTGCGCCAGCCACCCGCGCTTTGTCTCAATCTGTAACAGTTAGAGCCCAAATTCCTCGCTACGTGTTACAGATCGAGACGTTAGGTTAGCGACTGAACAGTTCGTCTCAATCTGTAACACCTGGAGCCGTTTTGAGCAGCTTGGTGTTACAGATTGAGATTTTGCTAAAGCCGAGGATGGGCGCTCGCCAAAACCTAGCGCTTGCGACGCTTGGCCGCAGCGATGCCTGCCGCGGCAACAGTTGCGCCGGCGATGCCCAGGGCGGCGACCGTCATCGCGGCGGAGTCACCCGTGCTGGCGAGCTCCGTGCCGCCGGACTTCTTGCCGTTCTCGCCCTTACCCTTGGACTTGTCCGTCGTCACCGCGGTGGTCGTCGAAGTCGAACCGCCCGCAGGTACCCCGGTGCCGTCAGAGCCATCCGCACCGCCGCCCTGCTCGCCGCCGCCAGGCGTCGGCCCAGGCGCCGCCTCATCGGTCACCGTAATCGTAATGTTCAGACGCTCGGAATACTCGCTGTACGACATGCCAGGGCGCTGTGCCGCAATGCGCACATACATGTTGCTATCGAGCGCAATGGGCTCGGTGTACTTTACACGGCCTTCGTCACGGCAGGGGCAGGTTTCGTTGGTGGTGTACCAAATCGTCGCGCCATCCTCGGCAGAAAGCTCCAGCTTCGTGCCCTTGGGCACCGTAATGTAGTTCTCCTTGGGCGACCATGCACCAAACGTCGTCGCGCCAATCGTCGCCACCGGTCGCGCCGGTCGCACTGCCTCGGCAGACACGCGAACGTCGACCTGCTTGGACAGTGCCGTGCCGTCCACCGCCGCCGTCAACGTCGTCAAACCGGGCAGAGCACCATGCAGCACAAACGTCGCCGCGCCGTCCTCGCCCGTCACGGCCTGGGTGGCATCGACAGAGCAGATAGCCGAGGACTCCAGCCCAACACTAACCTTTGCGCCCACAAACGGCTTGCCCGCCTTATCGGTCACGTGCGCCACCAGCTCAAAGTCACTGCCCTCAAGCATGGTCACGGCCTGCTCCACATTGAGTTTGAGCTTGTCGGCACGCACGCCCACGGAAAGCTCGCCACTCGCCCAGCGTGCCATGGCCGTGCCGGCGTAGTTGCGAGCACCGTCGAGCTCAAACGCCACCGCCGAGCCCGCCTCACGCGCATCGGCATAGCGAATACGCAGCACGCGAGACAGCGGCTTGCCATTGGGATCGTCCTGTTTGTCGAGCCACGTATACGTCACGTCGCCCAAGCCCTGCGCGCACAATGCGACCAGGGCATCGTCGCTCGCATCCATATACTGCGCAAACTCAACCTCGATGCAATCGGTATAGGCATGGGCCGAAGCCACCTCGGGTGCCGCCGTCGACACCAAGCCAATGTTCACCTCAGTCTGAATCGGCGGCACGCGCAGCCAAGCCGAACGCGCCTCCTCATACCCGTCCTTGGTCACGCGCACCTGATACCAGCCGGTCGGCGTATTCCAGTTGTATGCACCGTCCGCACCCGTTGCAAGCGGATTGTCCTGCTCATACTCCTCGGCATCCCAACGCACTGCATTGGTACCGGCCGCATCGTCGGCGCTCCACAGCCCAACCGTCGCGCCTTCAACCGTATTGGACAGCAGGCCCTCATACACCACGCCCGCAGGGTCGGGTGCTGCCTTGGCAGCCACATTGCGATAACGCGCCTCGAAGATCGACTGCATCTTCTCGTCCGAGATCAAGCCGTCCTTGTTGGCCTTGTAGACCTCGGTATCGGTCAGCTCGCCCCAGTTGACCGTAATACGATTCTGACACGCGCGCTCCACCTGCTCGCAGGCAACATCGTAGGCGCATTCGGCATTGGTCAGCTTAATCGCGCGCTCCGAACCTACGCTGGTCGAAGCCGCGTCATAGGCAGCGCCCACCACGGTACCCGCCGAACCGGCCGTCAGCACGCCGGCGATTGTCATAATGGAGCCCACCGCCACATCGGTGCTGTCGTGGCAGAGCTGGCGATACAGCAGATCCTCAAACGCACGCGCCTTCTCCATGGCGTCACGCAGCGCGTAAATGCACTTCCAGTCGTCCTCGGTCTTCTCGGGCTTGGCAAGCAAGCGCGTATGCTGAAGCTCATAGCCCTCGCGCTCGCCCTTCACCTTCTGCATACGGACGTTCACGTTCTCCCAGTTCTTGCTGGCATCGTTCATGCCGTAAATGCCGGTAAAGATGCCGATGCCCTGGGTCGCCGCGGGAAACGCCTGGCCGGCCGCCTTCCACGCATCGGTCTTAAAGACCTGTCCGAACATCTCGCACTCGATCTTATAGCTCTTGAGCGAACGGATCGTGCAGATGAGCTTCATATGGGCGCTCACGTCGCCGTTGAGCCTCCAAGCCATGAGCCATCCGCGCACCTTGGAGTTGTTGAGGCTATGGACCACATTCCAGTTGTCGTACAGGTTGTCCAGAATGTCGCACTGCATGGCAATCGAGTTAAACAGAAGCGCCTGGTTCTTGTTGTTATTGGAGTTCTCGATAAATTCCGACTCGATATAGGCCGTCTGCTCGCCATCGGGCGCGGCGACCTTAAAGCCCTTGACGGTATCGTCGTCAGCCGCCTTGTAGCTCAGCGAGCTGCCGAGCGCCCGGCCCAAATCGTTAAACCCGCTCGTCGACTGGCCGTTGTACTCGCTGGCCTTAATGCCCGCACACTTGTTGAGTGCCGCAGCGGTTGCGTCATTCCAGCTTCCGTATTGGTTGAGCCGGCCGATACCCATCGATTGGCCCACCAGATCCTCGGCCTGCTGGGCAATAAACTCCGCTCGCGACGCATGGTCGACAAGTTCCTTGATGGCCGCCGCATCCGCAGCGTTCGCGCCCTGGGCCGCTGCGAGCTCCTGATACCAATCCTCGCTGGTACCGTAAGCATCCTCAAAGATCATCTTGTCCACATTGACGCCGTAACTGTCGCCCTGCTGGGTCAGCAGCGCCGACGACCCGCCGACCGCGGCCTTGAGGTCAGCCGCAAACTGCGCGACCTCGTCGTTGCCAGCACCATCACCCTCGCCGTCGCTAGCGGCAGGGGCGCGACGAGCCTTACGAGCAGCTCCACCTTGGGCTTCGTCCTCTTTACCGTTCTCGTCCTCCTCGGCAAACGCATCGGCGACCATCTGGTCAATCGCGTCGTTAAAGGCCTCGTCGACATCATTAAACGAGTTATCCATCATATACTCGTGCCACTGCTGCACGGCATTCGAGAACTCCTGCTGGCGCTCCTCGGCCGCGGCGGAATGCTTTTTGGCCGAAGCGTTGGCGTCAAAACTCAGCATGGTCATAAGCTGAGCATTGGAGATGCGGTAGGTCTGCGGCATAAAGATTTGCTCAAAGTTGCCGCAGTTCACATAGGTCGAGTCATTCGCCTTGTTAAACTCGTCGAGCAGCTTAAGGTAACCCTCGTCCACATACTCCGCCACATAGCGTACACGGGTGCCCTCGCGCGACTTTTGAGTCAGAGGAATCGTCACCGTCTTGCCATCCACGCAGTCCACGTACAGGTCGAGCGTGTCGGCGGCCTCCTCGTTTCCCACCTCGAGCGTGATGTCAAAGGTCCAGTAGGCATTCTTCTTTTGTGGCAGATGATGGAAGGTCCACAGGCTCTTGCCGGTGTCCTTGCCGTCCTTGACCAAGTTTTGCGTACCGCCACGATACGTCACATCAAAGTTCCAGACCGAAGCACCCGGAACATAGCGCACATAATTGCGAGCCGTTACCTCGGCAGCAGCGGCGGCAACATCGGTCGAGCCCACGCGCGCTTCGAGCGTCACACGCTCGGCGGCAAGCGTATCCTGCGGCAGGTCGTATTCAATCTTGGCACGGCCGAGTTTATTGGTCTTGCCGGTGTACTTTGCAGCCGACGAGCCCGTCCCCACGGTGAGCTGCACGCTTTTTCCGGGCGCTGCGTATACGTAGGCCACATTGCCCAGTAGGCTGTGAACGTCGGTGCTGTCGACCTCGATGCGCGATCCGCTAACCTCGAGTGTGGTGCTTCCCAGCGGCAATGTCACCTCGCCCAGCGTAATAAGCGGCGAGATGGCGTAGGCACCTGCAGCCTTGGGCTTAAACCGCACAAACACATCGGCGCCCTTGCCCTTTCTCATATTGAGGACGAGGTTGTCGCCTTCCCATGTCGCATCAGTCCACCAGGTATTGGTGCTATCGTCGGCTTCACGAAATCCGGCGGACACGTCCTCGACCGCATCCTTTGCCAGCGGAATCTCAATCTTGGCAGCCTGGCTGCCCTTGAGCTCGAAATGAATGCGCAGCTCGGTCTCCACGCCAACGACCGCGGACGAATCAGCGATAACCGAGCCCGCCGTCAGCCCGCGCTCGGCACGATACGTCTCCACGTCAAACGTGGGGACGTCAAGCGTCACGTCGAGCTGTTTGCCGTCCTCAATCTTCACCTGCTTTTGCGCGATATGCTTACCCACGGTCAGCCCTAGGCGGCTAAATGTGGAATAGCTCGTCGCTTGGATGTCGTAGCTCGTCTTGTTAAAGGCGACGATGGTATACGAACCGGCCTTAAGGCGCGGCGTCTCGGCCTTCATGATAGGCGTGGTGCCATCGTCTTCGTAACCCATCAAATAGGTAACGCCGTCGGCGACCAGTTTGCCGTCGGACGTACGGAACACCAGCACGCGGTTGGCGCCCTGGTAGTCGCCCTTGGTCGTGACCGTCGCCGTACCCCAAGGCTTCAAGTCGATATCGACCTTGCCGGCCGAAGGCTTCACCGTCGCCGTCGCCCCACCCAGCTTGAGGCTGTCTTTGGGCTCGAGCGTTATCTCAAGATCCTGGTCTGCGTCGGCAATGGCCTGCGACACCACGAGCGCTGTGCCCTGGATACGGAAGTCGTTTTCCTTGTCACCCTTGGCAGGCTTAAGCGTCTTGCCGCCGCTCTTCACCGTCAGATCGATGTTATCGAGACTATCGAGCTCAATGCGTTCGGTCTTATCCTGGCCTGCGACCGGTTCGAGATAGGCCACATTGAGTTCAATCGCGCGCGAAGTCGGAATCTTGGTAAAGTCCTCCGCCTTAATCTCTCCGATATTCCATGTGCCCGTCATCTGGTCGCCCGGGCGCGCCAGCACCATGTCGTAATAGCCGCCGAGCGAAATGCGCAGGGTGGCTGCTGTCTTGGAGAGAGCGTCCGCTGTAAAGCTGCCGTCATCGCCAACCGCCAGCGGCGTGGACCGCCCCGCCTGCACGAGTGTAGCCGTCGCGCTCTGGGGAAGTTTGCCCGTCACCTGGGCCGCCTCACCCATCCACTCAAACGTGTAGGCAGGCTTCGAGGAATCGACGGAGTCCTTGCGATCGGCCACGGCATCGGCAAGCTTTTTGACCATCGAGGGGTTGCCAGCCGAATCGGTCGCATAGGCATAGATGGTCTGGCCTTCACTAAAGGGAATCGCATACGTTACGCCATCGATTGTCACGCGCTCATTATAGTCGCCCGGATAGCCCGCCTCACCAAACTGAAGATCGGGGTTCATCACGCGCAGGGCAACGGCATTATGGTTCGTCTCGTTTCCGTATCTCGTGTTCTCAAAAGCTCCCCACTCTATCATTTCCACGCTTTTGGGTAGCACAATCTCTTTGCCGGCAATCGCAGGATCAAGAGAGGCGAACGCGTGCGCTCCGATATATTTGACACCGTCGCCGATCGTCACCGACGACACATGCGAGCACCCGTCAAAGGCATAGCGCTCAATCCGCTCCACCGTGCCCGGCACGTTGATCTGCGTAAAGGTGAGTACCGTTGTGTCCGAGACATAGAACTGCGGTACGCCGCAATTGGCGAAGGCGCGATAGTCGATAGTCTTAACCGAAGGTGGCAGCGTTGCCACCACATTGTCGTCAAGTTGTTCGCAGCCCTCAAAGGCCTGCTCGGGAATCGTGGTAAAGGCCGCGTTGTTGGGCCAGGTCACCGTGTGAAGTGTCTTGCTTCCGGTAAACGCATTCCAGCCCAGTTCCTCAACCGAATCGGGCAGTGCGATTTCCTTGATGCTGCTGCCGCCCAAACCGCCCACAGAGCGGATATGCGAATCGGGGGCAAACGTAATTGATGTGAGCGCAACGTTTCCCATGCCCTTAAGACTCACGACATTTTTGCCGTCGATGGTCGAGGGCACCTCCAACGTGGTAATGCCTGCGTCGCCATACTCGATAGAAATTTCGTTGGTGAGGCTATCGATCGAGAAGTAGTACTGCGCGGGGGTCTGCTCGCCGGCCACGTAGCCATCGTCGTATTCGCCCTTTACGCCCGTGGCGCCCTTCGAGGTCATCCAGAGCCCGAGTTCCTCGTTCCAGGTTGCCTCGGCTTCGGCGGTCTCCTCTTGCTTTTGCTGCTCGGCGAGCTCCTTGCCCTCGACAAGATCGATGGCGAGCGTGCCCACGGGCGTGCTCTCGGTCTGCCCAGCGCCCGTCAGGCCTGCCGCCGATGCAATCTCGGAGGGCGGGGGCGTAGGGGTATCACCGGTATCGAGCACCGTGGGGTCGGCAGCGCCGGCATCGGGCGCGGGGTCGGCGGAAGCAGAGTCTGACGTTTGGGCGTCAGCCGAATCGACGGGAGCGGCGTCGGCTGCTTGGCCGTTATCCGTCTGCACAAAAGTGCCGTCGGTGTTGAGGGCCTCAGCAAACGCGCCCACAGGCAACGAGCCCGTCACCATAGTGAGGGTCACCGCGGCAACGGTCAGGCGGCGGCAAAGCGCTCGAACAGTAGTCCACCTCATGGTCGTTCCTTTCCTGCAAACCTAAAGTCATCCAGCGTAATCGTCGTCCAAAAACAAAGCGAACGGTAGGTTCATATATACGAACCTACCGTTCTACCTGCGTAAACCACCGCAAAGGGGACAGGCACCTTTGTGGCGGTTCTGGACTTGGCCGGCCAGTTTGTCTCGATCTGTAACAGTTAGAGGTCAAATTCCCCGCCTGGTGTTACAGATCGAGACGTTATGTTGGCCACCCGCCGGTTCATCTAAATCTGTAACAGATAGAGCCGTTTCTGCTGGCTAGGTGTTACAGATTGAGATCTTGCTGAGGTGGAAACGAGGGCCTCCGCCGAAACCTAGTTCTCGCGGCGCTTTGAGGCGATGCCGATGGCTGCTGTGATGGCTCCGGCGAGGCTCATGGCCGCGGCGACAAGTCCGGTGCTGTCACCCGTTGCGGCGAGGGTGGCATCGGTGGTCTTGGCAGTGGGCTTGACGGCCGGAGTCTTGGTGGTCGAGACGGTCGTAGTAGTCGTGGCGGTCGTTGGTGCCTGGCCCGGCTTGGCATCTGGCTTGGGCTCGGGATCCGGTGTCGGCCTGGGGTCGGGCATCGGCGCAGGCGTTGCTTCAGGCGTCATCGTAAGATTGGTATAGACCCACATGGTGGTCGTCTTACCGTCTCTATCGAGATTCTCCGCATCGGATTCGTTCCACCAGTAGCCATAAGTCTTGCCATTAATTGTGACCCTAGTGTCACGAGTAAAGTAGAAACCCTCATGCGACTTGAGATAGAAACCGTAGCTATAGGTCTTCCCAGCCTCAAACGTATCAATGTGGTTCTCGATATTTTGATCCCAGAACCATGCCGAGTTCACTCCAGCGCCATCCTCAGAATTCCAGAACTCGCACTGATACCAATAACGAGTGTCGTCGGACGTAGCGCCCGTGAACACCGGCTTATCGCCGTCTTTGAACGTGACGGTAGCGCCATTAATCTCGACCGTGTCGATTGCTTGCCACACAAGAGCCTTTTCGCAGGTAAACGATGTGGTCGGCGCAAGGAACAGACCATCTTCGACTTTCTGAACACTCATGGCGTTAAGTGGCTCGCCATTGATTGCCACAGTGCAGCCGTTGGCAAACTCATACCCGTTCTTTTGGCGTAGCATGACAGAATGCATGTAGTGCTTGCCTTCTTCGAACTTGTCGATTCGCTTCATGCCCGGTGTGTACATGCCCTCGTCGGAATACCAGAAGGCGACGGGATGAAGATCCGTGGGGTCGCTGTTGTCCATCTCCTCCCAGCACTCGTAAGCAATTTCATACTTGTCGTAATCTGCGTATGGTACATGAGTGGTTGGAGCGGGAGTATCCCCAGCGCGATAGCCGATATATCCTGAACCCAAATCAACGCTATTGATTGCCTGTCCATGAGCAGCTAGCTTTACCACGGTGTTGAAGTTGTAGCGCAGGTAGTAATCGGTCCTCGTTTCATGGACAACGATTTGAGCTGGTTTATCGGAGGTGCTATCAGGATCGCCGATGAGGATGCCATCATTATAGTCGGTGCCGTCGAACGTCAACGTTGAAGTAAACGGCACATCCTCGTTGCGGATGAGTGCATAGTTTCCGTCTACAAAGTCGCCACCCGTCAGGGTCAGCGTCGCACGCATCTGCCCTTCATATGGCGCAATGGAAATCGTCACGTTCGATTGAGACTGATCGGCGACTTCAACAAGCGCGCCAGTAGCGGCATCTGCCTTGTAATACTTAGTTTCGGATGCGTTTGATAGCTTATCCGCCACCTCATCTGGGACCGGTCCAAAATCCCATGAGAAACTACCGCCTCCGGTAAGAGAAATCTCGGGTGGAAGCTCGCATTCCCTGTAGTAGGATTCGACGTTCGTGTCGATTGTCACGCCACCCCCACCCGTCACGTCGGTCACACCGCAGGGCATAATGGCGTTGTCTGCCGGCATGGCGGCGTTGTTGCTGGAAGCGTTTTGCTCGGCGGGCATTGCATCGCCAGCCCCTTCGACGGTGTCAGCCAAAGATACCTGCTGAGTATCGGCCTCGTTCTGAGTTGCCGGAGCAGCCTCGGTTGTCGGTGTTGTCGCCGCATTCGCATCCACCGTAGCCGCCGGCGCCGCAGGAGCCGCAGCGACCTCACCCGTCGTAGCAGCAGAATCCGCACATTCGGTCGCAAGCGCCACACTCGGCAGTAACAGCTGGCCGACCATGAGCGCGCACGCACCGACGCTGGCGACCCTCACACCCGCGCAACGCCAAGTACCGTGAACGAGCGAGCAAGCGCGCTCGCGCTGCGTCTGCTTGGCAAAATGTTGTCCTTGCATGTCGTCCTCCTTAATCGAGGTTTGTTTCCATGACATCACAGTGCGGCAAACCGGGCGCCACGCCTAGGTTCGTACATGCGAACCCGCGTCCCTACCTGCGCAAACGCAAAAGCCGCCACGCGGGGACGCAAATCCCTGCGCGGCGGCTCAATCAAGCGCACCGAGGTTTTATGCCCTGCATGCCCTAGGCAAAATTGCTATTCCTCGCGACGACGCGCGGCGGCGATGCCGGCGACTGCAACTGTCGCGCCGGCAATGCCCATGGCGGCAACGGTCAACGCGGCGCTATCGCCCGTGGCCGCAAGAGCGGAAGTCGTCGTCTTCGAAGCCGTGACGGATGCCTTGGCGGCAGCGAGCTTTACATTCACGGCCGAACCGGTCTGTGCCGAAGCTCGGCTCGGCGCCCCCGTCGTGCCCGTCGAGCCTTCGCCACCCGGCTGCGGCTTAGGAGTCGGTGCCGGATCGGGAGTAGGCATAGCACCTCCGTCGAATGCGATATGCGCGACCTTGGCGATCTTGTCCGCATCGCGATCGGCCCTCAGGACGCCTTCGCCGGGCTCGCCAATCGTCTGTCCCCAAAAATCAGCATATTCAAATCGGTTGCCCAGCGCCATGGGGCGGGCACCCAGTTTTTGGTAGTCGCGCACCACGCCATTGACAGGAAGCACGACCTTCCCGCCCTCGCCGATAACAATCATGCCGGCAGGACCGTTGGCGGTCGTGTAGTTGTCAGCGACGATTGCCCCATCGTTGCCCTCGGCAACAACGGAGCCGTTTTTAATTTGGATGCTTCCGCCCTCGACCGCACTCCCCGAGCTGGTATGCAGACCATACGTGTCCTTGGAATACCGATCTTTCGAGGCGCTGGCAATCGCAGTCACAAACGTGTTCTTTCCATCGATGATGATATCGGCAGTGGCATCGTTGCCCATTCCGGCCGCCTCGATACCCACGGCACCCCACATACCATTCGAAGCATCGGCAATTGCGGTCACGAGCGAATCGCCTGCAATTTCGACACGCGCTGCGCCGTTGTTGACACGGGACACAATTCCCTGAGACTCCAGAGTGGATTCGGCCTTGACCGTCACCGTTGAGCCGGAGCCGATCGATACGCGGCCGCCTTTGTTGCTCTGCCCGTCATGTTCCCATGCAAACTCGCCGTCTTCCCCAGGTGCACCGTTAGTGGCATAGATGCCCGTCACGTAACCGTAATACCCGTCACCGGACCCCGCCGCGCGCCCTGCCTTCACATCGACAGTCGCACCGTTTTTAATGGTCACGTCTCCGCCAAACGCAGTTATGGCCTCGGCGTTCTCGCACTCCTCGCCATTTGCATCCGCACCCGTCGCCGTCACGTTGACCGTGGCCCCGTCGACGGTGACGTCGCCACCGGTAATACCGTTACCCGCGGCCGTGATGACATCGGTCTGGCCCGTCGCATTGAGTGTGCCGTCGCCCGTGATGGAAAGGTTGCCGCCTGAGACCTCGATGGCGCTCTGACCGGCATCGGCCGTAACGGTGTTGGTGTTGGTCACACCGATGTTGAGGTTGCCCTCGGCGCTGATGCCGCCGCCGTTATAGCCATTGAGCTGCATGTCGTCGGCGCCGTTCCAGGACCACGTGCCCGCCTCGTCGCCGACGGCAACACCCCCGTTGTACTGCGTGCCACCCACGTTGATCCAATCTGCTGCCAAGGCAACGCTTGGCAGCAGCAGCTGACCGACCATGAGCGCACACGCTCCGACGCACGCCAGCCTGGCACCCGCCCGTTTCCACGAACCGTGAACCAGCGAGCAAGTGCGCTCGCGCTGCGTTTGCTTGGCAAAATGACTTCCGTTCATAGGTGCCTCCCTCGGTCGATGGACCATACCATCACAAAGGCGCCTGTCCCCTTTGCGGTGGTTTTCCTAGTCTCACCATGTGCCAAGCAATCGCATACGCCTAGGTTCGTAGATGTGAACCCCTATGGCTACCTGCGGTTTCATTCGAATGGATTTCGTTGTCGGTGTCTTCGCCTTAGGGCGCTACAATCGAGGGCATGATTATTCCGTCCACCCAAAGGACCGTTCTTGAACCTGAGCAAGCCTAAAATCAACGCGCTTCTAGCCCTCGCGCTCTTTACCTTTGTCTTCCTTGCCGCCGAGTTTCGCTTCGACATCAATGTCGGGCTGCTCGCCGGTGCCGAGCGCGTTGTGCTCGCGCAAGGCTTTATCCTGGGTGCCAGCGTTATCGGCTTTATCGGATACGCGCCGTTACTGGCCCTCGCTCAGCGCAAAAGCCAGCCCAAGGCAATCGCCACCGCTGCTGTCCCTATCGCCATTGTTGGGCTAACCCAGATTCAATCCCCCACAGGTCCACTTGCGCTCGAGATTCTGGGGTGCGTGGTATTCTTTGGGCTCGGCCTGCTGGGCGCCGCTGCGCATCGCGCCTTTGCGTTGGCATTCCAAGACGACCCCAAGCTCGCAACCGGCGCGGGGGCGGCCTATGCCGCAGGCATCCTCCTGCAGTTTGCCCTTAACCTGCTCGATTGCGGCGGCATCGTTGAGCTCATCATTCTTGGCGCGGCGACGATCATCATCTCCGCCCTCAGCGCCGCGCCCCAAGAGGCAGATGAGAACCCCAGCTCCACCATCAACCCTTTTACCGAGCCCTCACACGTCCTCGCCAAGCAGGCGTGTTGGAGCATCGCGCTCGTCATGATCTTGGCCTGTCTGTTCTCAACGCTCGATAACGTCGTCACGTTCTCCAACGCTCACGGCACCATCGCCGTGCAGACCTGGCCGCGCCTCTTTTTGGCAGCGAGCGGTCTAGCTGCCGGCATCGTTTTTGATCTTGCCGAGCGTCGCTACATGGGTCCTGTCATGCTCGGTGTCACGGTGCTCTCCACCATCTCAATCTTGGCCGTGGAAGCTGGTGCCGATCCCAACCTGGGCCTCATCGTCTTTTATCTGAGCTCGGGCTTTTTCGTCACATTCTTCACCGCCACGTTTACACAGCTGGCACCGCGTATGCACACTCCGGCTTTGTGGGCTGGCATGGGCCGCGCCGCCAACAATGCATGTGCATTCACCACATCGGGCATCTCGCTGGCACTGGTCACCTCGGGCAATGTCGCCCTCATCATGATCGGCGCGCTCGTGCTGCTTGTGGCGGCGAGCGTGGCATTTGTAGCTGCGGGGCTGTTCCGTCTACCCCAAACCGAGCAGGAGCGCGAACATCAACAGCTCGCCGAGGAGGCACTCGCTGCACCCAGCATCGAGGAACAGCGCCAGGCCTTCATCGCCGACCACGGCCTCACCCCGCGTGAAGTCGACGTGCTCATGGCCGTGACCCAGGACGAGCGCCCGCTCAAACAGATTGCTGATGAGCTCGGCATCTCGATGCGCATGGTCCAGCGCCACCTGAGCTCCATCTACCAAAAGACCGACACGCAAACGCGCGCCGGCCTCACCAAAGCCTTCCCCTCCGCCTAAAACAAAAACCACCGCAAAGGTGCCCGTCCCCTTTGTGGTGGTTTGAACGACACGGCAGCTCTCTCCACCAGTTTGTCTCAATCTGTAACATCTAGACCCCAAATAGCAGGCCAGCTGTTACAGATTTAGATTTCCCCACTCGGCTCCGCGTTTTATCTAAATCTGTAACAGATAGAGACGATTTAACCACCCAGATGTTACAGATCGAGACAGTAAAGGAAACTAAGCGGTGCCCGCCCTTGAGTTTTTTGAGCACCCTTGAGTTCTTTGAGCATCTTTGAGTTTTTTGAGCAGCGTTGAGTTCTTTGAGCGCGCAGCCGGCAGTGATACCTTCCAGCCTCCTCCGCCTAAAACAAAAACCACCACAAAGGTGCCTGTCCCCTTTGTGGTGGTTTTGACCATCTAGCCTTCGAGCTGAGCTACTTTGTAGCGGTAGGCGGCGGCGATGACGTCTTTGCAGCCTTCGCGGCCCAGCTTGGCGCGGTTGACGACGATGTCCTTGCCGCTCGTCATCTTCCACTTTCCGGCGCTGTAGCGCTTATAGAACGCCTCGCGCGCCTTCTGCTGTTGCTTGACCAGCTTGGCGCCCTTCTTTTTGTTGAGGCCGCGCTTCTTGCGCACGATCTCGACGCGGTCCTCAAAGGGTGCGGTCACCAGTACGGCAATGTGATTGGGGTTGTTGCGCAGCAGGTAATCGGACAGACGGCCTTCAATAATGCAGCTCTCGGTCTCGCCCAGATCCAAAATCACCTGGCTCATCTTTTGGAACAACTTGTCCGAGTACGAACGGGCATCGTAGCGGTCGGGCAGAAACGCCATGTTCTCCACGGCCAGGCGCTCGTCGTAGGCGGCCATCTTGTCGAGCGACTCGCCCGCGCGCAGCGACGCACGCACCAGCAGTTCGTTATCGTACAGCGGAATCCCCAGCTCATCGGCGAGGATACGGCCAATCTCGTGGCCCTCGGCACCAAAGTCGCGCGCGATGGTAATGACCACGGGGCTCTTCTTGTTCTCCAGATCGCTCATCGCGATTCCTTTCTAACAAATGAGAAATAGGCGATTCCTGATTCCCATTTTGTCACTTACGACCGTCCTGGTTTCCCAAGTGCGGCAGATTACCCCGAAAGAGGAGCACCGCGTACTAAATGTACGCAAGCGACGATTGAGGGGCAAGGTGCCGTGCTTGGGGAAGCAGGACTATGCGGCTACGATACGGCGTTGATATGCCCTCACCAGCAGCGAGATACCAAAGTTGAGCACAAAGTACATCGCAAACACCAAGCCGTAGAGCATAAGCACCTGCGACAGGTCGATTGCATGGGCCATCACGACATTTGCCGTGTACATGAGCTCGGCCACGTTAATGCCCGAAAGATACGAGCTGTCCTTAATGACGGTCGTGCACTGGCTAAACAGCGCCGGAATGATCGTCTTAAACGTCTGCGGCAGAATGATGTAGCGCATGGTGGCAAAGAAGCCGAAGCCCTGGCTCTGCGCCGCCTCAAACTGGCCGCGCGGAATCGAGTTGAGGCCGCCGCGCACAATCTCGGCCATAACAGCGCTGGTAAACAGCGTAAAGGCGATGGTCGAAATCACAATGTCCAAACCCTGCACCGTAAAGTAGATAAACAGAATCCACAGCAGGTTCGGCGTGCAGCGAAACAACTCGATATAGGCGCTCACCAAAATACGGAACGGGCGGGGCGCATAGCTCTTAACGAGCGCCAGCACCGTGCCAAAGATGAGCGAGAAAAAGATCGACAGCGCCGAGATCTCGATCGTCTTAACAAAGCCGCCCCAAATGTAGAGCAGGTTGGTCGCGTTGAAGATTTCCATGCGCTAGGCCTCCTCTACGTTGTCGAGCCCCAGCTCGGCCAGGCTCACGCCGCGCGGACGCTCCTTGGAGCGGCGCTCGAGCCACTGCACCAGCATGGCGAGCGGAAAGCAGATGATGAAGTACATAAGGCAGCAGACGATGTATCCCTGCAGGTAACCGTACAGACTCACAAAGTTGTCGGAACGGTACATAAGGTCGCCGCCGGCCACAAGCGCCAGCACCGACGTGTTCTTGACCAAGTTGAGCGCCTGGTTACACAGCGGCGGCAGAATGATCTTGAACGTCTGGGGCAGCACGATGTACCAGTACGCCTGCGCACGGGTGAAGCCCTGGCTCTGGGCCGCCTCCATCTGACCGCGCGGAACTGCCTCGATACCAGTGCGGATGACCTCCGAAATGTAGGCCGCGTGATACAGGCCCACGCCCAAGAAGCCCAGCACGAACGGCGCGATGCGCACCGGCTGGTCGGCACCGGTTATGGCCTGCAAAAACTGCGGACCGGCCATGTACATAAAGAGCACCTGCACGGGCAACGGGGTGTTCTGGTAAAACTCCACGTACACGCGGCTTATGGCGCGCAGCACGCGCGAGCGAGTGGTAGAGAACACGCCCAGCAGCGTGCCCAGCACCAGCGACAGCAGCAGGCCGGCAACGACCACCTGCAGCGTCACGCCAAAGCCCTCCCAGAAGGGCCCCATGTTTTGAAATGTCGTCGACCAACGGTCGGCGTCAAATAATCCTTCGAGCATTTGATTCCTTCCTTGGACGATGCGCCTATACAAGACCCCAGGTCTTGACCTCTTGGTCGAGCCAGCCGTCGGCCAGGCGATCGCAAATCACCTGATCGACCACGGCCGAAAGGTCGCAGCCCTTCTTGGTCGCCACGCCGTAGCCCTGCTCGCCAAACTTGACCTCGGGCTGCAGCAGCTCAACGGTCTCGTTCATGTAACCGGCCAGCGTGGAGCGGTCCATGGCAAAGACGTCGATATTGCCGGCATCGAGCGAACTCTTGATGATGGGATAGCCGCTAAAGGCCCTAAACTCGGGCTTGCAGCTAAAGCCATTGTCCTTAATCATCTGCTCGATCAGGCCCTGCGTGGTAGCACCCTGGCTCACGCCAATGACCTTGCCGTCCAGGTCCTCAATCGAGGTAAAGCCCGAACGCTTCTTGACCATGAGTCCCACGTAGTCGGTGCGGTACGGCGTCGAGAAATCCCAGCTCTTCTTGCGCTCGTCGGTGATGGTGTAGGTCGCCGCGACCACGTCAAGCTGGCCGTTATCGATCAGCGGGCCGCGCGTCTTGGGCGTTACGTCGGTAAACTCGACAAGCTCCTGGGCACGGGCCTCCTTGTAGCTCACGCCAAAGACGGCAGCGGCGATTTGGTAGCACAAATCGACTTCCATGCCCTCAAAGCGGTCCTTGGCGGTGTCGTAATAACCGTAGCCGGGAACGTCCTTCTTAACGCCGGCATTCAGATGGCCGCGCGACTTGATGGCCGCAAGCTTGGACCCCTTGTCGGAGTCCTCGCCGCTGGTGGAGTTGCCGCAACCGGTAAGCGCGGTCCCCGTCAGCGCGAGCATGCCGGCGCCAGCCAGCTGCAAAAAGTGACGGCGCGACACGGCCGCCCTCGTCATATCCGTCATGTCCATCACCGCGCCTAGTGCAGAATCTTGGACAGGAACTCGCGGCAGCGCGGGTTCTCGGGATTATCGAAGAAGTGCTCGGGCGTGCCCTCCTCCAGAATGCGGCCGTCCTCCATAAAGATGACGCGGTCGGCCACCTGGCGCGCAAAGCCCATCTCGTGCGTCACGCAGATCATGGTGATATCTTCCTGCGCAAGCTCGATCATAACGTCCAGAACCTCCTGGACCATCTCGGGGTCGAGCGCCGAGGTCGGCTCGTCAAACAGGATGATGGGCTGCTTGGTGCACAGAGCACGGGCGATGGCGATGCGCTGCTGCTGGCCGCCCGAGAGATTCTGCGGATACTCACCGGCCTTATGCGCCATGCCAACACGCTTGAGCGCGGCGATGGCGATCTCGGTCGCCTCCTCCTTGCTCTTCTTTTGCAGCTTGATGGGCGCGAGCGTCAGGTTGCCCAGCACCGTCATGTTGGGATACAGGTTGAACTGCTGAAACACCATGGAGCTGTACTTGCGAGCCATCTCCAGGTGGTTCTTTTTGGTGAGCGGCGTACCGTCGATGACGACCTCGCCCGACGTGGGCTCCTCCAGATAATCGACGCAACGGATGAGCGTCGACTTACCCGAACCGGAAGGCCCGATCATTACGAGCTTCTCGCCGCGCTTGACGGTGAGGTTGATATCTTTGAGCACATGCAGGTCGCCAAAGTACTTGTTGAGATGCTTGATCTCGATCATGTCTGCCATGAATGTCCCTTCCCTGCGTTTACACGAGTTGAACTATTGTACGGAAAGAACCACGTTTCCGCAGCCCACACTACATTCCCGTAAAGAACCCGCAACCTTCCACCTAGTCATTGGGGACAGACTTAAATGAGTACCTGCTCATTGGGCACTCATTTAAGCCCGTCCCCAATGAGCGTAGCCCGGGCACTCATTTAAGCCTGTCCCCAATGAGTGCCCAGCCCAGCAAAAAGGGGCGCGACCATGACGGCCACGCCCCCCTAAACATCAACTATGTACCGCTCGGCCCCTACGCGAGTTTGGCTCCGACGATCTTTGCCGCGGCCGGCTTATCGAAGTTGCCACCGGTGGCCTTGCCGAGTGCGCCCATAACCTGGCCCATCTGCTTCTTGGACGTGGCGCCCAGCTCGGCGATAACCTGCTCGATCAGGGCCTCGAGCTCCTCGCCCGAAACCTGCGCGGGCAGCAGGCTCTCCAGAATCTTGACCTGCTCGGTCAGGTTGTCGGTACGCTCCTGGTCGGTGCCGGCCTTGATGGACATCTCCAGCGTCTCGCTCGTCTGCTTGATCAGACGCTTGATCATGCTGTTGACGTCTTCCTCGGTCACATCGCGGCGCTCGTTAACCTCGATATTCTTCACCTCGGCCTTGACCTGGCGAATGATGGACAGGCGAACCTTGTCCTTGGCCTTCATGGCCGCGATCATTTCCTTCTGCAGCTCTTCGTTGGTCATCTGCAAATCCTCTCTGATAGCGTGGGCGGCACTCGCGCGAGCACCGCCCCATGATTACTCAGTCGTCGACGAATCGTCGGTCGAGCTCTTGGTGACGCCCTTCAGGCTCACGTTATAGGGTACGTCCTTGGGCATGGGGTTGACGGTAATGTCGGCGTCCTTCTTGTACTGCTCCAGCCACTCGCTGTATGCAGTGCTGGCCGCCTGCGTCTTCACCACGTTGGAGACGTACTTCTTGATGGCCTTGGGTACCTGGTTGATGTCATCGACCTGATTATCGACATGGAAGTAGTCGGTGCACTTGATGATGTGGTAACCATAGGTCGACTCGACGACTTCGCTCACGTCGCCCTTGTTGAGTCCCTCGAGCGCCGTCTGGTAGCTGTCGACAAAGGTGGTGAGCTTATCCCAGCCCACATCGCCCTTCTTCTCCTTGGAACCGGTGTCCTCGGAGTACTGCTCAACGGCGTCCTCAAAGCTCAGCTCACCGGAGTTGATCTTGTCCAGGCACTCCTGCGCCTTGTCCTCGTCGGAAGCGTCGGAATCAACCTTGATCAGGATGTTCGACGAGCGGCGGGCGTCGTTGTAGCTGGACAGGTTTTCGTTGATGTAATCGACAATCTCGCTGTCCTTGGGCTTGCTCGTGGGCGCGACGGCATCCTTGAGTTTCTGCTGCGCCAGACTCTCCTTGAGTGAGTCCTTGTAGGTGTCCTCGGTATAGCCGTAGGTCTTGAGGGTCTTCTTAAAGGCCTTGGCGCCGCCCGCGCTCTTGCACGCGTCCTTCCAAGCCTTCTCGACCTCCTCATCCGACACCGTCACGCCGTTCTCCTTCTGTGCCTGTTGAAGCAGAATCTGCTGCGTGTAGGAGTCGATGAGTTGCTTGCGGTACTTCTTGGGCGTGAGGTCGTTGTCAACCAGATACTGCGCCCAATTCTCATCCTTGGTGTAGCCGTAGGACGTGCGCATGCTCATGATCTGCTTGGTCACGGTGTCCTCGGTGAGGTTGGTGCCGTTGATAGTGGCAGCCACACCGCCGGTCAGCTTGTAGCCCGAGGTGTCCTCGGCCTGCGACATAAGGCCAGAGCACGCCATCGCCGAGACGGAAAGCAGCATCGCCAGCACACCGATGACCACCAGGACGATCTTGACGGTCTTAGACACGTACGTCTTGCGCTGTTTCTTGCGAGAGCTGGAGGCAGCGCGGGCCTGCTGCTCGGGCGTCGGCGCGGCCTCGGAGTTCTTTTTCTTATTTGCCATAGTCGGCCTTTCGCATAACGAATCGAACAAACGCCATTGTGTCACAACGCAGCCCTCGCGGCACGCTTGGTGCATTGGGGACAGGTTAATCTGCACCATTTTGGTGCAAAGGGGACAGCTCTGGCAGCCGGCAGTTAGGGACAGTCCCCAAGTGCCGACTCAGCCCCACCTTAGAAGTGACGGCGGATGGCGTCGACCATGCCCTGGGACGTGGTCTGGCCGAGCACGTCGGCTGCGGCATCGGCATCCATAAAGATGTTCATGAGCGCCTGTAGGGCCTCGACCTGGCCGCCTGGCTCGGCGATGCCCAGATTGATGACGATCTGCGCCGGCACCGGAGCGCCCATGCCAGCCATGGCGTTAAATGTCACGGGCGCGGCGGGCTTCACCACCGCGATATAGGGCTTGGCCACAAACCCCGGATCGGTATGCGGAATGGCAATGTTTGCCGCCGGCATGGCAAGACCCGTGGGATAGGCATCCTCGCGCGTGCGAACGGCGTCGAGCCAACCGTCGGCAATGTAGCCGCGCGGGGCAAGCTCGCCCTCGAGCCGCGCAAACACCTCATCCGGCGTTGCACACTCCCAATCAAAAAACACCAGCTCAGGCGCAAACAGCGCTTCGTTATCCGCCATGCGCTCACCTCTCTCACCTAGCCATCGGAGACGTTCTTGAATGACCAGTCGTTAAAGACCGTCCCCGATAACTACCCAAAACAAAAGGTGGCCACGCGCGCCTTGGCGCCAATG
The DNA here is from genome assembly GCA_900544205.1 of uncultured Collinsella sp. GTDB lineage: Bacteria > Actinomycetota > Coriobacteriia > Coriobacteriales > Coriobacteriaceae > Collinsella. The sequence continues at coordinate 23,233 of UQUG01000019.1, forward strand.
ACCACCCTGACTACTCGGCTAAATTGTACTGTGCGCCGCTAGCCGCGAGGCACGTCAATTGCGACCTTGCCGCTCTCCAGCACGTGAACACGGCCGTCGGCGAGCATCTGCACGACCTCGGGATACAGCACATGCTCAATCGCATGGATGTGCTCCTCGAGCGTGTCGACATCCCAGCCCTCCTCAACAGCCAGCGCACGCTGGGCGATGATGGGACCGTTGTCGTAAATCTCGTTGGCAAAATGCACGGTCACGCCGGTCACCTTGACGCCGCGCGCAAAGGCGTCGTCAATCGCATGCGCACCGGTAAAGCTCGGCAGCAGCGCCGGATGCAAGTTGACCACGCGGTTGGGAAACGCCGCCAGCAGAGGCGTGTGCACCATGCGCATGTAGCCGGCCATGACCACATACTCGCAGCCGCGCTCGAGAAGCTCGTGCGCGATGATCTCGTCGGCGGCAATAGGGTCGGCATAGACATCCTTGGACAGCGTGAGCGTCTGGATGCCCGCGCGCTCAGCGCGCTGCAAACCCTTAGCCGAAGGACGGCTCGACACCACAAGCTCAATCGAAGCGTTGAGCTTGCCGGCGGCGATCAGATCGATCAGCGCCTGCAGGTTGGTACCCGAACCGCTGATGAGCACACCGATCTTGAGCGGCTCGGCCGTATCGGTGCCGGTCGGACGGGTATAGGGCACAAAATCCAGGCCCTCGGCGGCAGTCATCTGCTCGTTAGCGCTCATCGGAGTACACGACCTTACCGGAACCCTCGACGCACTCGCCCACGCGGAACGGCTTCTCGCCCAGCGCGACCAGAGCCTCGGTCACCGCGGCCTCGTCCTCGGGGGCGACGATCAGGCACAGGCCAACGCCCATGTTGAAGGTCTTGCATGCCTCATTGGGCGCGAGCTCGGCCTGGCGCGACACATAGGTGATGACGGGCGGAACGTCCCAACCCATCTCGGCACCGTTGCGGGTGACCACGGCGTCGACGTCGTCGGCGAGCGCGCGGTTGAGGTTCTCGGTAATACCGCCGCCAGTGATGTGGGCGATGGCGTGCACCGGAGCGCCACCGCGCAGCAGCTCCAGAATAGGCTTGACGTAGATGCGCGTGGGGGCCAGCAGAGCGTCAGCCAGCGATGCGCCACCGAGCTCCTCGAGCGGGCGGCTCAGCTCTTCGGCCTTAGCGGCGGCCTCGGGCGTGCCCGGCTTAATGCCGTCGACGCCGATGACCTTGCGCACGAGCGAGTAGCCGTTGGAGTGCACGCCGGTGGAAGGCAGGCCCAGGATCACGTCGCCGGGACGGACATTCGCGGGGTCGAGCATCTTGGGACGGTCGACGACGCCCACGGTAAAGCCGGCAAGGTCGTAGTCGGCCGGAGCCATGACGCCCGGGTGCTCGGCCATCTCGCCGCCCACGAGCGCGCAGCCCGCGAGCTTGCAGCCGTCGGCCACGCCCTTGATGATCTTTGCCATGTGCTCGGCCTCGATGTGGCCGATGGCAACGTAGTCCAGGAAGAACAGCGGCTCGGCGCCCGAAGCCAAAATGTCGTTGACGCACATGGCGACCAGGTCCTGGCCCACCGTCTCGTGACGGTCCATGATCTGAGCGAGCACGAGCTTGGTGCCCACGCCGTCGGTACCGCTAATCAGAATCGGGTCTTCCATATCCTTAAGCGCGGCGGCCGAGAACAGGCCACCGAAGCCACCGATGCCGCCGATGACCTCGGGACGGTTGGTGTCCTTAACCATTTGCTTAATAGCGTCGACGGCGCGGCCGCCCTCAGCGGTATCGACGCCGGCATCCTCATACGTCACATGCTTGCTGTCGCTCATCTGAGCCTTCCTCTCCCACTACCGTCCGCCGCGCGGGCGCCAAACGGTGCTCATAGTTGCGTTCATTTCGGCGTGTGCCATAACAGCACACGCCGTCATATCAACAAAACAGCAGGTAAAACCTACCAGAATAAACCTGTCCCTACATGGCAGGCTTTAGGCCTCGCCGTGCTCCTCTTCCCAGCTGCGGTCGTCGTATTTCTCGACCACGGCGTCGTCGTCAAAGTGCAGCGGCTTATCCAGGTTGCGGGGCTTAAAGCCCTCCATAAACTTATCGCGGCCAAAGCTCTCGGGAATCGCCACGGGGTAGCGGCCGGTAAAGCACGCATCGCAGTAACCGCCCTTGGGCATGATCTTAAGCAGGCCCTCGACCGAAAGGAAGGCCAGCGAATCGGCGCCGATATACTCGCAAATCTCGTCGACCGTCTTGTTGGCGCTGATAAGCTGCGACTGCACGTCGGTATCGATACCGTAGAAGCACGGCCAGATGACCTCGGGCGAGTTGATGCGGATATGAATCTCCTTGGCGCCGGCGTTGCGCAGCATCTTGACGAGCTGCACCATAGTGGTGCCACGCACGATGGAGTCGTCGATCACGACGAGGCGCTTGCCCTCGATGTTGTCGCGCAGCGGGTTAAGCTTCATGCGCACGCCCATGGCGCGCAACTCCTGCGTAGGCTCGATAAACGTACGGCCCACGTAGCGGTTCTTGATAAGACCCTCGCCAAAGGGAATACCGCTCTCGTGCGAATACCCCTCCGCGGGCGGCAGGCCGGAGTCGGGCACGCCGATGACCAGGTCGGCCTCGACGGGCTCCTCATGTGCCAGCTGACGACCCATGTCGTAACGGCAGGCGTAAACGCTCTTGCCGTTCATGATGGAGTCGGGACGGGCGAAGTAGACCTGCTCAAAGATGCAGTTGGCGGGCTCTTCGGCTGCAGGCACGCCCTGCTCGGATACCAGACCCTCGGCGCTGATGCGCAAGATCTCGCCGGGACGGACGTCACGGACGTACTCGGCGCCCACGATGTCGAGTGCGCAGGTCTCGGAAGCAACGACCCAGCCGCCGGCGCGCGTGACATGGACGGCGGAGTCGACCGTCGCGGCGCCGTCTTGCGAGGGCAGCTGCGAAACGGATGCGGCATCGGCCTGGTCCAGACCCTCGTCCACCAGCTTGCCCAGCACGAGCGGGCGAATGCCGTGCGGATCGCGGAATGCGTAGAGCGCCTGCTCGTTGATGAGCGTCATGGCGTAGCCGCCGCGCACGAGCTCCATGGTCTTGCGAATGCCCTCACGCAGATGACCCGTACGCTGGGTAAAGTAGCCGATAAGCTTGGTCGCGACCTCGGAATCCGAATTGGAGAGGAACGGCACGCCCAGCTCGATCAGCTGGCGGCGCAGCTCGTCGGTGTTGACCAGAGTGCCGTTGTGAGCAAGCGCGATAATGACGCTGTTGATGGTAGAAAGATGCGGCTGCGAGGCTTCCCAGCTCTTGGCACCGGCAGTGCCATAGCGCACGTGGCCCACGGCCAGCTGGCCGGAGAGCGTCGACAGGTCGGCGTTGGAGAACACGCGGTCGAGCAGGCCCAGGTCCTTGCGAACCATAACCGTGCCGCCGTCACCCACGGCGATTCCCGCCGATTCCTGGCCGCGGTGCTGCAGTGCACGCAGGCCAAAGTACGTCAGTCGAGCCACGTCGCGATCGGGCGCCCACACACCAAAAATGCCGCATTCCTCATGCAGCTGGTCGGAGTCCGGATCATACGTCGACATGGTCTTCACCTGTCCCGCGGCGCGCTCGGCCGCGTGGATGGTTTCTTGAGACATGGCATCCCCTCAGAGCCTCGTTATTTGGCGTTACCTGCCCTATTATACGCACGGCAAGACAAGCACTCCCGCGCATGAACAGCGCTTTTTAAAAGCCCACCGAGCTTATAATCCGTTTTGCAGCCAAACATTTTATTGGGCAACCGCCTCGGGGCCGACGATCCCGCATACTTCCGTTGCGACGCGTCTCGTCCACCGCTAGGGCTTACATTGCTGCAATTGGGTCGTTTGTCCTGTCTTTTAGCAGGTCGGCGGCGTATCCTTGTACCTACAGCAAAACGAGAAAGGTTCTATATGGATCGAAACGAACTCGACCCCAGCGTCCCCAGCGCCACGGAGGTCAAGAAGATCCCCCTCATCATTAAGGTGTACGCCGTCCTGTGCATCCTGTCCGGCGTGGGCACGCTCCCTTCGGTCGGCGCCTTTATGTGGCAGGTCATCACCGCGCTCATCAACGGCAACGCCGCCGCCAAGCTCGGCGACAACACGCTCGTCGCGGTCGGACTGATTGTCGCCGGCATCATGCTCTCGGCTGCCAGTGCCGTCATCCTGATCATCTTTGGCCTGGACCTTATCAAAAACCAGCGCCGCAACGCTGCCCGTCTGTCCTATATCCTTATCGCGTTTACCGTCGTCGAGCTTTTGGTTGACGTGATGCTCCAGGGCATCGGGCCCTTCTTGCTGCGCCCTGCCATCCAGCTCGGCATCCTCGTCGCGCTTTCGGCCACCGTCGACCCCACGCTGCGCCAGGAGCGCGAGCTGCAGCGCCGCCTGCAGGAAATGCTCGATCGCGACGCCGCCGCCGAGGGCATGCTCGGGCGCGATGAAACCGGCGAAGGCTACATTAAGCTCAACTACTTCAACCTGTTCTGGGTATTCTTTGTCTGCTGCATACTCGGCCTGATCGCCGAGGACATCTGGCACATGACGGTCGACGACCCGGGCGTCTACCAGAACCGCGCCGGCATGCTGTTTGGCCCCTTCAGCCCCATCTACGGATTTGGCGCCGTACTCATGACCATGGTGCTCAACCGCTTCTACAAAAAGAACCCCATCATTATCTTTTTGGTGAGCGCGCTGCTCGGCGCAAGCTTTGAGGTGTTCGTGGGCTGGTTTATGCAGACCTCGTTTGGCGTGGTCTCGTGGAGCTACTCGCATATGAAGCTCTTTGGCATGCCCGATCCGCTCGCCGTCCTTACCGGCGGACGTACCTGCACGGGCTTCGCCTGCCTGTGGGGCCTGGGTGGCCTCATCTGGATCAAGCTGCTGTTGCCGAGGCTGCTCAAGCTCATCAACATGATTCCGTGGAAGAGCCGCTACTCGGCTACCGTCATCTTCACCATCATTATGCTGGTCGATGGCGTTATGACGCTGCAGTCGCTCGATTATTGGTATCAGCGCGTCAACGGCACGGAACCGGATATTCCCGTTGCGCAGTTCTACGGCAAGTACTTCGATAATGACTTTATGGAGAATCGCTTCCAGAGCATGACCATGAGCCCCAAGGATGCGACGCGCGTGTAGCGCCAACCGCGCCCAAAACGCAAAATGCCCGCCGGTATCACACGTACCGGCGGGCATTTTTATAAACGAGTCTTCTATCGACGCAAGCCTCTACGCCTCGCGCTCGACCTCACTTACGCATTCGTTCTTGATGGTGCCAACAAGCGCCTGCAGCGCATCGACCACGTGCGGGCGAATGTCCCCGCCGATGAGCACGAGCATGATGTCGTCACCCACGGCGAGTTCGCCGCTTGCCAGCCACACGCGCACATAGCCGATACCCGGCATCGCGCGCGTGGCCTCGATAGCAGCCTGCACCTTCTGAGCATCGAAGCCGAATACCATGCCGCCCACCCTGCGTCCGGGAGCTACGCCATCGGTTTCGATCCCGCGGACCTCGGACTTGGGCGTCGCGCGCACCACGCCGTTATGCGTCAGATACATCCCACAGCCTGCCGCCGACGAATCGGCCTTGGCCTCGCGCAGCCAAGCATCAACCGAAGGCATCGTTTTGCCATTCTCGAGCATCATTTCTCCCTTACCGTCGTCGAGTAGCCAATTTGGAACGGGGCTTTTTAGCTACTCTCGAACAACTTATTCCTCGACCGGCGTGAGCACCATGACAGCACGCGTGTTGCTCAGCGATAACGAACGACAGGTCACAAGCGTTACGACCTTGGTTGCCGAAGCGGCACGATCGGTGGCATCGCTCGCCACGGCAGAGGCACCGTCGAGCATCTCGGACAGATAGTTCTTGAGCCCGTCATCGCCCTCAAAATTGGGCGTGCGCGCCTTGGCATACGTGTCCTCGACAACTTTGGTCGCCAGTGGTCGCAGCTTATACGTAGCATCCCGTGTGATGTAATACACGAACTCGATGCTATCGAACGTTGCCTGATCAGTGGTGTCCGAAATCACGTTGAACATCGACCCGTCATTCATGTGGTGGCCGTAGATCGTGGTCTGCTGGTCAACCATTCCCGGCGCGGTATCGTCGCTGTCCAAGAAGATCGCACCCGATGCATTGGACGTACCGTCAAACAGCGTGTTGAGGTATTTGGAGTTGTTATTGGTCTGCACCACGGGATAGTTGATGTTGGTTCCCGGCGCGTAAATCCAACCCACAACCTCGGGATTTGTCTGGGCAAGTGCATCGAAGTCGATAATCGGCACGCCGCTGGCGTCCTTATCGCTTACATATTGCTTCTCGATTTTCTGGTACGAATCGCTTGCCTGCTTATAGCCAATCTGAGCATTGATAAAGATGGCAGCGGCGGCAACAATCAGGCCGATGCCGATGATGATGAGCAGAATGGGAATAATGGAGCGGCGCTTTTTGCGCGGCGGCTCGGTATAGCTCGACGGAGCAGCGCCCGACTGTTTCGTAGAACGCGATTCTTTCTTGGCCGTATCATACGACGAAGGGCGATATGCAGCCGGCGTATCCTGGCGATGATGGGACACCGGCGTTACGGGACGCGGCGCGCGCGGCTGCTGAGGAGAGGATGTCCGACCCTGCTGTGCCGCACGGGCAGCACCCGGCTTCGACGGATCGGGAACCTGAGAAGCCTTGAATCGTTTTCCCTGATAGTCGGACATGGCTCTCCTTATACTGCGGTGAAACGACGGAACGCCTAGGCGTCGGCCATCTCCTGCTTCATCTTCTCGATAACCTTGCGGTACTCGGGGTCGCATGCACCCAGAATCTGCGTGGCGTAAATGGCGGCGTTCTTGGCACCGTTGATGGCAACGCAGGCCACGGGCACACCCGAAGGCATCTGCACCATCGACAGCAGCGAATCCATACCGCCCAGGTCACTCGTCTTCATAGGCACACCGATAACCGGCAGCGGCGTAAAGGCAGCCACGACACCACCCAGGTGAGCGGCCTTGCCGGCGGCGGCGATAATTACTTTGATACCGCGATCGACAGCAGTCGAGGCCCACTCGTGGACCTTCGCCGGCGTGCGGTGTGCGCTCGCAATGACGAGCTCATAGGGCACGCCCAGTGCCTCGAGCTCGGCGGTGCAACCTTCCATAACGCCCAGATCGGACTTGGAGCCCATGATGATCCCGACAACCGGCTTCTGATCTGCCATAAAC
>UQUG01000020.1 GCA_900544205.1 uncultured Collinsella sp.
GACTTGCTGCAGCAGGAGCGCGACTATGGCGACAAGCTGGCAAAGGCGGCGCGTGAGGCCTCGTCTGCCAACTCGGCAAAGACAGAGTTTCTGCGTCGCATGAGCCACGATCTGCGCACGCCCATCAACGGCATTCGCGGCATGGTCGAGGTCGGCGATGCCAATGCGGACGATTTGCAAAAGCAGACCGAGTGCCGCTCAAAGATCTGGACGGCGTCGGGACTGCTGCTCGACCTTGCCAACGAGGCACTCGATATGAGTCGCCTGGAGAGCGGCCAGGTCGACCTGAACCTCGTACCCACAAATTTGGTGGCACTCAACTGTGAAGTGCGCGATATTCTGGAGCGCCAGGCCGAGGAGCGTCTGGTGACAATTATCTGCGACCAGCAGACGCTTGATCATCCCTATGCACGGGTGAGCGTGACGCACCTCAAGCGCTTGTTGCTCAATATTGCCGGCAATGCCGTCAAGTACAACCGCCAGGGCGGCTATGTTCGCCTGGTGTGCCGCGAGGTGGAACCTGTAGATGGCGTCCCCGTCTATGAATACACGATCGCCGACAACGGTATTGGCATGAGCGAGGAGTTCCAACAGCACCTCTACGAGCCGTTTTGCCGCGAGGAGCAACAGGTGGAAGGCGCTTCATCGGGAACTGGCCTGGGCGCGCCTATCGCAAAACAGTTGGTCGAGCTTATGGGCGGAACCATGAGCTTTACGAGCGTCTTGGGGCAGGGGACGACGTTTACCATCCGTCTGCCGTTCGAGAAATGCAAACGCTCCGAGATTCCTCAGGCAGTTCGCGTGGATGGGGGCGATGGCGATGCGCTCCAGGGCTTGCGCGTTTTGCTCGTAGAGGATAACGATCTGAATGCCGAGATCGCGCAGTTTACGCTCAGCCGTGCCGGTGCCGTCGTGACGCATGCTAAGGATGGCGAGTCTGCCGTTGAGGCGTTTGCCGCGAGCGCACCGCACGAGTACGACGTGGTGTTGATGGACATCATGATGCCGGGCATCGATGGCCTTGAGGCCACGCGTCAGATTCGAGCGCTCGATCGCGAGGATGCCGCGGCCACACCGATTATCGCCGTGAGCGCCAACGCCTTTGCCGACGACCGCAGGCTTTCGCGCGAGGCGGGCATGAACGCGCACCTGAGCAAGCCTGTGAGCTCGCAAGAGCTCGTCGAGGCGCTAGCGCACATCGCCGCCGACGCTTCATAAGCATATGGCCCGGTTCCAAGGTGGGTTGGAACCGGGCCATATTGCTATTGATGAGGCCTGCTGAGGGGCTTACTTTTCCTGAATCTGCTTACCGCAGAGATGCTCAATCGTAATCTCGTAGAGCTGGACGCCCTTAATGTCCTTGGCGATTTCCTCTTCGACTTCCTCGGCAGAAGGGTAGTACTTAAGCGCGAGCTGGCGGACTTTGTCCTCGATAAACGCGGGGGTGTCATTTGCCAGGCGACAACGGCCAAAGACCACGGTACTCATAACGTAGGGAGCCCAGTCGCCGTCCTTGTACCACTCGTTGCCGTAAACGGTAAAGCAGACCTTGTCATCGCGCTTGAGTGCGTCGACCTTGTGGCCAGCCTTGGCGCCATGGAAATAAATCTTGTCGTGCTCGGCGTCAAAGAAGTAGTTGACGGGAATGGCGTACGGGTAGCCATCGTCGCCGTTGACGGCAAAGACGCCGCGCTTGCAGGTGGCGAGCAGTTCGCGCGCTTCCTCGTCGGTGATGGCGCGTTTCTTTCGACGTAAGGGCCTAAACATCGTTGGCTTCCTTTCTGGTCGTGCGTGGTTGCTGCAAAAACTATAGCGAAACGGATCCGTTTTTCTTGATGCGGGCGAGTATGTTTTTGAGCTTGTTAAAGTCGAGTGGTTTGGACAGATGGGCGTTCATGCCGGCATCGTGTGCCGCCTTGGCGTCCTCGGCAAAGGCATTGGCGGTGAGCGCGATGATGGGGATATCGGCTGCATCGACCTTCTCGCTCAGACGAATCGTGCGGGTTGCCTCATAGCCGTCCATGCCCGGCATCATAATGTCCATCAGGATCGCATCGAAGCTGCCGGCGGGATGCGACAGGTACAGATCGACGACCTCGTTGCCGTTGGCGGCGCGGGTGACCACGACGCCCTCGGATTCTAGCAGCGTCTGGGCAATCTCGGCATTCAATTCGTTGTCTTCGGCGAGCAGCACGTTCATGTCGGCGAGCGAGCAGTCGGGCGCACTCTCAACCGTATTCGCCCGCGCCTGGGGATTCTCGTCGATATCGAGCGGAATCTCCACGTAGAACGAGGTGCCCACATGGAGCTCACTGGTGACTTCGATGGTGCCGCCCATCAGTTCAATAAGCGACTTGACGATTGGCATGCCCATGCCGGTTCCTTGGAACTTGCTGCGCGCATCGTCACCTTCTTGGGCAAACGGCTCATAGATATGCTTTAAAAACTTGGGAGTCATGCCAATGCCGGTATCCGAAACGCTAAAGCAAAAGAGCGCGCGCCCGTTATCGAGTGGCTTGGTCTTTGAACTAAAGGTGACGGAGCCGCCGTGCTTGTTGTACTTAATGCTGTTGTCTAACAGGTTGATCATGATCTGTCGGATATGGGTGGGACTGCCGATCATGTATGGCCCCGTGGCGTACGGCAGACTATTGTCCTGCATGGTGATGCCGTTACTGGTCGCGCGGAGCTTGCACAGAACCAGCGTATTGTCACAGAGCTCTTTGAGGTTAAAAGGCGCATGCTCCAGTGTTAGCTTGCGGTCTTCGATTTTGCCCATCTCGAGGATGTCGTTGATCAGCGAGAGCAGGTGATTGGCGGCAACGCGCGCCTTGGCACGGCTCTCGCGGGCGACCTTGATATCGCCTTCCTTCAATTCCTCGATCTCGATAAGGCCCAGGATACCGTTGAGCGGCGTACGGATGTCGTGGCTCATGCGCGTGAGGAATGCCGTCTTAGCGGCGTTGGCAGCGTCGGCTTTTTTGCGCTCGGTTCGAGCGCGCACGAGCGCCCAGATGAGCAGCACGATGCCGACCGACAACATACCGATGAGGGTAGCGGCAATGGCGGTGCGGTTGCGAAAAAGGAATTGAAGCGTGTCTGATTCCTGGGTCGTGTACGACGTGGAGGAGTAATTGCTTGCGGAGAGCGATTCTCCGGCATTGATGATGCCCTTGTTGATGATTCCCAGCAGCTCGGGCTTTCCGCGCGAAATCCAGCACGAGAGCTCACAGGTGTCAGGGAGCTCGACCGTCTCGTAGTCCTTGAGATCATGACGGTCGCCGATAGTTTTTACACGTGAACTGGGAGCGAGGATGCAGCGCGCCGCTCCCTTCCTGAGAGCGTCGAACACTTCATTGTCGGATTGGTATTCGGTCACGGTCGCTGTGGGGAACAGATTTTCAAGTGCATTTTTGTTGACAAACGATGATTTGGTACAGGCGATGTTCTGAAGGTCTTTGTTCAGGTCGCTGCCGGTGTGGATGGCGGTGAGGGATATGGTCCCCAACGATACCGACTGCGCAACGCCTGTTTGCTCGGCAAACCAGTAATCTCGGTATACCGGCAGCGCAACGTCTATGCTTCCCTTTGACAGGGCCTTTGACATCATCTTGTAGCTATCAAAGGGGACGGTTTTGACCGTAATGCCAAATTTATCGTGCAGCGTCGTCGCAAGCGATGCGAGCGAGCCTTCCATTTTGCCGTCTTCGTCTTCGTTGCAGTAGGGGAGTTTGCCCGTAATGTAGCCGAGCGTGATGGTGTTGTCATTTGCTTTGAGCCAGGAACGTTCGGGGCCGTTGAGCGATGATGAACCGCTGTTTTGGGCCGAGTAGTTAGATTTGACTTCGTCGATATAGCGTGGGTTGACGCGGGCGATTGCCGACATGGCGGCATTGATGTCGTCCATCAGGTCGGAGCGGCTTTTGGGGACGGCAAAAAAGTAGTCGCTCGAACCAATGTAGAACATGGGGGAGGCGCTGGGCGACGAGGTCGTGTCGTTCATGATGATGGCATCGACCTCGTTGTTTGCGAGCGCGTCAAAGAGGGCATCGCCAGTGTCGATTTCTTTATAGGTGCAGGTAATGCCTTCGTTGGCGAGCCACTGCTGGCCAACGAAGGTTTGCATAACGCCGGGGTTGCAGCCGATGGTAAGGCCTTGGAGCGCTCGGGGGTCACCCTTGGCCAGATCGTCGCGATCGGGCTTGGCGTAGATGAAGTAGCGCTCGGTGCCCTCGGGGTTCGAGGAAAAGAGCAGCTTTTGGGCGCGTTCCTCGGAGTAGGAGATGTTGGGCATGAGGTCGATCTCGCCCGCCTCGAGCATGTCCATAAGCTCGGTGAAGGTGCCGGAGACGTATTCGTACCGCCAGCCGGGCGTGTAGTACGACAGAGTCTGGAGGTACTCGTAACCCCATCCCGAGAGACGCTCGCCGGGGGTGCCGTCCTGGAAGCCCTCGTTGTTGACGAGCCAGCCGACGCGGACCGTTTTGACCTGCTGATCGGAGTCGGCGGCAAAGACAGGGGTGGGCGCGACAGCGCTCAGTACGGCGAGCGCGGTAAGCGCGGCGGCCAGGGTGCGACATATAACTGAACGAAGGACAGTGGCAGCTCTCACATGCAATCCTAACGAATCGAGACATTACCGCATAAGGATACCAGCTCAGCCTGCCCAGCCGGCAGCGGCACCGCTAAACGGTTCCGCCCGGCAGTTGGGGATAGTCCCTTTCCAGTCATTGGGGACGTTCTTAAACGACTAGTCATCGGGGACGTTCTTGTTTGACTAGTCATTTAAGAACGTCCCCAATGACTAGTTCCGTTTGCGGGGGAGGCGTGGGACAATACCGAGCGAACGTGATTGGGCGTCTGGGAAAAGGGGTCGCGATGAAAAAGCTCAAGACGCTTGCTGACGTGTTACGCCAGGCGGGCTTCGTGCGCATTACGGAGCTGTTCCTCGTCTTTTACCTGCTGTGCTCGACGGCCGTCTGGTTGTCCGAGCCTACGACCCTCACGTTTGGCGATGGGCTCTGGTTTAGCTTTGAGACGGTCTCGACGATCGGCTTTGGCGACATCCCGGCCGAGACACCGGTTGCCCGCGCTATTACCGTCGTCTTGAGCGTCATCAGCATCTTCTACATCGCCATGCTCACGGGCGTGGCGGTGAACTACTGCAATACGCTTATCAAGATGCGTCAAAAGGACACCATGGCTCGTTTTATGGACGATCTTGAGCATTTGGAAGAGCTCGATCGTGACGAGCTCGCCGATCTGTCACGCCGCGTGCGCGAGTATCGTCGACGCCAGCGCTAAGACGAACGTCGTGCGCCACAACAGGGGGACAAATATGAACATCACCGTGTACCTGGGTGCCAACACTGGCAATGACCCGGCATTTCTGCCCGCGGTAAAGGAGCTGGGCAACTGGATTGGCGCCAACGGACACGCGCTGGTATACGGCGGGTCCAAATCGGGCCTGATGGGCGCGCTCGCCGATAGCGTGCTCGATGCCGGCGGACACGTGACGGGTGTTGAGCCGAGCTTTTTTATCGAGGCCGAGTTTCAACATGACGGCATCGACGACCTTATCGTGACGAGCGATATGGCCGAGCGCAAAGCCAAGATGATTGAGCTCGGCGATGTGTTCATCGCCTTTCCCGGCGGGACGGGCACGCTCGAGGAGATTGCCGAGGTCATGTCCGCTGTGTCGTTGGGGCACCTGAGTGCTCCGTGCATCCTGTATAACCTGGACGGTTACTACAACGACCTCAAGGCGCTGCTCGGGCACATGATTGATAAGGGCCTATCGAGCCCGCAGCGCCAGCAAGGTATCTACTTTGCCGACGATTTGCGCGAGATTGCCTCGATTATCAACGGATAAGTCTTGAGCTTGCCCCACTATGGCTCCCAATGGTGCCGTTCGCGGCGCAGACGGTTGGCTCGTTCGGGCAACGCTCACTCTACAATAAAACGTAACTATGTCGACTTTGACCGCGGGAGGACCCGATGGATAACCTTGCCAAACCCAAAAACCGCGCGCTGTTTTTACTTAGCGTTGCCGTGACCGGTGCGTTCGCAGGTGCCGCGGTCTGGCTGTTCTTTTTTGCGATGGAGCACGGTATCGACTATCTATGGACCGAGATTCCGCACGCGCTGGGCGTCTCTTCGCCCGAGCTTGCCAGCGGCCCGTTTGGCTTTTTGCCGTACCCGTTTTTTGTCTGCCTGCTGGGCGGCCTGTTAATCGGTCTGTACGAAAAGATGACAGGCACCAAGACCGATGACCTCAACCAGGTGATGGCTAAGGTTAAGCAAGACGGGCGCTACCCGTACGACAACCTGGGCAAGCTTTCGCTCGCGGCATTGCTGCCGCTGCTGTTTGGCGGAAGCATTGGACCGGAGGCCGGCCTGACCGGCGTTATCGCGGGTCTGTGCAGCTGGGTCGGCGACCGTATGCGTCGCTTTGGCGCCGAGTTTAGGGAGCTCACGCTGCTGGGTACCCAGGCTGCCCTGACGGCGCTCTTTACTGCGCCCGTCTTTGGCTTTGTGGCGCCGCTTGCCGGTAGTGCCGACGGCGACGAGGGCTCCGCGTCCGGCGAGATCACCATCAAGCTGCCCAAGGCGCAAAAGACGGTGGTCTACGGTATTGCGATTGCCGGCGGTCTGGGTGCCTACCTGCTGCTTGGCCAGCTTGTGGGCGGCGGCATGGGCATGCCCAGGTTCGAGTCCGCCGAGGTGGGCAACCTAGAGCTTACCTGGCTCGTCCCTCTGTCGTTGATCGGAACAATCTGCGGCTGGCTGTACTTTGTCTCTGAGCACGCGAGCGAAGCGCTTGCCCATGCAATAGGGGAGCGTCCTGTCGTCAAGGCCATGCTAGCCGGTCTGGCGCTCGCCATCTGCGGCACGGTCCTGCCCTACACCATGTTTGCCGGCGAGACCCAGGCCGACGTGCTCATGGAAACCTACTTGACCATTCCCGCCGGCGTGCTTATCGCGACCGGTCTGGTCAAGGCCATGCTGACCCCCGCCCTCATCAACCTTGGTTGGCGCGGCGGTCACTTCTTCCCGGTTATCTTCTCGGGCGTAAGCCTGGGCTACGGACTGGCCATCCTCACCGGCGCCGATCCGGTCTTTTGCGTCGCCGTCTGCACGGCATCGACGATGGGTGCGGTCATGCGTCAGCCGGTCATGGTCGTGGGCCTGCTGCTCATGTGCTTCCCGCTCAAGGGTATCGTCTGCATGATCATCGCCGCCGTTATCGCCGCCGGCATTCCGCTGCCCAAGCCGCTGCGCAAGTAGCACGGTTAATCGCGAGTCAACTCCAGAGGGGCACGAGATGATCCTGTACTTTAGCGCGACAGGGAACAGCGAGCATGTGGCGCGTCGCATTGCAGCGGCGACAAGCGACAAAGTTATGTCGATTGAGCGCTTTGATGCCGAAGCCCTTCGCCTTGTTGCGACGGAAGGCCCCTGTCAGCTGGGATTTGTTGCTCCGGTGTATGCCTGGGGTCTGCCGACACCGATGATCGAGTTTTTGAAGACTGCCGACCTGTCGATTGCTGCCGGTACAAAGGGCGGCGAGCGCCCCTATACGTTCTATGTTTCGACGTACGGTTCGACGACCGGCCAATCGGCCAAGTTTGCCCGCGATCTGCTACACGAGCGTGGGCTCGAGTTAGATGCGGCGATGAGCGTCAAGATGCCCGATACCTGGACGCCTGTTTTCGACCTGTCTGACCCTCAAAAGGTTGAGGGTATCAATAGAGCTGCCGAGGCGCAGATTGATGCCGTGATCGAGGCGGTGCGGGCACGCCGCACGGGCAACATGATGCGCCATCGCGTGCCTTTGTTTGCATTGTGCGCGTATCACGCAATTGGGCTGCCGCGCATGCAACAGACGAGCAAGTTTGCCGTCGATGCCGATCGCTGCATCGGCTGCGGCCTGTGTGCCAAGCGCTGCCCCATGGCGGCGATTGAGATGCGCGACGGCCTTCCCGTCTGGACAAAGCCGGAGTGCGCCGCCTGCCTTCGTTGCCTGCACTGTTGTCCCAAATTTGCCATCTCGCACGGTAAGCGCACGGCATCCCACGGTCAGTACAGGCATCCCAAGCCAGGTGTGAGGATGTAGCGGCTGCTGGCCGCGCTACTTCCAAACTGCGAGCGCTGCAGTGCCCAGGACGATGAGAGCGAGACCGATGGCGCTGCGTCGTGAGAGTTTTTCGTTGAATGCCAGGCGCGCAAATAGTACCGATACGACAATCGATAGTTTGTCGATCTGCACCACGACGCTCACCTGGCCTGTGGCGATGGCGTAGTAGTATAGCAGCCACGATGCGCCAGTCGCAATGCCCGATGCCGCGAGAAATACGAGTTCATAGCGGTCTACGTGCACGGCTTGGCCCATCTTGCCTTTAGCTGCCACGGTTGCCCATGACATAACCAGTACCACGCAGGTGCGGATTGCCGTGGCCAGGTTGGATTCGACGCCTTCGATGCCAGCCTTGGCAAGGATGGACGTGAGCGCTGCGAACACGGCAGCGCCGAGGGCGTAAGCGAGCCAGGTCCGGTCTTGCTGCCGCTCGGGTCCGGCAGACTGCTTCTTCTCGATCATTAAAAACGTGCCGAGGGTGATGACAGCGGTTCCCACGAACTTAACCGCAAGGTTGCTCGTCTCGCCAAAAAGCACGATGGCGATCAGTGCAGCGAGTACGGTGCTCATCTTGTCGACCGGTACGACCTTATTGACGTCTCCGATGCCCAACGCCTTAAAGTAACAGATCCACGAAGCACCGGTAGCGAGTCCCGAGAGGACGAGAAAGAGCCAGGATCTGGGTTCGATGCTGCCGATGGTTCCAATGGATCCAGAAATGCCCGCCATTGCCCAGGCGAAAACGAGCACCACGCAGGTGCGAATAGCCGTCGCGACATCGGAGTCGGTCTGCTTGATGCCGCATTTGGCCAGGACAGATGTGACGCCGGCAAAGAAAGCCGACACAAATGCTGCTGCGACCCACGACACGGGTGAAATGCCTCCCCAAAGAACGACCGCGCCAGATTTACGGCGCTCGTCCGATGATACCGTCCCGCCATGAAGCTTTGGTATCGCTGTGGTGAGACAGGGGCCATAGTTCGAGAGGGCATTTGGTTAAGGCTCGAATCGAAGGTGAATGGTTTTCCGCGAAGTGAACGAGTAAATCTGGACCCCTGGAACATGCACACTTTTTTCGAACAAAACTGCAGGATTCTTAGACAAAAACCGCAGGAATTGAGTCCTTAAAAATGTCGATGCTACAGGGCACTGTTTTTACTCGTTCACTTCTCGGAAAAGTATTCACCTTCGATATGCTGACGGTGTCTTTTTGGTTGCCAAGAACTAGACGGCCTGCTGTGAGGGGCGGTGGTGACGCTATGCCGCCTTGTTTCATTGAAAAAATAAGCGGGGTACCACCTAAGCTTTTTTAGCTGTCGATTACAGATCGCGTACTCGATAAACCTTGGTGCTGACAGCGCAGCTGATTGCACATAGTGCGAGCGCCAGTACTGCAATTCCTGCACACAGACAGCCAAGGACGGCGGGATCGGGATTCGCTCCGGCAATCGACATGAGCCAGTTGCTGATGGGGTTGGAGGAGCTCAGCGTGGCCATGGCAAGGCATCCGAGCATGGCAAACAGGCCAACGGATAGGCGCAGCGCCTCCATGTGTCCAAATCGAAAGAACAGTGGCTGCGCCAAAAACACCATCATGAGGGAGATGAGCATCGATGCTGCCGAGGCGATTGCGATTTCAAAGACCGTCTGTCCTGTCGAAGGAATGCCCGCGCTGTTGAAGAGCGGGATGGCGACGACACTCAAAAGCGTAGCTGCACATGCCATGACGGCGGAGAAGGCAATAACGCTCAGGTAGCGTGCGCAGATGATGTCTTTGCGCGAGAAGGGCAGCGTTGCCCGGTAGCGCTCCCAACCGTTTTGATTGTCGAAACCGGCCAGTGAGTTCATGACCATGATAGGCGACATGGCGCTGACCGCGCAGGCGCCAGCACTCATGCCAGAGTCACCGTCCGATGCGTTGGCGAGGGTCAACACGACGAAGATGAACAAGCCGACGCCCGCAATGCTCGGGATAAGCGAACGAGCGATGGCGAGCTCGGACATAAAGGCGCGTTTCATTTCGAAGCTCCTTTCAGCATGAGGCGAAGATAGTCATCAATGGTTGCCCGATCGCAGGGAATCTCGGGGAAGGCCTCGAGCGTATCGCGACGGTTGGGCACGAGCACGTCCACGCTGTAGGCATGGCGGGCGGCACGGGCGCCTTCGACGCAAGCCATAAGCTCGGCGGCCTGTGCTTGGGTACAGTGGGCGATGCCAGCGCGGTCGGTAATATCCTCGCGCGGCAGGTCAAAAATAATCGAGCCATTATCGATGCAGATGGCGCGGTCGGCGGCGCGATCGAGGTCGGACGTAATGTGGCTCGAGAGCAGCACGCTGTGCTGGCCGTCGGCGACAAAGGCAAGCAGCTCATCAAGCAGCTCCTCGCGTGCCATGGGATCGAGGCCCGCGGTGGCTTCGTCCAAAACGAGCAGTTTGGCCTTGTGGCTGAGCGCGCAGGCAAGCTGCAGCTTCATGCCCATGCCGCGGGAGAGGTCCTTGACCTTTGCCTTGGGATCGAGGCCAAATCGGTCGATGAGGCTGGAGAAGGTGTCGTGGCTCCAGGTGGGGTATGCCGGGCTTACGAGTGCCTCAACTTCGGTCACCTTGAGTGTGGAAGGGAAGGGGCATGTGTCCAGCACGAGGCCGACACGAGTGCGCAGGCAACGCTGCGTTTCATCGGGCGCGTCGGCGCCACAGCGCTGCCCAAACAGGTGCACCTCGCCGGCATCGAGCTTTATAAGCCCGAGCGCGGCTCGAATCGTCGTGGTTTTGCCGGCGCCGTTTGCGCCCACAAAGCCAACAATCTGGCCGGGCTCCACGGCGAGCGTGACATCGCGTAGTGAAAAGCGGTCGCTCACACGGCGTGAGATACCTTTGAGTTCTAGCAAGTTCTGCATGGTATAGCCTTTCTTGCAGATGGCTACTGCATGGTTTCGGGGGCTACCAGGTCGAGCATCTCGTGCAGCTTGTCGCGTGTGACGCCCAGGGTTCCGGCTTGGCTTGCCGCTTTCGCAAGTAGCTCTTCGATATGGCAGAGCTGGTTTTCGCGCAAGAGCTCCTGGTTGCCCTCGGCGACAAAACAGCCCTTGCCCTGCACGGTGCAGATAAAACCGAGCTGCTCCAGGTCGGCGTAGGCGCGCTTGGTGGTGATGACGCTCACGCCAAGGTCGCTCGCGAGTGCACGGATGCTGGGGAGTTTGGCTCCCGCAGCGAGCGTACCCGATAAGATCTGAGCTTTGACCTGCGAGGATATCTGTTCGTAGATGGGCTTATTGCTCGAATTGGATAGGATGATGTCCACAGCGGCTCCTTAGCTGTTGGGCTACACGTGTATATAACCGGTAAACACAGTATATATACACTATGCACAGTTATGCAAGAGGCAAATAGGGATTGTCCGCTCGTTCATTCATCTCAATCTGTAACATCTGGAACCGATTTGGACGGCTACCTGTTACAGATTGAGATTTTGCTGGCGGGCCCCACCTGTTTGTCTAAATCTGTAACAACTGGAGAAGATTTTGCTGCTAGATGTTACAGATTGAGATCTTTCTGGGACGCCCACCTGTTTGTCTAAATCCGTAACAGGTAGAGGTTCAAAAACCGTCTAGATGTTACAGATCGAGACAAACTGCTGCGGAGTGCCGCCATCGACTGCTACCCAGGCTCCATCTGATGAATTTGTCCTGATAGGTGCCCTATGGCGGGATTTCGCGGCTACAATAGTGCGGTTACAACGACGTAATGCACTCAATGCAAGAAAGGATCCGCATGGCAAGCCTGTCGGATGAAATCTCGTCGCGCCGCACATTCGCGATCATCAGCCACCCGGACGCCGGTAAGACCACGCTTACCGAGAAGCTGCTGCTCTATACCGGCAGCATCCAGACCGCCGGCTCGGTCAAGGGCAAGAGCTCGGCCAAGCATGCCGTCTCGGACTGGATGGACATCGAGAAGGAGCGCGGTATTTCCGTTACCTCCTCGGTGCTGCAGTTCACTTACAACGGCGCCTGCGTCAACATCCTCGATACCCCCGGCCACCAGGACTTCTCGGAGGATACCTACCGTACCCTTATGGCCGCCGACGCCGCGGTCATGGTCATCGACGGCGCCAAGGGCGTCGAGGCCCAGACCAAAAAGCTCTTTAAGGTCTGCACGCTGCGTCACATTCCCATCTTCACCTTTGTGAACAAGCTCGACCACGAGGCTCGCGATCCGTTTGAGCTCATGGAAGAGATCGAGAATGTTCTGGGTATCAATACGTATCCCATGAACTGGCCGATCGGCAGCGGCCGCAACTTCCGCGGCGTGTTCGATCGTCAGACCCGTCGCGTTATCGCCTTTGAGGGCGACGGCCACGCCAACGCCACCAAGAAGGTCGCCGAGGTCGAGGCCGAGCTGGGCGACCCCGCCATGGACGAGCTTATCGGCGAGGAAAACCATAAGAACCTAATGGACGATATCGAGCTGCTCGATGGCGCCGGCGACGAGCTCGACTTGGATGCCGTGGCCTGCGGCAAGCTGAGCCCGGCGTTCTTTGGCTCGGCGCTTACCAACTTTGGCGTGGAGCCCTTCCTCAAGGAGTTCCTGCGCCTGGCCCCGACGCCGCGTGCCTATACCGATACGCTCACCAGCGAGCCGGTCGATCCCTGCCGCGACGACTTTAGCGGCTTTGTGTTTAAAATCCAGGCCAACATGGACAAGAACCACCGCGACCGCATCGCCTTTGTGCGCATTTGCTCGGGCAAGTTCGAGCGCGGCATGGATGCTTTCCACGTGCAGGGCAACCGCAAGCTCAAGCTTGCCACGGGCACGTCGATGATGGCCGATGACCGCGCCATCGTGGACGAGGCGTACGCGGGCGATATCGTGGGCCTGTTCGACCCGGGTATCTTTAGCATCGGCGACACCGTGTGCTCCGGCAAGCGCCACGTGCAGTATCCGCAGATCCCGACGTTTGCCCCCGAGATGTTCGCTCGCATTACGCAGGTCGACACGCTCAAGCGCAAGCAGTTCGTCAAGGGTATGGAGGAACTTGCCCAAGAGGGTGCCATCCAGATCTTCCGCGAGCTGGGTGCCGGCATGGAGAGCGTTATTGTGGGCGTGGTCGGCGTGCTGCAGTTTGAGGTACTCGAGCGCCGCCTCAAGGCCGAGTACCGTGTTGAGGTTCGTCGCCAGCCGCTGCCCTATACGGACATCCGCTGGATCCAGAACGACCCCGATACCATCGATATCCCGGGCCTTTCGCTCACGCGCGACACGCTGCGCGTCGAGGACATGCGCGGCGGTAAGCTGCTGCTGTTCACGAGCCCGTGGAACGTGGATTGGGCAACTGACCACAACCCCGACCTTATCCTGTCGGAGTTTGGCAACGTAGCGTTTTAGCGCATCGGCGCGGTGGCCCTGCGGGGCTGCCGCGCCGGTTGCTTGCCTGATGCCGTGTGAGCGGCTATCATACCCACCGTCGTCTTAAGACCGAGGCGTCCGAGCAGTTCGGGTCCGATATCCTGCTCGTTAAACCTAAAACCAAAGGAGTACATAATGATCAAGAAGGTCATGGAGGACTATAAGGTCCTGTTGCGGAGCATTCCCGCGGCAACGGTTTCGCTGTTTTTCGTGAGCGTCATCATGATGAACCTGCTGGCCAACAAGGAGCTCATCAGCCTGCCGTATCTGGCACTCGATTGCGGCTTTGTGGTGAGCTGGGTTTCGTTTTTGTGCCAGGACATGATCTGCAAGCGCTTTGGCGCCAAGGCATCCATCAAAATCTCTATCCTCGCGCTGCTGGTCAACCTTGCAGTGAGCCTGTGCTTTTGGGCATGCTCGCTCACGCCCGGCATGTGGGGCGCCTACTACGACACGGGCATGATCGAGGTCAACACCGCCCTTAACGCCACCATCGGCGGCACCTGGTACGTGGTGCTGGGCTCTTCGCTGGCAATGCTCGTCTCTGCCGTGGTTAACTCCACGCTCAACCAGTCGCTCGGCCATATGCTCAAAAAGAATAACTTTGCGAGCTTTGCCTTCCGTTCCTATGTGTCCACGGGTGTTGGCCAGTTTATCGACAACCTGGTCTTCGCCATTGTGGTGAGCCACACGTTCTTTGGTTGGACCTGGGTGCAGGTCCTAATGTGCTCGCTGACCGGCGCTGTTGCCGAGCTGCTGTGCGAGGTCTTCCTGAGCCCCGTGGGCTACAAGGTCGTGCGCGGCTGGGAGCGCGAGAACGTGGGCTCCGAGTACCTCGAGCGCCACGCAACCGCCTAAGGAGCAAGTATGCGGGTTTTGATCACGGGCGCTTCGGGCGGTATCGGAGCCGCATGCGTGCAGCGTTTTTTAGACGAGGGTCACGAGGTCGTTGGCTTTGATCTGCTGCCGGCGGCGATCGAACACGAGCGCTACCGCCATCTGATCGTTGATGTCCGCGAGCCGGACTCGTTTCCAGGCGACCTTGAACCCCAGGTAATCGCGAACGTTGCCGGTACGCAGGATTCGGCGGACGACATCGCCGCCAACCTGCGTGGCACCATCAACGTGACCGAGCGCTACGCCTTTGTGGGGGAGGGGCTTGCCGCCAAGCCTGCGCCGGCTATCAAATCCGTGGTCAATGTGGGGTCGGCGAGCGGGCATACGGGATCGGAGTTTCCCGCCTATGCCGCCAGCAAGGGCGGCGTTATCGCCTACACCAAGAACCTTGCAAACCGCCTGGCACCGCAGGCTATCGCCAACAGTGTGGACCCGGGTGGCGTTATCACGCCGCTCAACCGTTGCGTGATGGAAGACGAACACCTGTGGAACCAGATTATGGAGCTCACGCCGCTTAAGCGCTGGGCCACCGCCCAAGAGATCGCCGAGTGGATCTACTTTGTGGGCGTGACCAACCGGTTTATGACCGGGCAGAGTCTGCTAATCGATGGCGGCGAGGCCGGCCGCACGCAATTTATTTGGCCCGAATAGGAAACGCGCCCGATGGAAAGCCGTCGGGCGCATTTTTGATGTATCGATTTTTAGTCGAGGCAAGTCCAGTTGACGGGGGTCGAGCCGTGCTGTTCGAGTAGCCGATTGGCAGCGGAGAAGGGACGCGACCCCATAAAGGCGGGGAGTTCTGCCGTGGCACGGTTGGCCGAAAGCGGCGAGGGGTGTGTGGAGGCCAGGCAGAACTTGCCGGTTGCCTTGCCCGCACCAGTTGCGACGAGCTTGCCTTCGACCATCTGCTGGGCAAAGCGACCCCAAGCCAAAAAGACGACCGGCTGGGACAGCTGGCAGCAGCGTTCGATAACGTAGTCGGTGAGCGTGCTCCAGCCCAGCTTGGCGTGCGAGTTCGCGGCATGCTCACGCACAGTGAGCGTGGTGTTGAGAAGCAGGACGCCCTGTTGTGCCCATGGCGTTAGGTCTCCCGTGGCGGGAATGGGGCAACCCAGATCGGCATTGAGTTCCTTGTAGATGTTGCGCAAACTCGGCGGCAGCTTGGTTTGTGTCGCGGGGACCGAGAACGACAGTCCCATGGCCTGGTTGGGTCCGTGATAGGGGTCTTGACCCAAGATGACAACTTTGACCTGGTCGGCCGGCGTGTAGGCGAGGGCATTGAGGATGTCGTCTTGTGCCGGGTAGATGGTTTGCTCGGCACGCAAAAGGGCGATGCGTTCGAGCAGCTGGTTCGTAGTGTCACGTACCGGCTGTGGCGCATCGCCCAACCAAGTTGCTATGTTGCGGTCGCGGGTCGCGGCGTCCATGGGGCTCCTTTACGTCAGATGCTCTGTCGGTATCTATTGTAAAGGCGTACCGGTTGCCTTTATGCCACGGCCGTATGAAGAGTGGGGTCTACGAGACGTGCTCGGGCGCTCCTGCCATGCGGGTATGGTCGTGAGCATGCGCATGAAGTCGCGGAAGCTGCACGGTTGCCACCATGACGCCGGTGAGGATGAGGGCGGCGCCAAAGAAGGCGATGGGGCTCAGGACCTCGCCAACCAGGAAGAACGAAAAGACAGCGGAGCAGACCGGCTCAAGCGAGAAGGCGAAGCCGGTGGTCTCGGCGGGCACGTGGGGCTGCACGAGCGTCTGGGTGATAAAGCCGTAGGCAGAGCAGATGAGTGCGAGCGCGACGACGACCACGATCTCGCTGGGCGTACTGGGAAGTGTGAAACCGCCAAAGACGCATGCGGCGATACCCGAGAACAAGCCGCCGAAGCCCAGCTGCCAAACGCCCAGAGCAAGCGGATCGACTTCTTCGACAAAGCGCTTGGCCACGATAATGTGGCTGGCATAGATAAAGGCGGAGAGCAGCATGATGAGCGCGCCCGGGTTCAGGCTGGTGAAGTCGGCACCCGAGAGCAGCAGCATGCCGCAGGTGACGATAGCCGTGCCGACGAGCACCTTGCGTTCGGGGGCGCGGCGCAGCAGGGCGGCGTTGGCAAACGGCACGATCACGACCGTCAGGCTCTGCAAAAAGCCGGCAGTGGAGGCAGAAGTGAGGCTAGAGCCCAAGCACATGCAGGTGAGCTCGGTTGCCATAATGGCGCCGATGATGGCGGCGCGAACCATAAGGTCGCGGTTGATACGGAAAGCGCGCTTGTGGAAGAGCAGCAGGCAGGCAACAAAGGCGATGATGCAGCGCAGCGCAACGATGCTCGTGGCGTTCATGCTGTCCATGCCGATCTTCATGAGGGGGTACGAAAAGCCCCATGCGACGGGAACGGAAAATGAGAGCGCGATTGCTTTTTTGCGATCCATGGGACTCCTTTTGTTACAGAACGGTTTCGTAAAAAGGATTCTGCTCCCAGATGTGGATGTAGTAAAGCGAATGTATCTTCAGTATGATTAAGAAATACTAATGTTGGCAGAAAAAGCCCTGGCAAAACGTTTTACAGCTACATCGATGTGGAGGCACGATGGCATCGCGGTATCAGATTGTTTGTATGGTGGTCGATTGCGGCAGCCTGAAACGTGCGGCGGACGAGCTGGGCTATACGCAAAGTGCGGTGAGCCAGGCCGTCAAGGCGCTCGAGCGCGAGTTAGGCACCACGCTTATCGAGCGCGGCAAGCAGGGCGTTTCGCTTACGCGCGACGGCAAGCAGTATCTGCCGTACCTGCGCCAGATCGTGACCGCCGAGGCCGAGCTCGAGGGCAAGCGCCAGGAGCTGCTGGGACTTTCCTCGACTGATATTCGTATTGCGACGTTTACCAACGTGAGTCGAACCGTGTTGCCGCGCGTGATCCGCGACTTTGGGGCCCTGCACCCGGGCGTACACTTTACCCTCAAGCAGGGCGATTACACGCGCAACGCTCAGTGGGTGCACGATGGCGTGGTCGATTTTTGTTTTACGGCACGCGGATTTACCGCTGGGCTCGAGAAGCGTGTGGTCTATCACGACGAGTTGGTGGCATTGTTGCCGGCGGCGCATCCGCTGACGGCAAAGGAAAAGGTGACACTCGCTGACCTAGCGTCCGAGCCGTTTGTGCTGCTGGATGAAGGCGAACAGAGCCTGGTGCTCGATGCATTCGCGGCGCATGGGCTGTCGCCGCACGTGACGAGCGAGGTGACCGACGACTACACCATCATGGCGATGGTGGAGGAAGGCCTGGGCGTGAGTATGCTTTATCGCCGTACCGTTGAGGGCGTGCAAGCCGATATCCGTGTGCGGCCTATCGTGCATGCCCCCTCGCGCGACGTGGTGGCCGCCTGGCGCAGCTGGGACACCATGCCCATCGCCACGAGGCGCTTTATCGACTATATGAGCTCGCATATTGTCAATTAATGACTGGCGTGGCGTTGAGTGCGCTGTTTAGCGGGCTGTTGCTTTGGCTTTGGTGGCGCGATAGGTGCGTGCCGGGTGGCAGAGTAGTACCGCCACGACCATAAAGAACGCCGTGGTGCCCAGGCTGATGGGGTAGACCATCATGATGTTCGCAAAGGTGCGGAAGTGCGGGAACACGCAGAATACCCAATAGAAGCGGATGCCGCAGACACAGATCATGGTGATGAGGGCGGGCATGAGCGAGATGCCAAAGCCCCGCAGGTAGCCGGACATGTTTTCGTAGAACATGCTAAAGGCGTACGCCGGGAAGATCGAACACACGCGGATATAGCCGATCGAGACGATGTTGGGATCGCTGTTAAAGAGCGACAAGATCTCGCGCCCCAGACCGACAATAACGATAATCGTGGTGAGGGCAACGATACCGCCTTCGACCAGGCAGACCTTAAGCGTTTTGGTGCAGCGGTCGATCTGGCGGGCACCGTGGTTTTGTCCCACAAAGGTGGTGCAAGCCTGGCTAAAGCTGTTGAGCAGGTTATAGCACACGTACTCCAGGCTCATGGCGGCGCTCGATGCCGCCATGACCTCGGTGCCCAGGCTGTTAATGGCGGACTGGATGATGATGTTGGCGACGGCAAAGACGGCGCTTTGGATGCCGGCGGGCAGGCCGATCTTGACGATGCGCTTGAGGGCGACGGGGTCGAT
This sequence comes from uncultured Collinsella sp., assembly GCA_900544205.1. GTDB lineage: Bacteria > Actinomycetota > Coriobacteriia > Coriobacteriales > Coriobacteriaceae > Collinsella. Next base: position 18,595 of record UQUG01000020.1, read on the forward strand.
AGCCAGGTCGCGTGGGGTGACGCGGACGACGGAGTCGGTCTTGAGCAGGCGGATAAAGAGCGTGGCGGCGCTGACGGTATAGGCGATGGCGGTGGCGATGGCGACGCCCGCGACGCCCCAGTGGAGTACGGGGACAAAGATGAGGTCTAGGCCAATGTTGAGGACGGTGGACACAGCAAGCGCCTGCAGCGGCATGCGGGTGATGCCGACGGAGCGGAAAATCGCGGCCTCAAAGTTGTAGAGCAAGATCGAGGGCAGGCTGAGCAAAAAGACGCGCAGGTAGAGCGAGGCGAGCGGCATGGTCTCGGCAGGCACGTTGAGTGCGGCGAGCATGGGCTCGGCAAAGATCTCGCCCAGAGCGATGACGACAAAGCCTACGAGCGCCATTAAAATCGAGGTATGGACGGCGCGTTTGACCATGCTCTGATCGTTGCGGCCGATAGCGTTGGCGATGACCACGTTGGAGCCAAGCGACATGCCAATAAACAGGTTGAGCATAAGACTGGTAAGCGGAACATTGGAGCCGACCGCCGCCATGGCGAGGGTTCCCTGGTCGCCCGAGAAGTTACCGATGATGACCGTGGCGATGAGGTTCGACAGCTGCTCCAAGATGCTCGTGGCGGCCACGGGGAAGGCGAACAGGGGAATATTGCGCCACAGAGATCCGGTGGTCATGTCAATGTGCTTAGATGCGGTATCGGCCATACGCTCTCAATCTCTAACATGCTCTTTCGTGCTTATTTGCGCAGACGATGATACTCCTAATGCAACCAGTCGGCACTTAGGGACGTTCCTTTTCTGTCGGCAGCTGGGGACACTCCTTAGTCATTCAAGAACGTCCCCAATGACTAGGTGGGGAAGGCGTGCGACAATGGTGGACGTTGTGTTGTTCGCGCTAAGGAGTTGCCATGTTGTTGTGTCCCGTTTGCCATGAACCGTTGGCGGACAATGAGCGCGGTGCTGCATGCGCGGGCGGACACCGGTTTGACCGTGCGCGCGAGGGCTATCTATATCTACTGCGCTCGTCCAAGAGCGGCGACTCCATGGGCGATCCCAAGTCGCAGGCGCGCAGCCGTCGTGACTTTCTGAACCGTGGATACTACGCGCCGTTGCGCGATGCGATGGTCGAGCTGGTGCACGAGCGGGCGGCAGAGCACGGGGTGTCTACGGGCAAGCAGCTGACCTTGCTCGATATTTGCTGCGGCGAGGGCTACTATACCAGCGCCATGGGCGCGGTGCCGGGCGTGGATGCTTACGGTTTCGACCTGGGCAAAGAGATGGTGCGCCTGGCCGCCAAGCGCGGCGATGCGACCTACTTTGTGGCCAACATGAAGGATATCCCCGTGGCCGATGGCACCTTCGATATGGTGACCGAACTCTTTGCTCCCTTTAACGAGCGCGAATTTGCCCGCGTGCTGGCGCCAGAGGGCTCGCTCTATACCGTGGTGCCGGGTGCCCGTCATCTCTTTGGGCTCAAGGAAGTGCTCTACGATACGCCATATCTCAACGATGAAAAACTGCCGAAGACCACCGGGCTCGAGTTGGTCGGAACACAGCGGGTGTCTGCGAATATTACGCTTCAGACCCAGGCCGATATCGAGGCGGTGTTCCAGATGACGCCGTACTACTACCGCACGCGCCCTGCCGACAAAGAGCGCCTGGCAAACTTGGACACGCTCCAGACCGATATCGACTTCATCATCGCCGAGTACCGCCACAGCTAACAACCTGCCAAAAAGGGACAGGTTAATTTTGGCAGGTTTTATCTGGGCAAATGCAAAGGGCCGACCGCGGAGATGCGCGATCGGCCCTTTTTAGTTGCTTGGCTGCAGAGGTTATGAGAAGCGAGCGCTTACAGGCGGTCCTTGTTCTCGGCCTTAACGGCGTGTGCCTGCTGAACAAAGAACAGGTCGTAGACCACGATGACAAAGGCGACGATATTGACGGAGCTGCCGCCGAGCGCGGGAAGCGAGAGCACGGCCTGCGCAAGCGTGGCGACCGCGGCAACAATACCGAGCTTAAATGCGCCGTCTACCTGCGAAGGCTTGTTGGCGCCCTTGATACCGGCGACGCCTGCCGCAAAGTCGACAAGGCCTTTAATAATCACAACGACAGCAGCGAGCATGGCGTTCGATCCGTAGACGGATTCAAATTTGCCGGTCGCGATGCCGGCGATTCCGATGACGAGGCTGGCGATGCCCAGAACAAAATAGATGAGGGCAAGGATTTTGAGTGTCTTGCGCGCGGCGCTCATAGGTAGTCCTTTCGATGCGGGCGCTGCCAGTCTGGCGCGTCCCATATGCTGCACATAACGTGAAGCACATTGTAGTTCAACGTGACGGCGTGTGTGTCAGAAAGCGCTTCTCGTCTGTGCAGGGCAATCTTTCAAAAAGGAAAGCCAGCTGTAAGGCAAATCGATGGCAGTTCATGTGCGGCGCTGCGATGATGGGGCCATGGTAAGAGCTGGACCGAAGGAGGAGCCATGATGTACGGAACAGGTCAAGTGCGTGACCCGCGGTCGTTGGGAAGGCGCATGGGTGATTCTGTGTTCGCTGCCGTGTGCACGGGATTGATGGCGGTGCTTTGCGTTGGGATGCTGTGGGCCATGTCGCATGTGGGACAATAGCGGACGGTTGGGTGCCGACATAAACGGCGCTCGCGTATTCGTTTTGCTTGCTAAGGAGTACCCATGGGCATCATCGATCCCTTTTCTGTTGCTCGAGCCGCGGGGCTTGAGCTGACCGGGAAGTCCGAGGGACTCACGCTCACCGACGGCTCGATGGAACTGCGTGCCGATTTTACCCGTATGCTTCCGCGGCTCAAGCAGGGCCGTCTGCAGCAAGAGCTGTTGGTAAAGGCTGCGCGCACAAAAGGCATCGAGCGCCCATGGGCGATTGACGCCACGGCAGGCTTTGGCGAGGACTCGCTGCTGCTGGCGGCCGCGGGCTTTACCGTCGATCTGTATGAGCAGGATTGCGTGATCGCGGCGCTCCTCAAGGATGCCTTGGATCGTGCGGCAGATGATCCGGCGCTTGCGGCTGCCGTGTCACGCATGCGTTTACATGCGGGCGAGGACAGTATTGCCGGCCTTCTCCATGTAGCTGAGCTGATCGGTCAGGGCGAGCTTGCTGCTCCCGACGTGGTGTATCTGGATCCCATGTTTCCCGGGCGCACCAAGAGCGCGGCGGTTAAAAAGAAGTTCCAACTCTTGCACCATCTGGAACAGCCGTGTGCCGATGAGAAGACGCTGGTCGAAGCCGCGCTTGCGGTGCACCCGCGCAAGGTCGTTATCAAACGGCCGGCGAAGGGACCACTGCTTGCCGGCGTTAAGCCGAGCTATCAGCTTGCGGGCAAGGCCGTCCGCTACGATGTTTTGGTGCCGCCGCGCCCGTAGCTTGCGTGCGATGGCTGGCACTCCGCCAGCGCCGTGCCGATGCGGGGCCTATTTCCAGGGGTGCGACGTCAGATGCCATCCGCCGCAGTATTCGCATTTGTAGCAGGCCAAACCGCGCCGTCCGCGGTTTTCGCAGTCGGCCATGACTGCCTCGGCCTCGGCGCGCGTGTCGTAACGGTTTTTGCGCTCGCACGACTTGTAGCGCCAGGCTTCATCGCGCTCGGCGTCTAGTGCGTCGCGGCGCTCGTCTTCGTGTGCAAACAGGTCGCTCATATCGCCGCCCGTGGCAGCGCCCAAAAACTCGCTTTTGGCTTTTGACCAGGCGGCTCGCTTTTTGCTCCCCATCTGCTTCGCGCCCCTCTCCAAACGTTGGTATCATTGCTCAATCAAAGTGATACCAATAAACGTGAGGTCGCCGCGTGATGATCAGAAAAACCCTCGATACCGACATTCCCGCCATCATGGCTATCTATGACGCGGCCCGCGCCTTTATGCGTGCGCATGGCAACGCCACGCAGTGGCCCGAGGGCACGCCCTCTGCCGAGCAGCTGGCTGCCGATATCGCCGCCGGTGGCAGCCATGTGTGCGAAGTCGACGGCCGCGTGGTGGCGACGTTTGCCTTTTTACCAGGCCCGGACGAGTGCTATGACGTAATTGAGGACGGTCAATGGCGTAGCGACACTCCGTACGCCGTGCTGCACCGTGTGGCATCCGACGGCACCGTGCACGGTATCGCGGCTGCGATGTTTGCCTTTGCCAAGGAGCGTGCCGATCACCTGCGCATCGACACGCATCAGGACAACCTGCCCATGCAGGGTGCGAGTATTAAGGCGGGGTTTGAGCGTGCCGGCGTCGTCTATGTATCCGACGGCACGGCGCGTGTTGCGTTCGATTGGCTGCGCGAGACATAAGAGCGGGGACGCGTATCAACAATTTGCACGAACGAAAATGGCCCCGGGTGGGGTCATTTTCGTTCGCTGCGCTGTTTTGCGAGCCGGCTTTCGCAAGGCGCGAACCTACGAAAATCGCCGCGCGGCAACGCAGGGCGATGAGCTCGGTCGGGGGATAGGGCCCGCTTCGCCCGCCGGCCCGTAAATTGTATCATCCAGTGTGGAACGAGGATGCCCGTTGCCGCGTGCGGTGGGCTTGCAATAAGAGGAGAGCCATGTCGAAGCAAGCGGTCGTTGGAATCTTGGCGCATGTCGATGCCGGCAAGACCACGCTGGCCGAGGCCATGCTGTTCAACGCGGGTCGCATTCGCAAGCGCGGCCGCGTGGACGATGGCGATTCATATCTGGACACGAACGCGATCGAGCGCGAGCGCGGCATTACGATCTTCTCGTCGCAGGCCATGCTCGACCATGGCGATACCCACGTCATGCTCGTGGATGCGCCGGGACATGTCGATTTTTCTGCCGAGGCGGAGCGCACGCTGCGCGCACTCGACTACGCGATTTTGGTTGTGGGCGCCAACGACGGCGTGCAAGGGCACACCGAAACCCTGTGGCGCCTGCTTGCGCGCTATGACATTCCGACGTTCATCTATATCAACAAAATCGATTTGGAGAATCCCGGCCGCGATGTTTTGCTGGCACAGCTTGGGCAGCGTCTTTCCGAGGGCTGCCTGGATGCCAACGAACTGCTGGCGGGCGGCGCCGTTCAGGAGGACGCTGCTGCGTTGGACGAGGCGGCGCTCGAGGAGTTTTTTGAAGCGGGCGAGCTTTCTGTCGCAACGCTGTCGCGCATGGTTGCCGAGCGCAAGCTCTTTCCCTGCTTTGCCGGCTCGGCGCTCAGGGACCAGGGCGTGGACGAACTGCTGGATGGCATATGTGCGCTGATGCGCGAACAGGCGTGGCTCCCGGAGTTTGCCGCGCGCGTCTATCGTGTCAGCCGCGGGGATCGCGGCGAGCGTTTGGCTTGGGTTAAAGTGACCGGCGGCACGCTGCACGCAAAACAGATGATTGGCGGACGTTCCGGTGCCGAGGCATGGGAGCAAAAGATCGATCAGGTGCGCATCTATAACGGCGAGAAATACGAGCTTGCACAGAAAGTTGCCGCTGGCGGCATCTGCGCCGTGACGGGTCTTGCACACGTTCGCCCAGGGGACGCCCTGGGCGCGGAGCCCGCGGGCGATGCGCCCGTCATTGCGCCAGTCCTTACCTATACGGTGCTTCCGGGCGAACACGATGTCCACGCGGTGTTCAAAGCACTGACTGAGTTGGCGGACGAAGATCCTATGCTCGGCGTAAGCTGGAATACGCATCTTGAGCAGATTCATTTGCAGTTGATGGGCGCCGTGCAGCTCGAGGTCGTGCAGCGGGTGTTGGCCGATCGCTTTGGCCTTTCGATTGATTTTGAGTCTGGCGGCATTCTCTATAAGGAGACTATTTCGCAGCCGGTCGAGGGCGTGGGCCACTTTGAGCCACTGCGCCACTATGCCGAGGTACATCTGCGCCTGGAGCCATTGCCGGCGGGTTCGGGCGTGCAGTTTGGCACCGTTACCTCGACCGACGAGCTCGATCTTAACTGGCAGCGTCTGGCGCTCACCAACGCCATGGAGCGCGATCACCTGGGCGTGCTGACTGGCTCTCCCATCACCGATGTGCGCATTACGCTCACGGGCGGCCGTGCGCATGCCAAACACACCGAGGGCGGCGATTTTCGCCAGGCCACGTACCGCGCGATTCGTCAGGGTTTGATGCAGGCGCGTGAGGCCGGCGCGGCGGTGCTGTTGGAGCCGTGGTATCGCTTTGAGCTCGAGGTGCCGGGGGAGTGCGTGGGCCGGGCGCTCTCGGATGCCACGCGCATGGGTGCCGAGTACGAGCCGCCGACGATGGCGGGGGACCGGGCGAAGCTTGTGGGTCGCGTGCCGGCATCCGAGGTGCAGGACTATGCCCTGGAGGTAGCTGCCTACACAAGCGGCCGCGGTCATCTGTACCTGGAGTTCGCCGGTTATGCGGCTTGCCATGATGCCGAGCGCGTCATCGAGGCGGCCGCCTATGAGCCCGAGGCCGATCTGCCCAACACGCCTGATTCGGTCTTTTGCTCTCACGGTGCCGGTTACACGGTCAAATGGTACGACGTACCCGCCGCGGCGCACGTAAAGGTCGATCCCTCCACCTTCCGCCCCTGGCGAGCAGCAGACGCAGAGTTCTTCTGCCATAGGTGATAGAAGGGCGGCCTCTTTGTCACCTGCTGTTGGTATAACTCGGTATAAGTTGGTATAACTATAGGCAGCGTTTGCCAATCCGAGGAGGCCGACATGAATCCAAATCCCTTTAAGCCAACGGCAGGCAAGCGGCCTCCGATGCTCATTGGTCGCGAGTCGGTCATCGAAGATTTTGAGGAAGGGCTCGATAACGGCGCCGGAGCGCCGGGCAGGCTCATGCTCATTACGGGAAACCGCGGCTGCGGCAAGACAGTTCTCCTGCGGGAGCTGCAACGTCTGGCCAGCGAGCGCGGATGGGCGGTTGTCTCCGATTCCGCTTCGCTTGGCTTATGCGACCGCTTGGCCGACGCGCTTCGCTCGAATAGGCCCGTTGTGACGTCAATGGAATTCGGTTCGTCGTTTGGCCGGATGTCGGTCGAGGCGGCGCGAGCAAAGGGCGAAACGTTGCGAGGGCTGGTCAACGAGCGCCTCAAGAAGCTCGGTCCAGGCAAGGGCATACTGTTTGCGATTGACGAGGCGCAATCTGCGTCTATCGAGGAACTAGCGGCTCTTGCCGTTCTCTATCAGCAGGTGCTCGGAGACCAGGATGCCACGGGATTGCCCGATAGCGACCAGCGCGGTCTTGCGCTGGTGTTCGCCGGCTTACCCAGTATGGTTGACGATCTGCTCGAAGAGCCGAGCGTGACGTTTTTGCGGCGTGCCCAGCAGCGTACGCTGGGGGCGATATCCTTGCCCAAGGTGCGTGATTCATATATCCAGACGGTCAAAGATGCTGGTCTTTACGTTGACACGGAGACGGCGGACCTTGCGGCACACAGGAGCATGGGGCATCCCTATATGGTTCAGCTGGTGGGCTATTACATGTGGCGCTCTGCTGTCCGGCGTGGCTCGCAAGTCATCGAAAGGCACGATGTCGAGGATGGCCATGCGGATGCCGTCTCCGAGTTCTACGAAGCGGTTGACGCGCCTCTATATTACGGGCTGCGCAGTCCACAGCGCCTTTTTATCGAGGCCATGGCGGTTGACGAGGGCAAACCAACTCGCATGGCGGATATCATTGAGCGCTGCGATCGCACCCAGAGCTGGGCGAGCAAATATCGCGCAAGCCTGATTCGCGAGCGCGTCATCGAGGCTGCCGGATACGGCCTCGTCCGGTTTACCGTGCCCATGCTGGGCGCGTACATTCGCGATCGCATTTTATGGCACGAGTAGGGTGATAAAGGTGACGGAACAGAAGATGAGCCCGCAGGCTATCGAGGTGCGTGGCGCGCGTGTACACAACCTCAAGGACATCGATATCGATATTCCGCTGGGAAGGCTCGTAGGTATTGCTGGCGTGTCGGGTTCGGGCAAGAGTTCGCTGGCACTGGGGGTTCTTTATGCCGAGGGCTCGCGTCGTTACCTGGAGGCGCTCAGCACCTATACTCGACGTCGCCTGACGCAGGCCGAACACGCCCAGGTGGACGAGGTGCTGCACGTGCCGGCAGCGCTCGCATTGCATCAGCGCCCCAGCGTGCCGGGCGTACGCTCGACCTTTGGCACCATGACCGAGCTCAACAATAGCCTGCGTCTGCTCTTTAGCCGTTGCGCCCATCACGTGTGCCCGCGCTGCGGGGCGCGTGTGGAGCCGATCCTTAACGTTGCCGCAGGCCTGTCGCTCACGTGTCCGACATGCGGCCGCGAGTTCTACGCGCCGAGTGCCGAGGACCTTGCCTTTAACAGTGGCGGTGCGTGTCCCACCTGCGGCGGCACCGGTGTCATGCGCGAGGTGGACGAGGCGAGCTTGGTACCCGACGAGTCAAAGACTATCAACGAGGGCGCGGTGCTTCCTTGGGGCACGCTCATGTGGGATCTGATGAAGCAGGTGGCCGGCGAGATGGGCGTGCGCACCGATGTTCCGTTTGACCAGCTCACGCCTCAAGAGCGCGACATCGTGTTCCATGGTCCGGCGGTTAAGAAGCACATTCTCTACGTTCCCAAAAACGGCGAGGGCGCCACGCCGCTCGACTTCACCTATTACAACGCCGTCTATACCGTCGAGAATGCGCTCGCCAAGGTCAAGGACGATAAGGGCTTAAAACGCGTTGCGCGCTTTTTGCGCGAGGGACCGTGTCGTGATTGCGGCGGCACGCGTCTCTCCGAGACTGCTCGCCAGCCCCAGGTGCGCGGTATCAATCTGGCGCAGGCGGCGGCCATGACGCTGGGCGAGGCGATTGAATGGGTTCGCGGGGTGCCCGCGTCGTTGCCGGGCGAGATGCGGCCCATGGCGACGGATATCTGCGATTCGTTCTTGAGCACGGCTCGCCGTCTGATCGACTTGGGGCTCGACTACCTTTCGCTCGATCGCGCCGGCGCCACGCTTTCCACGGGTGAGCGTCAACGCGTGCAGCTTGCTCGCGTGGTGCGCAATCGCTCCACGGGCGTGCTTTATGTACTGGATGAGCCCTCGATCGGCTTGCATCCTGCCAATGTCGACGGCTTGGTAGGCGTGATGCGCGATCTGGTGGATGACGGCAACACCGTGGTTGTTGTCGACCACGATACGCGCGTACTGGCGGAAGCCGACTATCTGGTCGAGATGGGCCCCGTTGCCGGAGCAGGCGGCGGTAACGTGATCGCTGCAGGTACGGTGGACGAGGTCGAGCAATCGCAGGGCAGCCGCATCGCGCCGTTTTTGTGCTCAGAGTCCAAGCGCTTGCGTCCACAGGTGACTGACGAGGAAATGTTCGACCAGGGACATATCCGCATGGCAACCGATGCCATCCATACCGTAAAACCGCTCGAAGTCGATATCCCGCGCGGCCGCCTTGTCGCGGTGACGGGCGTTTCGGGCTCGGGCAAGACGACGTTGGTGCTCGAGACGCTCATTCCGGCGCTTAAGGCCCAGGCAGCTGGCGAGCGCCTGCCAAGACACGTGCGTTGGGTCGATGCCGAAGGCATTGCTCGTGCCAACCTGATTGACGCCACGCCCATCGGCGCCAACGTGCGCTCGACGGTCGCAACCTATGCCGACATCCATGATGAGCTGCGCCGCGCCTTTGCCCGTACGCCCGAGGCCAAGGCGGCTGGCTACAAGGCGGGTGCCTTTAGCTATAACACCGGCGCCTTGCGCTGTCCTACGTGCGACGGCACGGGATCGATATCGCTCGACGTGCAGTTTTTGCCCGACGTCGAGATTGTCTGCCCGGCATGTCGCGGTTCGCGTTATGCAGACGTGGCTTCGCGTATCCATCGCGAGGGCAAGGACGGGAGCTTGCTGACGTTGCCGCAGCTCATGGACATGAGTGTGGACGAGGCCATCGACGCCACACTGGGGCTCAAGAAGGTTCAGGCGCGCTTGCAGACCTTGCACGACTTGGGCTTGGGCTATCTCACGCTCGGTGAGCCCACGCCGGCGCTTTCGGGCGGCGAGGCACAGCGCCTTAAGCTCGCGAGCGAGATGGGCCGCGTGCAGGATGATGCCGTATTCGTGTTCGACGAACCCACGATTGGCCTGCATCCGCTCGATGTTCAGGTGTTGCTGAGTGTGTTTGACGGCCTCGTTGCCAAGGGCGCCACGGTTATCGTGATCGAACACGATCCCGACCTTATCCGTAACGCCGATTACGTGATCGACATGGGCCCGGGCGGTGGCGACGCGGGCGGGCAAATCGTCTGCGCCGGTACGCCGGGCGACATCGTGGCCTGCTCCGCAAGCATCACCGGCCGCTACCTATAGACAATGAGGCAAAGGGACAGCCCCTTTGCCTCATTGATGCCTATTTCACGCATTGAGCCGCGAGATAGTCGCGGAAGAATGGCAATTCAAATGCGACGAGCCCTCGTCCTCGTTCCCCGATGATGCCGGCATCTATCATTCGGCGTCGGTAGCGGGAGACCTGCTGCGGCGAACGCTTAAGGCGCTCGACAAGGTCGGCGGTGGTGGACTCTTCCTCGTCATCGAGCATGGCGATGAGGAATCGCTTGTCCTCTGCAGTGAGTTCCCGATAGGTTGCCGCGAGGATTCGGTCGTCCATCTCGTCGCGCGCGATTTTGATTCCCAGGTCAAAGTCGCGTGACGAGATTTCCTTCGAATCGCTTGTGAGATCCCAGGCACGGTAGCCTACGAGTTGCAATAGGAAGGGAAAACCAGAGATCGAGCGAACGGCTCTATCGATTCCCTCAGCATCTGCCAGGCGATCGTTTTCCTGGATTGTGCGAATCAAGGCCTCGCGTACGTCATAGTCGGCAATGCGACCCAGATGATATTGTTGGGCGCGGCGAAGGAACGAGACCGTCTTGTGGTTCAGCAACGTCGAGACGTTGTTGGGAAGTCCCGCCATGAGCAGGGCGACGCGTTTCCCATCGGTCACAAAGTGCTGATACGTCGCTGCGAGCTGAATCATTTCGTCGAGTGTCGGGTCCACCTCGTCAACCGTGACGAGCAGACCGGTGCCTGCCTCGTTGAGCTGGTCGATGATGTCGCTCATGCGATAACGCCAGGTTGAGGCATCGTGAACGCGATTGACCTCGATGCTGCCGAGCGGTGCAATTCCGAGGCCGGTGACTTCGAAGTTCTTAGACGGGTCGATAAGATGGCCGGCAGCACGTTTCGCCCCGAACTCGATTTCCTCAAGCATTCCCGGGAGCGCGGTCGTCTTTACGGCAATCCAGCCGTGGGATTCCGCCCTTGTCGCGAGCGACGACATGAGAGCGGTTTTACCGGTTCCACGCGCGCCTGAGAAGATCGAGGTCAATTCTGGGCGCCTGCTCTGGCTCAAGAAGGCACGGTCCAGATCCCGAATAATCTGTTGTCTGCCAGCGAGATGGGCAGGAACCTCGCCAAAACTGGGGGTAAACGGGTTCTCGAGATATTCCACAAGGCTCTCCTTTCACACCGCCGTTTAACTTCATTTTACTTTAGTTAATTCTGATTAAAAGTGAGGGCTCT
>UQUG01000021.1 GCA_900544205.1 uncultured Collinsella sp.
ACACCTCAAAATAGGCCTTGATGTCCTCCTGCGATGCGTACTCGTTAAAGCAATTCTTAACGGCGTCGGACTTGTCGGGATTGTAACGACGGCCCAAGTTTTCGTACTGGAGCACCCGATCGATCACGGCACGTTCTTCGTCAGTCACCAAGCCATCGCAAGGAGCCTCCACGATGGTGCCGTCTTCCTTGACCGTGGGATTGACGCCCGAATTGAGGCCGTCGTGCTTTTGGACAAAACGGGCCGTCTGCTGAAACGGAATCGAAAGGATTTCGCGCTTGGAGCCAGGCGTGATGTCATGCGCCGGCATAAAGACCTTGGTGAAGTACATATTAGAGACAAGGCAGAGTGCGAGCACCGCAAGAACTCCCACCCAGCGGAAACGCGGGGTGACGCCCGCAGGCGCAGCACCCGTCTGCTTGGCCGCACGACGAGCCACATGCACGTCCCAGGCGCAAAACGCCGCCGCAATCACGCAGGCCGCCAACGGAAAGACCAGGCCGCCATTGCGCAAAAACGTGGAACCCATGGCAGCCAGCGCAAGCAACAGCCAGTCGTGGCGCGCAAAGAGCACGGGCCTCTGTTCGCCCGCACGCTCGGCATTGGCATCGCGACGGGGCAAACCGCAGGCAACGAGCTTAACGGTCTGCACCAGCAACAGCAAAAACGCGTCGGCAAAGAGCACGTCTTTGGTGAGCAGCGCCGCATAATTGGAGAACATCGGCATAAACGCAAAGAACAGCAAGATAATGCCGCGGACCGGCAGGCTCACGCCCAGCTTGCGCAGCGACGAGATGGAATAGGCCATGCAGGCGGCCGTGATGACGAACTGAGCGCAGGTGTAGATGATGAGGCCGGCGTTAGCACTGTTGAACAGCGAAAGGCCCAGCTGGACACACGAGCCGATGATGGCGGTGTGCGCCACGGGGTGATGCCCATTGAGCAACACATTGGGGTTGAGCAGACGCAGGTAGTCGCTCGTGCCGTTGGGGTAGTTGAACCACTGGCGAATCTGCGCGCCCGTGTCTCCCATAAAGAGGCCGGGCAGCGAGGCGATGAGCGTGGGCGCCCAGGCGATCATAAGCACCAGGAGGGGCCCGGCAAAGGGATGGACCGAGAGCACGGCGTGAGCCACGCGCCATACGCGGCCAAAGTGCGCTTCGGAAAACGGAATGCGACGAGAGCTCAGCCAATCCAGACACTCAAAAGTCAGGTAGAAGGCCACGACCGCCAAGAGCATCCAGCCCGCGCCGCCGATCCAGGCGCAGATGATACGGGCCTTGTCGCCGAGCACGATCTCGGCCGAGTCGGTGAGGTCGTAGCTGCGACCAAACACCATGCAGATGGCAAAAAACAGCGACGGCAGGATGACCGAGGGGCGCCAAGCGTCGCCGCGCCCAAAGAAGACGTAGCGAAACGGCAGTGTGAGCAGGCAGGCAAGCGCGAGCAGCATGACCGCATCGGTATGCCCGGCAAACGAGAGGAGCACCTCGTAGCACACGTACAGCATGCCCGAGGCTTTGGGGTCGATCGCCAAGACCGCGTTGCTCGACACCGGGGCGGGGTCGATGGAAAACGCCGTGGTCGCCAACAGCGCGAGCAAAAATGCGATGAGCGTCTGCTTGGCGGGGTAGCGCTTAAACCAGACGATGCGGGCAGCGTCGCGCGCAGCCGTTGTGGAGAGGTCGGAATCCTTCACAGTCCGAAAGCCTTTCTAGAAACCTGCCAAAAAGGGACAGGTTTATTTTAGCAGGTTTTATCTGGGGAAACGTTACGGTTCTGTCATCGTTGCCCAGCGAACCACCACAAAGGTGCCTGTTCACTTTTTGGTGGTTAAGCGTCGAGGTAGATGCGCTGGGGTTGGTTGCGGCGACGAGCAAAGATGATGAGCGCCAGGCCCGCGATTACGAGCGGCAGGCTCAGCAGCTGACCCATGGTGATGACGCCGCCCAGCAGATAGCCCAGCTGCGCATCGGGCACACGCACAAACTCAATCAAAAAGCGAACGATGCCGTAACCCATCACAAACACACCCATAAACGTTCCCTGAGGAAGCAGCGGTTTTTTGCGGCTGAGCACCTGCAAGATGCAAAAAAGCACAATGCCCTCGAGAAATGCCTCGTAGAGCTGGGAGGGATGGCGCGGCATATCGCCCGCGGTGCCGCCAAAGATCACGCCCCAGGGCAAATCGGTCGGCTTGCCCCACAGCTCACCGTTGACAAAGTTGGCGCAGCGCCCCAGGCACAGGGCCAGCGGAGCACCGATGACCGCGAGGTCTGCCAAAGTCCACGCATCGAGCTTGTACATGCGGCACACGAGCACGCCGCCGATGATGCCGCCCACCAGGCCGCCATGGAAACTCATGCCGCCCTCGTTGGTGGCAAAGATCTCGAGCGGATGCGCCCAGTAGTAGCCGTCGCCGTAAAAGACGACGTAGAACAGGCGGGCGCCAATGATAAGGCCAAAGACCACACCGACCACGACACTCGTCAGGTCGTCGACCGTAATGTCGAAACCCCAGCGACGCTGCGTGCGATACATGACAACCGCCGTGAGCAGGGCGCCGACCACATAGGCCAGACCATACCAGTAAATCGTGATGGGCCCCGCCGAAATCGCGACGGGATCAAGCATATGGTAGAAGTCGTTGAGCATGTCGACCCTCCTACTCTCTACATACAAATGCGGCCGCGGGCCTTACACTCGCAGCCGCATATTTGGGCGTAACGTCTATGCGGAGCGCACCGTCCGCAGCTTTTGCATCTTAAAACGGCGCGTACTCGTCGTACAGGTCCTCGGCCTCGCCGGAAGCATTGACCTGCTCAACGCGGGTAACGCCGGGCACATGCTCCTTGAGGATACGCTCGATGCCCATGGAAAGCGTCAGGGCGCTCATGGGACAACCGGCACAGGCGCCCTGAAGCTCCAGCTTGACGACGCCCTCGTCATCAACGCCTATATACTCCATGTCGCCGCCGTCGGCCTGTAGGTTGGGGCGAATCTCTTCAAGAACCTTCTTAAGCAGCTCTTCGTTAACAGCCACAGGGGCTCCTTTCTCACAATAACGCGGGCGCGCCCGCGGACAGAGCTATGTTACTACAGCCGTGTACCCGCTCACGAGCCGTCCATGCGCGCGGACGCGACTTTCACGAGTAGTCAATTTGGGACGGGGCTCTTTTAGCTGCTTTTGCCGCCAGCTGGCGTTGCCACGCGCTACTGCTGAGCCTGCCCCTCGGTGCCGATGTGCACATCGACGATAACCTGGCGGTAGCTGATGCCACAGGAGTCGAGGATGCGGCGGCTGATGCGCCCATCATCGGTGTCGGCGTACTTGTTGTCCAGGTAGACAACCTCGCCCACGCCCACCTGCGCCAAAATCTTGGCGCAGTCGTGGCACGGGAACAGCGTGACGTAGACCGTGGAACCCTCGAGGTCCTTGAGCGAGCCACGGTAGTTGAGCACGGCGTTGGCCTCGGCATGGACCACGTAGTTGTGCTTGTCCTGCAGCGGGTCGTCGCTCGTACCCCACGGGAAAAAGTCGTCGTTGAGCGCCGAGGGCGTACCGTTGTAGCCCACCGAAAGGATGCGGTGGTTGGTGTTGGCGATGCACGCACCCACCTGTGTGTTGGGGTCCTTGCTGCGGCGCTGCGCGGCGATGGCCACGCTCATAAAGAACTCGTCCCAGCTAATGACGTCCAGGCGCTTGCCTGACGAAGTTTGATGAAGATCGTCCGACATGGCAGACACCTCCGTAATCGCAATAGTTTGACCCATTGTAGCAGGTGAAAGGTGGGGGCGTTTGTCCCGCCGACGTCCTCGGCTTTATGCGCGACGAGGCTTTTGGTTGATGCGGTACAGCTCGGCGAGACCCCGCAGCGTCAGTGCGTCGTCTACCGTCAGGCTGTGGCCGACCAACGCCGCGAGCGCCTCGGCATCGTCGCCGGTGATGACAATGGGCACGTCGCCCTCCCCCGCCGCCTTGGTCGCGCGCATCTCGGCAAGCACCATGTCGAGCATGCCGTCGATGCGGGCCACCTCGCCCAAGACCACTCCCGAGCGCATGGCCTCGCGCGTGTTACGGCCGATCACATGCGTCGGTGCCGAGGGCTCGACCTGGGGTAGGCGCGCCGCAGCCGCCGAAAGCGAGCGGGCGCCGAGCGCCAGACCCGGCGCGATGACGCCGCCCACAAAGGTTCCGTGCGTATCGATGACCTCGATATTGGTCGTCGTACCCAGGTCGATCACGATACAGGGAGAGCCGTAGACGGCGCGTGCCGCCACGGCATCGGCGATGCGGTCGGGGCCGATCTCGGCCGGGTCGTCGTAGTGCACGGGCATGCCGGTCTTGAGGCCCGGCCCCACGGTGAGCACGCGTCCCGTGCAGGTACGGGAAAGCGCCGCCTTCCATGGGCGTTCGAGCGCCGGGACCACGCAGCTCAGCACAGCAGCCGCGGGCACAAGCGCACCCGGCATGCCCGCATCGACCGCCAGTGCGGCCATGACCTGCACGAGACGCATGCGTGCCTCGTCTGCTGTGATGCTCGACGGCGTGGTGATCTCGCACGTCGCAAGCGGGCATTCCTGTGCCGCGGCCGAATCCTCGGCAAACAGGCCAAAGCGAATGAACGTGTTGCCCACGTCGACCGTCAATATATATGCGCAGCCATTAAGCATCGTCGGCGCTCCTTTCGTCTGCTCAGCAGTATATCGCCTACCTAAACCAGTCATCCCAAAATGACTAGCTTGAGGCTATACTGGTGCGCGGTCGTTTGCGAGCTCATGCGGCGGCCCTTGGTAACCCGACTTCCCGCGCCGTATCCGTAACGGCGCTCCCGGGGGAAGCGGATATACGCAAAGGAGTTCTATATGAGCAATCCCTCGAACCGCGCTTCGATGCGCGGGCAACTCACGCTGCGCGGCGTCGTCATCGGCGTCCTTGGCTGCGTGATCATCACGGCAAGCTCGGCCTACACCGCTCTCAAGATGGGCGCCCTCCCCTGGCCGATCATTTTCGCTGCCGTCATTTCGCTGTTCTTCCTTAAGCTCATGGGCAACGCCAGCCTCAACGAGGCAAACGTCACCCACACCATCATGTCCGCAGGCGCCATGGTCGCCGGCGGTCTGGCGTTTACCATCCCGGGCGCCTGGATGCTGGGCTATGCCGACCAGATCAGCTGGCTCGACATGTTTATCGTGGCACTCGCCGGCACTATCCTGGGCCTGCTGGCCACGGCACTCATCCACCGTCACTTTATCGTGGACGCCGCGCTTGAGTTCCCCACCGGCAACGCCGCAGCTCAGACCCTGCGCGCGACCGAGGCCGGCGGCAAGACCGGCAAGCAGCTCTTTGGCTCCATGGCCATCGCCGGCATCTACAGCGTGCTTCGCGACGCTCTGGGCGTGGTGCCCAGCATGCTGTGCACGCTCAATATCCCCGGCGTGACCTTTGCCATCTACAACTCGCCCATGTTGCTGTCCATCGGCTTTTTGGTGGGCTTCGCCCCCGTCGCCTTCTGGTTTGCCGGCGCGCTGCTGGGCAATTTTGGCATCATCGTCGGCGGCACCGCTGCCGGTCTGTTTGACGTTATGACCGCACAGGGCATCGTCAAGTCCCTGGGTATGGGCCTCATGATGGGCTTTGGCGTCGCCGTCGTCCTTAAGGACATCCTGCCGCAGGTCGCCGGCATCGTCCGCGGCCTCGCCGCCGACAGCTCCACCGACGCCGACGAGCAGTCGCTCATCTCGGGCTCCCTTAAGCTCGACGCCGGTATCATCGGCCTGGGCGCTGCCGCCATCGCCGTGATCATCGCCATCGTGCTCGACCTTGGCCCCGTTCCGGCCGTCATCGTTACGCTGTTCACCTTTGTCACCACCATCATGAGCGCGCAGAGCTGCGGCCAGACGGGCATCGACCCCATGGAGATCTTCGGCCTCATCGTCATGCTCATCGTTGCCGCCTTCGCGCAGCTCGCTCAGGTCAAGCTGTTCTTTATCGCCGGCATCGTGGCCGTGGCGTGCGGCCTTGCGGGCGACGTCATGAACGACTTCAAGGCCGGCGCCGTGCTGGGCACCAACCCGCGCGCGCAGTGGGTCGGCCAGGCCATTGGCGGCATCGTGGGCGCCCTGGTCGCCGCCGCCGTCATGGTCGCGCTCGTCACCGCCTATGGTCCGGACGCCTTTGGCTCCGACAAGAGTTTTGTGGCCGCACAGGCAAGCGTGGTCGCCACCATGGTCTCGGGCATCCCGAGCGTGCCGTGGTTTGCGGGCGGCTTTATCGCCGGCATCGTCATGTACTGGCTCGGCATTCCGGCCATGATGATCGGCCTGGGCGTGTACCTGCCGTTCTACATGTCGCTCACGGCCTTCCTGGGCTCCTGCGTCAAGCTCGCCTACGACAAGTGGGCAGCCCACCGCGATGCCAACGCCGGTCTTTCGGACGAGGAGAAGGCTGCCAAGGATGTCGCCTTCCAGGAGCAGGGCCTGGTCGTTGCCAGCGGCCTGCTGGGCGGCGAGTCCATCGTCGGCGTTATCCTGGCGTTTGTCTCTGTTGGCCTGAGCCTGCTGGGCTAAACCAAACAACAACGCACCCGTGCAGAGCGCGGGGTCGGAGACCATCCGGCCCCGCGCTTTTTTGTCTATTCGACTCTTATGATCCTCACGGCGTTTTTAGTCAAGCCGATTAGCCTGACTTCCAGGTCAACAAACCTTTTCTGACACCTTGCTCAGCGCGGTGTAGAGTAAAGACGACGGGCGGGATACGCAGCCCGTGCCAGAACGAGGTAAGCATGGAACTCGATAAACAACAGATCAAGCGACTGCGCGAGCGCCATCATCGGCGCCATGGGATCCGCCCCGCCCACAGCGAGGCCATGGAGAACGCAAGCCGCTTTCTAAAGCGGGCATTCAACATTCGCGAGGGACGCGCGCCCTATCACGTGATTCGCAAGCGCTTTGTAAACGGGGCGCGCCTGACTGGCTCACACTTATGCATCTTGATCATTGCCATGTTGATCGCGAGCATCGGCCTCGATATCGACTCGGACATCGCCATTGTAGGCGCCATGCTCATCTGCCCGCTTATGGGCTCGGTCCTTGCCATGGCATACGGTATTGCAACGCTCGACCGCGAGATCACCGTCGAGGCCATTGCCAGCCTCGCACTGCAGATGGTCTTTTGCCTGGTCACGTCCACGCTGTATTTTAAGCTCTCGCCCCTTGGCACCACCACGGCCGCCATCATCGACAATTCGACACCCACCGTGTGGGACCTCGCTGTCGCGCTCGCCGGCGGCTTTGCGGGCGGGCTGGGCAACTCACGCGACCAGGAGCCCGCAACGCTCATCGCCGGCGTGGCCGTGGCGACCGCGCTCATGCCGCCCCTGTGCGCGGCGGGCTATGGCATCGCCATCGCAAGCGGGTCATTGTTTCTCTCGGCGCTTTATGAATTTGGCATCAACGTGGTCTTTATCGCACTGGCCGCCGAAGCCGTACTGCTTCTTTTGCGCGTGCCGCTCAAGCGCGACCTCAACGGCGACGGTATTGTGACTGCTGAAGAAAACGCCGAGGTCAACGAGTTATCACGCAAGGTGCGCCGCCGCATCATTGTGGGCACGGTAGTCTTTGCCATCCCCTGCATCGTTATGACGGCGGGGTCTATTGGCTCGGCGCAGGCCGGCGTGCAGGACGGCTACGGCGTCACCGAAACCACGCGCGAGCTTGCGGCGGTGCTGCCAGGCTTTAAGGATTACACCGTCGCCGTCGAGACCTCGGCCACCGAAGGCGACGAGGAGGGCATCGTCGAGCGCGAGATCGTCGCCCATGTGACGACAAGCGAGGCGCTCGGGGCACGCGACCGCCACGTCGCCCGCAAGCTCATCGACCTCAATGTGCCCGAGCTCGATCGCGTGGAGTTTGATGTGGAGTAATGCGGAGCATGGGATGGCTCCCGCGCACAGGCGCAAGTCGCGGCGAGGCTCAGACGCGACGCAGGCACATGCAAAAAGCGGGACGTAGCTCACGTCCGCGCTCCGCTCGCTGTTTTATTGCCATGAATCAGACGTCCGCATCGACATCGCCAGACTCCACCGTAAACGCCGGATCGGTGCTCACAAGATAAAATCGGGTCACCTTAGTATTTCTAATTAGGTAAATCTGCCCCTGATTGCGTCGGCGCGATATATACGCAACGTGAACCGTGCCGAATTCTTCGCCGTTTTCCTTCTTTAATACCAGGATATTGGGATCGTTCGTACGCTTAAACTGCCCGTCAACGCAGCTGCCGTCTTTGTCGACCAGTTGCCACCGATGGTTATCCTCTTCAAGAAAGGCCAGGGTTTCCAGACTCGTCTTGTCGTCCCGATAGTAACCGTCAATGGCAAACCCTTCGGAAGCGCATTCCTGCATATAAGACGTTTCTCGGCTTATAGCAAACAGCCCTGTAGCGCCCAGGAGCACAGCCAGGCAGACCACTGCAAGGGTTATCGAAATAGCACGGCGACCCATGTTAGCCCAACCGATAGTTGTTTAACGGAGCGCGAAACATACCTGGAACCTCCGATATCAGGTAGAACGTCGCCAGCAGGCTGGCGACAACTATATGCTTCTTTTATCAAACCATATGGCTGCCACTCGCGGAGGGGGTATCGGCGAGCGGCGTGTTTTCATACTCCATTGGTCAAACCTAAGCGCAGCCCTACAGCTCGTACTTGTACACGCGGTAGATATACTTTTCGGCTTCCATCTCGTAGGTGGCGATGGGCAGACCGTAGCGGTCGTCTCGTCGTTTGGCAGATAGGCAACGCTGTGCTGGCCCGCGTTGAGCGAAAAATCGCCCTGGGCTTGCAGTAACTTGTCCTCAAAGCCCGAGCCGGCCCAAAAATCGGGCAAGCCCACAGAAGGCTGTAGCAAGGTCATTTACGCAACATATATCCAGCAAAAACGGGTGGTAGCCGGCACGGCTACCACCCGTTTGTCTCATATCTAGCCCATAGCAGGCAAGCTACTTCTTAATGCCGCGTCCCAGACGCTTGGCGACCGATGCAACGGCCTCCTCGCTGGCCGGCCCGCAGCTCACGCAGCCATCATGGGCACGCATCTGGCCGGTGACCTCGTCCATTGCGAGCGGCGCCACCTTCTCGAGCTTAAAGCCCTTGCCGGCGCGCATATTCTCCTTGGCCACGCTGATCATGAGCTTAATGCGGTTGAGCTGGTTGACCTCGGACGCACCAGGATCATAGTCCACCGCAACGATGTTGCTCTCGGGGTGCTGACGGCGCAGCTCCTTGATCACGGCCTTGCCCACCACGTGGTTGGGCAAGCACGCGAAGGGCTGCGTACAGATGATGTTAGGCGCGCCGTGGTCGATCAGGTCGAGCATCTCGGCCGTGAGCAGCCAGCCCTCGCCCATGTTGTTGCACACCGAAAGCACCGTGCGGGCCTTGTCGGCCATGGTGCCGATGCGCTCGGGCGCCTCAAAGCGGCGGGACTTTTCGAGCATCTCCTCCACCGGCATACGCATCCAGTCCACGAGCTTAATAAGCGCTTGCATGCCCGCGCGCGTAGTGGCAGAGCTTCCCAGCTCGTCCTTCTGCAGCTCGGCGTTGCTCATGGAGTACAGGAAGAAGTCGAGCAGGCCCGGCACCACTGCCTCGCAGCCCTCGCGCTCGATAACATCGACCACGTGGTTGTTGGCTGTGGGATGGAACTTGACCAGGATCTCGCCAACCACGCCCACGCGCGGCTTGGTGCCCTCGCCCACGAGCGGCATGGTGTCGAACGCGCGGATGGCCTCGCGGCACAGCTTGGTGTAGTTGTGCCTGTTGAACTTGGGCGCCAGCTTGCGGGCGCGCGCCATGTACTCCTCGTAGAGCGCGTTGGCGGCACCGGGCGTGGCCTCGTACGGGCGGCAGCGATAGAGCATCTGCATCATCACGTCGCCAAAGAGTACCGCGTAAACTGCCTGCTTAAGCAGCGCTGGCGTAATCTTAAAGCCGGGGTTGTCCTCGCCTAGCGCCACGGCCGAAAGCGAGATCACCGGAATCTCGGGGTGGCCGCTCTCGCGCAGGGCCTTGCGGATGAGTGCGATGTAGTTGGTGGCACGGCAGCCGCCGCCGGTCTGGCTGATGACCACAGCCGTCTTGGACAGATCGTACCGACCGCTCTCGATGGCCTCCATAATCTGGCCCGTCACCAGAATCGACGGATAGCAGATGTCATTGTTCACGTAGCGCAGGCCCGCCTCGACGGCGTCATGGTCGGTCGAGGGCAGCAGCTCCAGGTTGTAGCCGGCACCGCGGAACACCTCTTTGACCAGGTCAAAGTGGATCGGCGCCATCTGCGGGCACAGAATGGTGTAGCCCTCGTCGCGCATCTGCTCGGTAAAGGGCACCTTGGGCCACGCGGTCGATGCGCTCTCACGCTGCGCTTCGAACGTGTACTTGCGGCTCGCGAACGCGGGGGCATCCGTGGAGGGCCCCACCGGCGCGGCATCGCCCTGCTCGTAGGCCTCGCCCGCGGCCGTGGCCTCGGCCAGGCGCTCGGCCTCCTGGTCCTTGAGCGCTGCCATGAGCGAGCGAATACGAATACGCGCGGCGCCCAGGTTGGATACCTCGTCGATCTTGAGCACGGTATAGATCTTGCCGCTGGCTTCCAGAATCTCCTGCACCTGATCGGTGGTCAGGGCATCGAGGCCGCAGCCGAAAGAGTTGAGCTGGATCAGGTCCAGGTCGTTGCGCATCGTCACAAAACGGGCCACGGCGTAGAGGCGCGAGTGGTACATCCACTGGTCGACGACGCGGATCGGGCGCTCGGGCTTCACGAGATGCGCGAGCGAATCCTCGGTAAAGACCGCAAAGCCAAAGCTCGAGATAAGCTCGGGCAGGGCGTGGTTGATCTCGGGGTCGTTGTGGTAGGGACGGCCGGCGAGTACGATGCCGTGGCCGCCGCGGTCCTCGACCCACTTAAGGGCCTCCTCGCCCATGGTCTGGATATCCTCGTGGAAACGCGCATCGGCCTCAAAAGCAGCGTTGACGGCGGCATCGACCTCGGAGCGTGTGATCTTTGGACCGCGCACGCGACCGCGACCGGCTTGTGCATCGGCCACACGGTCGACGGCGAGCACCTGGTACAGGCGGCGCTTGAGCTCGGTCTTGTCGTGATAGGGCACAAACGGGTACAGGAACTCGATGTTCTGCTCGCGAATCTCGTCGATGTTGAGCGCCAGCGCCGTGGGATAGCTCATGACGATGGGGCAGTTGTAGCAGTTACCGGCGGTCGGATCCTCCTTGCGCTCCCAGCGCACGCACGGCATCCAGATGAAGTCGACATCGCGGTCGATGAGGTTCATCACGTGGCCGTGGCTCATCTTTGCCGGGTAGCACACGCTCTCGGACGGCATGGACTCGATGCCCGCCTGGTAGGTCTTTTTGCTCGACTGGTCGGACAGCTGCACGCTAAAGCCCAGGCGCGTAAAGAACGCGTGCCAGAAGGGGTAGTTCTCGTACATGTTGAGTGCGCGCGGGATACCCACGGTGCCGCGCGGGGCCTCGTCGGGACTCAGGATCTCGCGGTTAAAGAGCAGCTCGTTTTTCTTTTTGAAAAGGTTGGGGGCCTCAGTCTTCTGCTTTTTGTGGCCGGCGCCCTTCTCGCAGCGGTTGCCGGTAATGAAGCGCCTGCCGCCGCCAAAGTCGTTGACGGTAAGCTGGCAGTTGTTAGAGCAACGGCCGCAGCGGACATGCTTTTGCGTCACGGTAAGGTGCGCGATGTCCTCGGCAGAAAGAATGGTCGAGGTGCCGTCGGCGCCGGCGCGATCGCGGGCGAGCAGGGCCGCACCGTAGGCGCCCATGCAGCCGGCGATGTCGGGACGCACGGCATGAACGCCGGTGAGCTGCTCAAATGCGCGCAGCGTGGCATCGGACATAAAGGTGCCGCCCTGGACGATCACCTGGCTGCCGATCTCCTTGGGGTCGCGCAGCTTAATGACCTTGAACAGGGCGTTCTTGATGACGGAATAGGACAGGCCGGCCGCGATGTCGCCCACCGTGGCGCCTTCCTTTTGCGCCTGCTTGACGCGCGAGTTCATAAAGACCGTGCAGCGGCTGCCCAAATCAACCGGGGCCTTGGCATGGATGGCAGCGTCGGCAAATGCGCGCACGTCCATGTTCATAGACACGGCGAAACTCTCGATAAAGCTGCCGCAGCCCGACGAGCAAGCCTCGTTGAGCATGATGTGCTCGATGACGCCGTCCTTGACGCGCAGACACTTCATGTCCTGGCCGCCAATGTCCAGGATAAACTCGACGCCGGGCAGGAATGCCTTGGCGCCGCGCAGGTGCGCGACGGTCTCGATCTCGCCGGAATCGGCCTTGAGGGCCTCGATGAGCAGTGCCTCGCCGTAGCCCGTGGTGGTCACGTGGCCGATGGTGCAGCCGGCGGGGATGTGGTTGTAGAAATCGGCCATGATGACCTTGGCCGTGCCCAGGATGTCACCGTTGTTGTTGCCGTACCAGGTGTGCAACAGCTGGCCGTCCTCGCCCACGAGCGCGGCCTTCATGGTGGTGGAACCGGCGTCGATACCGATGAACACGCGGCCGGTGTAGCCGTCGAGCTTACCCTTGGGGACGACCTCGGTGTCGTGGCGAGTCTTGAACTCGGCAAAATCCTCGTCGGTGGCAAAGAGCGGATCCAGGCGCTCGACCTCGGCACCCTGCGTGTCACCCAAGCTGTCGATGGCCTCGATGAGCTGCGGGAACGTGCTGAGCTTGTTGGACTCGTGCGCCATGGCGGCGCCGCTCGCCACAAATAGGTGAGCGTTTTGGGGCACGATACGGTGCTCTTCGTCCAGGATGAGCGTGAGGTAGAAGCGGTGGCGCAGCTCAGAGAGATACTGCAGCGGGCCGCCCAGGAAGGCGACGTTGCCGCGAATGGGACGGCCGCACGCCAGGCCCGAGATGGTCTGGGTCACGACGGCTTGGAAGATGGAGGCCGCCACGTCCTCGGGGCGGGCGCCCTCGTTGAGCAGCGGCTGGACGTCGGTCTTGGCAAAAACGCCGCAGCGGCTGGCGATGGGATAGATGGTGGTGGCGTTGGCCGCGAGTTCGTTAAGGCCGCTGGCGTCGGTGTGCAGCAGGGTTGCCATCTGGTCGATGAACGCGCCCGTACCGCCGGCACAGGTGCCGTTCATGCGCTGCTCGATGCCGTTGTCGAAGTAGATGATCTTGGCGTCCTCGCCGCCCAGCTCGATGGCGACATCGGTGGCCGGGATGAGGGTCTCGACAGCGCGCTTGCTGGCGATGACCTCCTGGACAAACTCCAGGTCGAGCCACTGGGACAGCAGCAGGCCGCCCGAGCCGGTAATGGCGCAGGTCATCTGGGCCGTCGGCAGCACGGTCGCAGCACCCTCGAACAAGTCGCGGGCGCAGGCACGGACGTCGGTGTGGTGGCGCTGGTACTTGGCGTAGACGATCTGGTTGTCGTCATTGAGCACGGCGAGCTTGACGGTGGTGGAGCCCACGTCGATGCCCAGGTGCAGGTTGCCGCGGGCGGCCTCGGGGTTGAAGATCGCGCCTTCGGGGGCGTGGGCGGCGGCTACGGGCTCAGCGGCGGTGGCGGGCTCGCTAGCGACGGACGTCTCCCCTGCCGCGTTCTTGGCATCGGCAACTGCCTCGGCAACTTTCTCGGCAGCTGCGGTCGCGGCCTTCTGCGCGGCATCCACCACGGCGGGCGCAGCCTCACGCGCGGCAGCGACCATACGGTCCTTAATGCCCTCGACGAGTTTGCTCATTGCCTCTCCTCTTAGTTGTTGGACTCGACGGCTGCGGTGGTGTCGGCCGCGTCCTCGAGCTGCAGGTTCAATAGCTTCATGCCGTATTCCGGCACGTTGATATCGATGGGTTGGCCATACAGGTCACCAGGGCGCACAAAAGCGAGCACCGTCATAATGCGCGCCATGGCCTCGGGCGATTCGGTGAGCCCACGCTCAAACCAGCGCTGAATCATGCCGACCTCGGCACTCACGACGTAGGTGACATAGTAGTCAAAGAACGTGCCCAGCGCCAGGCCCAAAATGCCCGTCTGCGCACGCGGCACCACAGCCTCACGAGCGGTGTCGATGATCCTTTTAATGAAGGCCTGGTCGCCGCCCGGACCCAGCAGCGCACCGATTAAGTCGCGGTTGGCCGCAAGATAACGCAGCAGCTCAACCGAACCGGGCGCCGGCTCGAGCTCATCGATGTTGTGATAGAGGTCGGGCAGCTGAGCTGCGGTGATGAGCTCAATGCGCTCACGGATCTCGGCCAGCAAGCCATCCTCGATTTGATTGATAAAGTCGGGAATATCGCGGTAGTGCGAATAGAACGTGCGGCGCGTAAGGCCGGCGCGCTCGGTGAGCGACGCGACATTAATGCGCGAAAGGTCGCCGCTTTCGGCAAGCTCGCTGGCAAGTGCCTGGCGAAGGGCACGCTGCGAGCGAAGGGACCGGCGATCGCATTTCTCGAGCTGGGACAAGCGTCCTCCTTGTTACTCAGCCTGTGCGCTATTGCACAGTGCGAGTATTATTGCACACCGTGTGTATCAACACGTAAAGGCAATATTTGGGATGTGGCGAAGGGACAGTCCCTTTGTCACATTATTCGATGACGGTGCGAGAGTTTTGCTTGCGCATGGTGGCGAGCATGTGTTTGGGGACGGCGTGGACCATGCAGCTGCCGATGGTCGCGCTCGCGGCGGCCTTAGCTGCATCGCTTGCGTTTTTGGTCGCGTAGCTGTGACGGAAACGCTTGAGCATGGCGATATCGTTGCCGCCATCGCCATAGACCGCGACCTCGTCCTCGGCAATACCGTAGTAGCCCGCCAGCCAGGCCACACTCTCGCCCTTGTTGCACGCCACGTCCGTGATCTCGAACATCACCGGATCAAACGGCGCGTTGACCACACGGTCCGAGCGCTCGGCCAAATACGCCTTAAGGTCGCGCTCCAGCTCGGGCGAGGTCACGCGACAGTTGATCTTGCACACATCGTGGCGCAGGATGTCACCGATCGACTGGTCGAAATACTGTTCCTCGTGGTACCCGCCACGTGCACGCATACCGCGCATCACGATGCGCTTGATAGGACTGTCCTTTTTAAAGCCCGCCTGGTGCATCTCGAACGAACCGCTCGAGAACATGCCGTCGGGCGTGGAACAGTCGAAGCAAATGTCCGGGAACGCCTTGAGCAGCTCCTCGGTAACCTGCGGGTCGATGGTCCAGGTCTTGAGCACCTCGCCATGGCTGTTGCGCACGATGGATCCGTTGGAGCAACAGGCGTCGAGTGCCAGCCCCGCAAAGCCATGCTCGCCGATTGGCAACGTCGAGCGCCCGGTCGCGGGAACCACATGCAAGCCAGCCTCGGTCAGCTCGCGAATGGCACGGCGGATGGTCCCATCCGCCTCGTGCAGGGCGTTCAGCAGCGTTCCGTCTAAGTCACTCGCAAACATCTTGATCATGGGCATGCCTCTCCTTCGTCTGCACGATATTGTAGACGAAGGTGAGGCATGCCCAGACAATGGCGTCCCGGCGCGGCGGGACAATGCTTCCGCAAATCCACGGTGTCCCTGCGCCTTAAGACAATTGCCACAAGCGACTTTTCAGCCGATAAAACTGCACCGTAGTCAACGTCAGTACCGCCAACATTCCTGCGAATACAATCGCCGGAGCCCATCGATCATATGCGAGCCCGTAAACCAATTGGCCAATAGGCGTTGCACAGGAAAGCATCATATAAACGAATGCCAGCACTTTTCCGCAGAGTTCCTTTGGCGCTGACCGCTGAACAAATGAAACGATTTCAACCGATGTAATGCTTGCCCACGCCATGACCCATGCCGAGCCGGCCGCAAGCGCGGTAAACGCAAATTCATCAGGACCGCTCAGTAGCGTGACAATAATCGGTACGACTCCAAAACAGATCATCGCAACATATCGACATATGCCCTTGAAGGAAAAACGATGCGGCCAAATACCGACCAAACCACTGCCGACAAGACCGCCCAAGCCCATAGCCACCTCAATAATCCCAACAAAGGATGACTGTATTCCGAGATGCTTTGAAACAACAATGGGAGCACCAATCGTTAACCCAACTAACGCAAGGTTCAAAATAGCCGCAAGCAAAAACACAACGAGCAATGATGCGTTTTGAACCAGGTACCGAATCGACTCCCGGAAATCGCTTCGGCATGTCGAGCAAGTCGTACTGTCTCCTGTCATTCCAAATGAGGCATATCGCTTGAGTGTGCCCCCGAACAGCAGGGCTGACATCGCAAACGTCAACGCCGCGGTTTCGCATAGAGCATCGATACCAAAGCACCCATAGACTGCCGTCCCGACTACAGGCCCCAAGATATTGCTCGCCATGGTTACCTGCGAGACCAACGCTGTGGCACGCTCAACTTTTTCTTGGCCCATCATGTGCACCGTCTCAATTTGAAGCATCGGTTTCAGCAGCGATTGGATGCCATATTGGACGCAAAGCATTGCTGCCACGACAACGGCAAGAGGCAGCGAACGCTTCATAGGGATAAACAACAGCGATGCAGCCATCAGAACAATGCCGAGCATCACAAGAACCCCGCGATGTCTCCCACGATCCGCCAAGATTCCGCCAGCCGGAGTCGCAAGCACGCCCGGCACGAACGCTATCGCCGCGACGGCACCATATAACGTTGACGAGCCGCTGCAATCGAACAAGTAAAGCGGGCACGCAAAGCACAGTGCCGACAACATCGAATACGCGCACAGCTGTGCAACAAGAAGACCGAAAAGCCTGATAGATCGCACTGTTTTTTGCGCCAACGAGACGCTACTCCTCCGCATTTCAGCCATAAGCCTATCCCCTATACATACCGTTAGTATGTATTTAATGACTTGAAAAGGGCAGCCGTGGCTACCCTTACAAATCAATTACATACCGTCAGTATCTATATTACCACCCGGCGCGGTCCCATACGTCCCAAATCTGTGCCGTTGTCTGAAGCACTTCTTCCCCCAAATCAAGTCCCACCGCGGCAGCCATCTGCGCCAAACATTGAGCGCGAGCGAGCATTCGGTCCTTGGATTCAAGCGGACGGAACAATGGCAGCAACCAAAGATTCGCCAACAACGATACGGCCTCCGCCGCTTCGCGAGGGCATTCGCACGCAATGGAGCCGTCGGCGATGCCCTCCTCGATCACTGGCAAAAGACAGCCATCGGCCGATTCGTCAAACGAGCCCTGGTACTGCATCGCCAGTAGACGCGAGCTTTTTACCGGATCCGCCGCAGGATGTATGCGTGCCCATAGCTCAATTTGTGGAACGACGGACTCGGGCGCGTACAGCCGCTTGAGCTTTTGGGCTCCGTTCATATTACCGATACCAAGCGTTGAGCGGCGGCGCTCAACAATCGGAGCCATTGCCCGATCAAATGCGGCGTTGAAAATCTCTTCTTTACTCTTAAAGTGATGATAGACAGCGCCCTTGGTCATGCCATCGAGGCGGTCGACGATATCTTGAATGCTCGTCCCCTCATAACCCTGTGCGCAGAATAGCTCCAGCGCCGCGTCGAGAATCTTCGCGACCGTCTCCTCGGGATATTTATTACGCCCCATAATCTGTCCATCCGCAACGCAAGTCTTGTGCCTCATTGCAGTATTTTAACGTTGCGGATGGCAGGCAGTCGATTCTACACCGCGGCGGGGCCGTGTTCGCCGGTGCGGATGCGGATAACTTCCTCGACCGGCTCGACCCAGATCTTGCCGTCTCCAACGGCACCGGTGCGAGCAGCATTGCAGATAATCTCGACAATTCCGTCGACATGCTCATCGGCGCAAATGAGCGTGAACTGCACCTTAGGGATCGTGTTGACAAGCAACTCGTTGCCGCGCACGTATTCCTTCCAGCCATGCTGCGCGCCGCAGCCCTGCACTTGGTTGATAGTCATGCCACGAACATCGGCAGCAAACAGCGCGTCTTTAAGAACCTCAAGCTTCTCGGCACGAACGATCGCCGTAATCTTTTTCATAATGAATTCCTCTCAATAATCAACGTATCCCTTTACATGAGACGCGGGTTTCCCAGGTGCCGCAGACCAACCTTGTAGATCAGATAAGTGCAACTAACAGGTCTTAGCAGGTTTCCCAAGTGCCGCAGATCGGCCTGAAAGAGGAGTGCCGCGTACTTAAGGTACGCAAACGACGATTGAAGGCCGA
Source organism: uncultured Collinsella sp. (assembly GCA_900544205.1). GTDB lineage: Bacteria > Actinomycetota > Coriobacteriia > Coriobacteriales > Coriobacteriaceae > Collinsella. The sequence goes on from UQUG01000021.1 coordinate 18,223, forward strand.
GGTGCGGTGCTTGGGGAAGCTGCTAATCGAGTCCGGAGAACGAAGGGTAGGCGCTCTCGCCGTGCTGACTCGCATCCAGGCCCAGCGCCTCGTCGGCCTCGTCCACACGCAGGCTGCCGTGGAACAGCGCCTTGACCACCGCGGCGATTACCAAGTCGAGTACCAGCACAATAGCGACCGTCACCACAATGCCCAAGATCTGCGAGATGAGCAGCGACACGTCGCCCGTGTAGAACAGGCCGCCCTTACCGGTCCACGAAAGCTCCGGCACGCAGAACAGGCCCGTGAGCACGCCGCCCAAGATGCCGCCAATGCCGTGGCAACCGAACGCGTCGAGCGCGTCGTCGTAGCCAAACTTGGTCTTGAGATGACTGATAGCCAGGTAGCAAACGGGCGATACGATCAGGCCCATGACCAGCGCTGCCCACGGCTCGACAAAGCCCGCACCCGGCGTGACCACCACAAGGCCCGCAACCAGACCGGTGCTGGCACCCACCAGCGTGGGACGGCCGGTATGCACGCGCTCGACGGCAAGCCACGAGACCATGCCCGCTGCGCTGGCCGTCACGGTGTTGAGGATGGCAAGTGCCGCCACGGCGTCGGCCTTGAACTCGCTGCCGCCGTTAAAGCCAAACCAGCCAAACCAAAGCAAGCCGGCGCCCAGCGCCACAAACGGCACGTTATGCGGGCGATAGCTCACCATGCCAAAACCGCGACGACGGCCGAGCATCAAGCAAAGAATCAGACCCGTCAGACCGGACGAGATGTGTACCACGTCGCCGCCGGCAAAGTCGAGCGCGCCGACAATGTCGCCGATAAAGGAGCCCTCGCCGCCCCAAACCATGTGGGCAAGCGGCGCATAGACCACGAGCAGCCAAATGCCCAGGAAGGCCGCCATGGCACCAAACTTAACGCGGCCGGCCAGGCTGCCCGTGACGATGGCGGCAGTGATCATGGCAAACGCCATCTGGAAGGCGATGTTGATGATCTGAGGGTAGACGGCACCATCCGCAGCATTGCCCTCGGCCGCCTGCAGCACCTGGCCGAGCACCGGCAGGCACAGCAGCTGGTCAAGGCCTCCAATAAACGGGCTCGAGCCGTCGCCGCCGTAGGCCAGCGACCAGCCGGCAACAATCCACAGCACACCAACCAGGCCAATGGCGCCAAAGCACATGAGCATGGTGTTGATGACATTTTTGCGCCTAGACAGGCCGCCATAGAAAAACGCCAGACCCGGTGTCATTAAAAACACGAGCATGGTGCAGATGAGCATAAACGTTGTCGAACCTGTATCGTACATTCGCTCCCCCTTGATCGCATGAACGTTGTCGGCGCCCATAATGCGGCCGAGGGGCAACTGGTGTAGACCAGATACGGCGTTGTTAAACGCTGCGTTGTCGAATGGAAACGGTGCCGCAATCTTGGAAACGGCGCGGCAACGGACGCGAAACGAACGGGAAATACGCGAGCAAGGAAGCCGTGAGCGCGCCCGTCCCGGCTAGTGGCGGAACAGCTCGCGGGCTCGGTCACGAAGGTCGGTAGCTCGGATGACGCCCTCGTAGCGGTTGATACGCAAGCGCGGGAAGGCATTGAAGAAGCGCAGGTCGCGGCGGCTGAGTGACACGCTCGGCACCGGACGGCTTATGCGCTTGCCGGCAAGGCGACGACTGAGCGACGGACGCGGCATGCTCGGCGCGGCATCGGCCACGCGGCGGGCAGCAAGTGCCAGGCCGCGAGCACCATCCGCGATAAACGTCGGCATTGAAGCCTTCTCGCGCAGGGCATCGAGCGCGGCGTCACCCAGCTCGGCCAGCCACGCGTTAACGGCACGGCTACGGATGTGCGTCTGTGTCACCGAGTCAATCGTCGATTCGGGAATGCGCTCGAGCATTGAGTCGGACGCGTCGGCAAGCGACTCGTTGATGCGGTCCGCAAGGTCGGTCCGGACGCGCTCCAGCTGATCAGACAGACGCCGCCAGCTCGCCAACGAGCACACCGCGTCGACCATCATCGCGACCGCGACGATAAAGGCGGACAACCGCACAATCAGTACCGGCAGATGGCCAAGCAGCCCCAGCAATGCCGGCTCCACTAAACGGCAAATACACAACGAACCCAAGCCAAACGCGCAGGCCCAGTACAGACAGATGCGTCCGTGCAAGTTAAACGGCAGGTGCGAGTAATCCCAAAAGCGAGCGCCCGTTGTTTTTTCCAACAGCACGCCCACGCTGTACTCAATCACGCTGCATACGAGCGCTGCAGCGACAAACTGGCTCGAGACATCCGGAATCCCGCGCAACAGCAACCAGCAGGCAATGCCGCCCACACCATAGATAGGACAACACGGCCCCAGCAAAAAGCCACTGTTGGCAAATCGTCCGTGATTGAGCATGGCGCATACTGTCGACTCCCATGCCCAACCGCAAAACCCGTAAAAGGCAAACGAGAGCACCAGTGCCGAGAGTGGGCAGGCGGCAAGCGTCGCACCGCCAAACGCCATATCAATCGCGGTCCCCACCGTCTACCCTCTCCTCTTTTCGCTCGATGCTTTACTCACGCTATCGTCTGTCTCGTCCTTGCGCCGCAGACGACCGGCGACCGTCTCACGCAGAGCACACCATTTATCCGCCAGGCACACAATCCACGCCTCACGACACGTCGGCGGCACCGGCACCAGCGGAAACATATGCCGCACGATAATATTCCGCTCGCGCGACGTCAGCTCAAAATCTTCCTCCGCACGTGCCAGGGCAAAAAACGGATGCCGAAATCCGTGCAGTCGATGGCTCGGGTCGGGGTCGTGCCAATCGTAGAGAAAGTAATCGTGTAACAGGGCTCCGCGCAGCAGCGAGGCACGGTCGACCGAAATGCCAGCACGGCCCAGGCGCTCGGCAAAGGACAGACTTGCCCGCGCCACCGAGGTCACATGTGCATAGACCGTCACATCGCCATGCTGGATAAACTCGCGCGTCAGGTCCAGACGGCCCGCCTGTGCCAGTTGACGGGCAGCATGGTCTACTTCGCACGCGATTTTCTCGGCACGAACGACATCGGACATGCTGCCTCCTTCCAGCGACTCACGGCGACAAGCCACAGCCTGTGCACAATCGATAAAAACATCATGGAACACATCAGTATGGCATCGGACAAAACGTTTTGCCCCACCAGTTGGCGAATTACCGCGCCGCCGTCACATATCAAACGCCAAAATGTGCGAGACTGTCTTGTGCAATTGTGCCGGCCGAGGGAGCGCCGGCGCACGATTCGCATGGAGTAACCCACAACGATGCTGCTTACGCAAACGACAACGCCCGAGGACGTCAAGGCTCTCGACCGCGCCGAGCTTCCGCTGCTCTGCGGCGAGATTCGCCACGCCATCCTCGAAAGTTCCGCCGCTGTCGGCGGACACGTTGCCCCCAACCTGGGCGTCGTTGAGCTTACGGTCGCGCTCCATCGCGTGTTTAACTCCCCCACCGACAAAATTGTCTTTGACGTTTCGCACCAGACCTACGCCCACAAGGCGCTGACTGGGCGCGCGTATACCTATATCGATCCGGAGCGTTATGGTGAGGCTTCTGGCTTTGCCAACCCCGATGAGTCCGAGCACGACTTGTTTGCCATGGGCCACACCTCAACCTCGGTAAGCCTGGGCTGCGGCTTGGCACACGCGCGCGACCTGGCGGGCGACACGTATAACGTTGTTGCCATTATTGGCGACGGATCGCTTTCGGGCGGCCTGGCGTTTGAGGGCTTCAACAACGCCGCCGAACTCGACAGCGACCTGATCATCATCGTCAACGATAACGATCAGTCTATTGCCGAGAATCATGGCGGTCTGTACCGTAACTTGGCCGAGCTGCGCGCCAGCAACGGCACCTGCGAGCGCAACGTTTTCCGCGCGATGGGGCTCGACTACCGCTATCTGGACGCCGGTAACGATGTGTTGGCCCTCGTCGATGCGCTGCAGGAACTGCGCAATATCGATCATCCCATCGTGCTGCACGTCTCCACCGCCAAGGGCAAGGGCTTTGAGCCGGCCCAGAGCGACCCCGAGCGCTGGCACCACGTGGGTCCGTTTGACATGGCGACTGGGCGCAAGCTCTGCCCGGGCCATCCGAGCGAGCCTGCACCGCGCACCTATGCCGACATTACGGGCGAGGCGCTCAGCGCCGCCATCGAGCGCGATCCGCAGGTCGTGGGCATCACGGCCGCCACGCCCTACATTATGGGCTTTACACCCGAGCTTCGCGCTGCCGCCGGCAAACAGTTCGTCGATGTGGGCATTGCCGAGGAGCACGCTGTGACCTTTGCCACCGCGCTTGCACGCTCGGGCGCCAAGCCAGTCTTTGGTGTGTACGGCACGTTTTTGCAGCGCGCCTACGACGAGCTGTGGCACGACCTGTGCCTCAACGACGCCCCCGCAACCATCCTGGTGTTTGGTGCGTCAATCTTTGGCACCACGTCCGAGACGCACCTTTCCTTCTTTGATATTTCCATGCTGGGCGGTCTTCCCAACATGCGCTACTTGGTGCCGGCCTGCATGGAGGAATACCTGTCCATGCTGAGTTGGTCGCTCGACCACCGCGAGCATCCCGTGGCGATTCGTGTACCGGGCATCGGCCTGGTGAGCCGCCCCGACCTGGCACCTGCCGAGGACACCGATTACAGCGCCGCTCACTATAACGCGGTACGTCAGGGCCGCGACGTTGCCGTGCTCGCGCTTGGCGATTTCTTTGAGCTGGGCGAGCGCGTTGCAAACCGCTTGGCTGCCGAATACGGCATCGAGGCCACGCTCGTCAACCCGCGCTTTGCAACCGAGCTTGACCGCGAGTTCCTCGACAGCCTTGCCGCCGAGCATCGCGTTGTCGTCACCCTCGAGGACGGCATCTTGGACGGCGGCTGGGGAGAGCGCGTGGCATGTTATCTGGCTTGCACGCCGCTACGCACCCGCACCTTTGGCATCGCCAAGGGCTTCCCCGATCGCTACGACCCCAACGAGCTGCTCGCACAGAACGGCATGACGGTCGAGAATATGGCCGCCGAAGCCGTGAGACTACTCAACGAGTAAGAAAACCTCCGCAAGGGAAGCACCCCTGCGGAGGTTTTTATTTTCGCGACGCGATTATCTCGATCTGTAACATCTAGGGTCCGAATTTCCGTCTAACTGTTACAGATCGAGATAAGACATCTTAGTCCCAGACCTTTGTCTCAATCTGTAACAGATAGGGACCTTTTGGCCGTCCAGATGTTACAGATTGAGACATTCGAATTCCCCTGAAGAGAAAATCTCGATCTGTAACAGGTAGAACCCATTTCCTCGTCTAACTGTTACAGATTGAGACAAAGCAGCGAGACAGGCCACCGCATCTGCAAGAACCACCACAAAGGCGCCCGTCCCCTTTGTGGTGGTTTTAAGTCATGGTCGGCGCGAAAAACGAATAACCGTTCATACGCGATCTCCTTACTTATATATGCGTCGCGTTGCCGCCATTATAGCGACCGCCGCGAGCGACCACGCCGTCTGCAAAGCGCTATCTCAGCTGTAATAATCGGCGTTTGCCCAGATAAAACCAGCCAAAATAAACCTGTCCCTTTTTGGTAGGTAGAATTACCCATAAGGTAAGTATGTTTCTGAGTTATTTCGTGTTGACCCATTTGAGCGCGATAGGGTATAACTCTACTCAACCGCTAGGGATTTTATTGAGAAAGGTGTTCTACCATGAGCAAGAACCTCTCCCAGCAGGTCGTTCTCGACCGCCGCGGCTTCGTTGCCGCCACCTTCGCAACCGTCGCCGGCCTTGGTCTTGCCGGCTGCTCCGGCACCAGCGCCGAGGCCGACAAGGGTTCCGCCGCCGGCTCCTCCAAGAGCTCCGAAGATACCGAGGCTTCCACCACGCTCGACGCCAAGGCATTCGACAAGCTCGTCGACAACGGCCCCAAGGCCGATGACGACGCCATCGCTGCCAGCACCTGGGCCACGGCCGTTAAGGACGCCGGCGTCTTTAAGATCGGTGGCGTTCAGACCTCCACGCTCTTCTCCCTCCTCAACGAGAAAGACGGTCAGACCCGCGGCTTCGACGCCGGTATCGCGCAGCTTCTGTCCAACTACATCCTGGGCGAGAACAAGGTCGAGATCACCCAGGTGACCTCGGACACGCGCGAGTCCGTCCTGCAGAACGGCCAGGTCGACGCTGTCTTTGCCACCTACACCATCACCGACGAGCGCAAGAAGCTCGTCTCCTTTGCCGGCCCCTACTACTACACCCAGCAGGCCATCCTGGTGCTCGCCGATAACGACGACATCAAGAGCATCGACGACCTGGCCGACAAGAACGTCGCCGTCCAGTCCGGCTCCAACGGCCCCGCTATCCTCGAAAAGTTCGCTCCCAAGGCCAGCCAGCAGGAGTTTAAGACCGACGAGGAGGCCCGTCAGGCACTCCAGCAGGGTCGCGTTGACGCCTACGTCATCGATAACAACATGCAGCAGAGCGCCCTGGTCCGCGAGCCCGGCAAGTACAAGATTGCCGGCAAGCCCTTCGGCAGCAAGGAGCCCTACGGCATCGGCCTGCCGCTCGATTCCGACGGCGTCGCCTTTGTCAACGACTTCCTTAAGAAGATCGAGGACGACGGTACCTGGACCGAGCTGTGGCAGATCTGCATCGGCGACCGTACGGGCGACACCAATGTTCCCGAGCTGCCCGAGATCGGCGCCTAGGCAGCGAGCCTGGTAACGGCCGCAACGAAACCATACGGAAACGCATGATGCGCTTTATTGCGGTAAACTGTTTCCTCACTGAGTTGTCGGGGCTTCCGTACACACGGGAGCCCCTTTCCTTATCGGCGGGAGGTCCGCATGAGTCTCTCCGAACTCTGGTCGCTCTATGGCCAGAACTATATCGACGCGCTGCTAGCGACCTGGGGCATGACGCTTGAGTCGTTTGCCATCGCCATGGTGCTGGCCGTCGCCGTCACCGTGATGCGCGTGTCGCCGCTCAAGCCGCTACGCGTCCTTGGCGACCTGTATGTCCAGGTCTTCCGTAACATCCCCGGCATCGCGCTGCTTATCATCGTCGTCTACGCGCTGCCGCCGCTCAAGGTCGTCCTGCCCTACCGCACCTGCGTTATCGTCGCCACGGTCCTCTTGGGCTCGGCCTTTGGCTCCGAGAACTTCATGAGCGGCATCAACACCGTCGGCGTCGGCCAGGTGGAAGCCGCCCGCTCGCTGGGCATGAGCTTTAACCGTATCCTCGCCAAGATCGTGATTCCGCAGGCGCTGCGCTCGAGCGTGTTGCCCATGACCAACCTCTTTATCGCCGTCATGCTCACCACCGCACTCGGCAGCCAGGTGCCGCTTAAACCGCAGGAGCTCACCGGCGTGGTGAGCTACATCAACACGCGCTCGCTCGGCGGCGTCGCCGCGTTCTTTATCTCGGCGCTCGGCTACCTGGGCACAGCCTTTGTGGTGAGCCACATTGGCAACCACATCGATAAGAAGGTGAGGATCCTCCGATGAGCAAGCACTCCTCCCCTGCGCTTACCATGCGCGATGCGCTCTACGAGGCTCCCGGCCCCAAGATGCGCGCCAAGATTCGCATCGGCACCGCCATCTCGCTTGTTGCCGTGGCCGCACTCGTCGTCCTGGTACTGCAGCGCTTTTATGTGACCGGCCAGCTTTCGGTCCACTATTGGTATTTCTTTACGCACCTCACCACCTGGAAGTTCCTGCTTGCCGGCTTTGAGGGCACCGTTAAAGTCGCACTCACCGCTGGCGCCATCGCACTGGTGCTGGGCCTAGGCCTTATGCTCGGCCGCACCAGCGACATTAAGCCGCTGCAGCTGGTCTGCCGCGTGCTCACCGATTTCTTCCGCGGCGTGCCGAGTCTGCTGTTCATCTACTTCTTCTTTTTGGTGCTGCCCCAGTACAAGATCGCGCTGCCGTCGTTTTGGATGCTCACGCTTCCTGTCGCGCTCGCTGCAGCCGGCGTACTTGCCGAGATCTTCCGTGCCGGCGTCAACGCCGTGCCGCGCGGCCAGGTCGAAGCCGCCCAAGCGCTCGGTCTCTCCAAGGCTAAAATCACCTTTAAAATCGTGTTGCCTCAGGCTATTCGGTTTATTATTCCGTCGTTAATCTCACAACTTGTAGTCGTGGTCAAGGACACCACCGTCGCCTATGTGGTGAGCTACCCCGACCTCATGCAAAATGCCCGCGTGCTCATTACCAACTACGATGCACTCGTATCGGTCTACCTGGTAATCGCGGTCATCTACATCCTCATCAACGTCGCGATCAACAAGGCCGCCGTCTACGTTTCGCACAAGACCGGCGCGACCATCATCCGCTAACGCTTTACCATTTCGAGTCATAAGGAGCCGAGCACCATGGCACAGAGCACCTCTTCCACCGGCAATCAGCCGCTGATTGAGCTCAAGCACGTCGATAAGCACTATGGCGACCTGCACGTTCTCAACGACATCAATCTCTCGGTCGACCGCGGCGAGGTCGTCGTTGTAATTGGCCCCTCGGGCTCGGGCAAATCAACCATGTGCCGCACCATCAACCGCTTGGAGACCATCGACTCGGGCGAGATCTTCATCGAAGGTCAGCCGCTTCCGCAGGAAGGCAAAGACCTTGCCCGTATGCGCGCCGAGCTGGGCATGGTGTTCCAACAGTTCAACCTGTTTGCACATATGACGGTACTGCAAAACGTCATGCTGGGGCCGGTCGACGTGCTGGGCGTCTCCAAGGACGAGGCCCGCGAGCGTGCCATGGACCTGCTGGGCCGCGTGGGCGTTGCCGAGCAGGCCGATAAGGTGCCTGCGCAGCTTTCGGGCGGCCAGCAGCAGCGCGTGGCCATCGCCCGCTCGCTTGCCATGCAGCCCAAGGCCATGCTCTTTGACGAGCCCACAAGCGCCCTCGATCCCGAAATGATCAACGAGGTGCTCGAGGTCATGGTGCGCTTGGCCCAGCAGGGCATGACGATGATCGTCGTCACGCACGAGATGAACTTTGCCCGCCGCGTGGCCGACCGCGTCGTGTTTATGGCCGACGGCCAGATCGTGGAAACCGGCACGCCCGACGAGTTCTTCGACCACCCCCAGACCAAGCGCGCCCAGGACTTCCTCAACTCCATCAAGGGCCACTAACCAGACCGCCCACCCGCCCGCCATGCCCATCCAAACTCGAAAGCCACTCCCATGATCGGAACTCGCACTTCATCGTCATACACCCCGCACGTCGACGTCGCCCCCGCCGACCGCCCACTCATCCTGGTAGCGCCGCGCTGGGAAGAGGCAAAGCCGTTTTTGAGCGAGACGCTCTCCCCCAACGAGGAAATCGCAAGCGTCTTTGTCGATGCCATCCTTGCCGCCGGCGGCCTGCCGCTGCAGATGTCCATCACCGAGGACATCAAGGTCATCCGTCATTACGTCGATATCGCCGACGGCATCGCTATTCCCGGCGGCCCGGACGTCAACCCCAAGCGCTGGGGCGACGAGCGCCCCTACGACCCCACACTGTGCTGCGAGATTCGCGACCGTTTTGAGTTTAAGCTGGTTAACGAGGTGCTCCGCGCCAAAAAGCCGCTCTTTACCACCTGCCGCGGCACGCAGCTGCTCAACGTCGCCACCGGCGGCACCCTGTGCATGGACGTGCCGAGCCTGGGTGCGCGCGAGGGTCGCACGCAGTGGCGTCACACCCACGTGCTCAACGATCCCGTGCACCCCGTCGAGGTCGTGCCGGGCTCGCTGCTGGAACGCGCGGTTGGCGGGCACAGGCTAATCCAGACCAACTCCGCACACCACTGCTGCGTCGACCGTCTGGGTAAAAGCACGCGCTTGGTCGCCAAGGCAACCGACGGCGTTCCCGAGTGCATCGAAGTCGAAGGCCAGCCGTTCTGTCTGGGCGTGCAATGGCACCCTGAGTACACGTGGAAGACGCTCGAGACCGACTTTAACCTGTGGAAGTCGTTTGTCGAGGCGGCGGCAAAGGTTAAGCAGGCGCGCTAGCTCGCGAACCCCACAACAAATAAGGGCGCCCCGCCGGCCACATGGTCCGACGGGGCGCCCTATTACCTATATGCTGCCGGCACGCAGCCCAAGGCCCGCAAGCCCTTATTCGGCCGCCTCGCGCAGGGCTGACATCGTTGCCGCATATTGCTGCTGCAACGCATGCATTCCCTCGCGAGCACCGTCAACGGCATCGGCGCCGCGCAACGCCTCGGTCACCACGACCGCCGGCTCGTACAGATTATCGAATCCCAGGTTCTGGCTCACGCCCTTGAGCGTGTGCGCTGCCATAAACGCACCTTCGGCGTCTCCCGCCGCCATGGCGGCCTCCAGCTTGTCCATGCTCTCGTCATCCAAAAACTTGAGGGCAAAGCGGGCAAGCATTTCCCCGCCCATCAGCCGAGCGCACGCGTCATCATAATTAGCGCCGATCTTCTCATACGCCTCACGCATGGAAATCATGGGTTAAAACTCCTTTGGTCAAACTAAATCGTAGGAAACGCGACGACATCGGCGGGGCGTGCCAATGTCTCGGCAATTTGGTCTTGCACCTCGAGCAAACAGTCGAGCAGCAACGGGTTAAAGGTGCCGCACTTACCGTCCAGAATCATCTTGATCGCTTCCTCGTGCGGGATAGCGTCCTTGTACACGCGCACGCTCGTCAGGGCATCGTACACGTCGGCCACCGAAACCACCTGTGCGGCAATGGGAATTTCGTCGCCCTTAAGGCCATCGGGATAACCCTTGCCGTCCCAGCGCTCGTGGTGCCAACGCGCAATCTGGTACGCATATTCCATAAGCGCATTGCCGGCGTGATGGCTACCCAGCTCACGCAGCATGTCGGCGCCGATCGTGGTATGCGTCTTCATAATCTCGAACTCCTCGGGCGTAAGGCGTCCGGGCTTGTTGAGAATCGCATCGTCAATCGACATCTTGCCGATATCGTGCAGCGCCGAAGCCAGGGCGATCGTGGAGCGTTCCTCATTGTCGAGGGAGATCGTACCGCTACGCTGGACCAGACAGCCAAGCAGCAGCTCGGTCAGCTTCTCGATGTTCGTAACGTGCCTGCCGCTCTCGCCGTTACGAAGCTCCATGACGCCGGCCATGATGTCGATGAGCATGCGACTGTTCTTGACGCGCTCGTTGTACTGCTGGGACAGCAGGCTCGTCAGGCGACGCTGTTTGGCGTATAGGCGGATGGTGTTGCTTACACGGCGGCGCACGACACGGGAATCAAACGGGCGGTTGATATAGTCCGAGGCGCCCAGCTCGTACGCACGCAGAACCATATCATCGGAATCTTCGCTCGAGATCATGATGACAGGCAGATTGTCACCAACCGATCGGCGCGACAGACCGGCCAGCACCTCAAAGCCGCTTATGCCCGGCATGACAATATCCAGCAGCACGAGCGACAGCTCATCGCCATAGCGGTCGACCATGTCGAGCGCCGCACGACCGTTATCGGCCTCGAGGATGCAATACTCGTCCTTGAGCATCTCGCTCATATGACCCAATCCGCTGTCAAGAGCCACAATGGCCCCGCCGACCGCTT
>UQUG01000022.1 GCA_900544205.1 uncultured Collinsella sp.
AAAGGACCCCTTTGCAGAGGTCCTAGTCAATTCAAGGTGGCGGGGAAGGGAATCGAACCCCTGACACGAGGATTTTCAGTCCTCTGCTCTACCAACTGAGCTACCCAGCCATTTGAGGTGTGCCTTGTTTCAAGGCTTGATTAGTATAACCAAGGACGCGTTCCGGTCAACCGAGAATTTTAAAAAAGTTTTTGAGCACAGCCTCGGTTCTATAAATCGGCACGTCAGAGGCATCAGCCGGCAGCAAGAAGTTTTTCACTCAGAGCCGCACGGGCAAACTCACTTGGCGTCATCCCCTCGGCAGCCGCCCGTCGACGAATGGCCTCCTTCATTCCCAGAGGAATCTTGACCGACAGCGTTGCCGTCCCCTCACCTGAGAGCGGGGGCCGTCCATGCACGATCCCACCAACGGTGTGTTCGCCATCCGGAAACTCTCCGCGCTCGTACGACTCGCACCACGCGTCAATCATTTCATCCGTTACACCCTGACCATTAGCGGCCGTATACGTCTTGCCCATCATCGACCCCTTTGCCGAGCCTGTTCAATCTCCTGCCAAAATTTCTTCTGGACTGGAGACAAGGCATGAATGATAAGCCACCCACGGACAAGCTCGACCGCGACAAGCTCCACGCTTCGTCCGTCTGGGAGCCATCCAATCGCAAGCCATCTCGGCGGCTCGTCCTCCGACTCGCGGCGAATGCACTCAGTAACCGCGAACCAGGCACCTAGCACCTGCTTTTCCGTCAAGTGTTTTTTGGCGTTCGGATGGATCTCAACATCCATGCATCTTCTCCTCCATCTTACCCAATTTCGTATGACGAAAGTCCGCAGTCGCCAATTCTTAAGCCGGCACGCGTTGGAGAGCAGGGGTCGAAACAATGATTGAAGGACGCTCTAGTGCGGCCCAGGCGCATGGGTGGGAGCACATGCGCCAAGGACGAACGTTTTCGTATCGCGCGAGGATATTGTCGTCGCGATCGATGAAGGCGATGTCGATGGGATAGGCCATAAAACACGTATGGACCGAAGAGCAGCGTGGAAACGCCATGACGAGCGGCAGGCCGTTGGCGGCAACCGGACGCCGTCCCAGCATGCCGCGCAGGCGCACGACAAACGACTCCGCCACCACAAACTCGGCCGGCGTCCAACCCAGCCTGTTGAGTGCCCGCGCGTAAGCGATGTAGGACGAGACCGCGGTCACATGACCACCCCCGGACGCCATGGATCGACCGTCACCGCGCGCTCGTGCGACAACGTTGTCGGCGCCCCCAGCGGAACGCCAGCGATGCTGAGAGAAGTCGGCCACGGCTCATAGTGCATGGTGCAGGTATAGGTCCTAAACGTACCGGATAGGGAGAGCAGGCCACCATCTGATGCCTTCGCGCCTTGCTCGCTCGACACTTCGATCTGCAAGTCATAGCCTTCCATGGCATTCAGAATTTGAGTCTGGACCGTCACCGAGGCATCGGCAGAGTTCTCGTCACCCTCCCCGCCCGGTGCCACAGCGTGCGCCAGCACGATGTCGGGCACCACGCGGTCGAAGCGCGAGACCGCGCCGGCAAAGATCATGATGTTGTACGCGATGAGAGCCAGCACGAGCAGGACAGGCGTGACCACGGCCATCTCGACCGTCGCCTGGGCACGCTCCTCGCGCAAGCCCGAGCGAATGCCCATTACGACCCACCGCCAAAAGCTCCCACCAGCGTGGCAACATCGACAGTGAGCGGGATGGAGCCGCCGCCGGGCAGCGGAATCTCCGCAACCGTGAACACCGCGCCGCTGATGGTGCGCTCGACGTGATATTCCAAGGCCTCGCAAAGTGTCTTGGGGTCAGTCACGCCCAAGGGGATTTTTCGCAGGGTATCTTGAGCTTTGGAGATGCCCGCGATATCGGACCCCGGACTTTTGATGACATTGGCGGTATCGGTCAGCACCGGTTTTCGCAAACGCAAATCGCACGGTTCGAGTCCCAGCGCCGCCACGGAGGACGAGACGGTGTCACCGAGCCAGGACGCGATGGAGCCCAACGCGCCGCTACTCCCTCCCAAGCCACCGATCAGCTCTCCCATAAGCTCGTCGACCGCACCCTGGATGTCTCCGTACCCCACAAGCAGGCGGCCCCAAACATCCATAACGCCGTCGAGCACGCCGGCAACGCCGCCCGAACGCTCCTCCAGCGTCGAGAAAAACCGCGAGAGAACGTTATTTTGTGCCGTCGCATCATCGGGCGCGAGCACTGCAGCAGAAATTGCACCACGATCGCCAAGCTCAGCTGCCGTGTTAAACGAAGAGTTGAGCTCGTCGGGACTGGAGATGGCGCCCGAGACCGCAAAGGCGACCACGCCGTTGCGACCGGGCGGGGCGATGCGCGGGCGCTCGCCCGAAAGCTCTTTGATGGCGGTATCGAACGCATTGCCCGCACGGTCGGCTTCGTCCTCGGTCTGACGCTCGAGTTCGAGTTCCTTGTTGCGACAGTCGACGTAGTCCTCCAGGGCGTCTTTAAACTTGTCAAAGTGATACTCGAAGCCGTTTTCGATAGAGGTTGAAGGCGCCGCAACAGCACCAAGCGACGAAACGCCAAAATGGCATTTGCTGCATTTATCTTGCCCATCGTAATCGGCAACCGAAGCAAATCCGCTCGGCGTTCCTTTCTTATAGTTAGGGCAGGTCGTCCCGTAATGCAGATACGCCTTGTCATCGTTCACGCTAGTCGGCCACACCGCATCGGTATAGAGTTCCGTCGCCCGGACCTCATCAGAGTTGCGCGGCAGCAGCGGAATATAGGAGGAAACCCTGTCTCCGTTCTCGGTTATATATGCCCGATCGACCTCCGCGCTCGCATAGGTATAAAACGCCTTACGCGCCGCAGACTCCGCCTTCATCTCGACACTCGAGCCTTGGGGCTTCTCGTTTGCCAGACGCCGATGGTAGTAGTCCTTCGAGCGATCGAGCGCCACTTGCGGTTCCCACGTAACGCTCGAAGCGTAATGCGGATTTTGAACACCGGAGAGATCCGTTAGGCTTTTTGCGCGCTCCCACATACACGAACAGCTGCCGACCGAACCTTTATCCGATCCACCGCAATCCGCTAGCCAGGCGCGCTCTTTGGCCTTCGCCGTCTCCTCCGATGCTTTTTGTAGCTCCTCGGCCGCGCGCTCCAGATCTTCCGACGCATCTTTAATGGCATCGGTCGAGATTTCTGATCCTTCGAGCGCAACAAAATCCGACTCGGATGTCTTGGGCACGGCAAGCGCCGTACCGGTATAGGTCACACTATCGGTATCCTGCGCCGACACCGCCTGCGTGGCACGCGCGGCGATCAGATACGGCAGAGCCGTCTCGATTTTCTGTAAGCCTTCCGATGCGCTTTTGGCAAACTTGTTGCGCGTTTTAATGATCTCAATCCCGGTGTCGACCATATTGCCGGCAACTGGTTCGGCACCCGGGATGAGGATGGCGACCAGACCCGTCCCGATCGTGGCAAACCCCGCTAGGCCCAAACTCAAAATGCTCGCATCCACCACCGTAGCAGCCGTGTGATAGGACGACACCACATTGGCGCCTGCCAGCGCGCCGCTATCGGCAGCCACCTGGGTGTCCCCCGCGCGCGACATGCTCCATATCGCCGCCGTCGACGAAAACAGCAGCGTGAGCACCACCAATATGACCACCGCAGAGGAAAGCGTGGTGTAGGCACCGTCTTCGATAAACAGGTCGATACCGGCTCGACCCATGAAGCCGCCTCGCTTGCGATGGCAGCTCGGACGGCGCGTCAAAACGCATCTAGACCAGAAACGCTTAATCTCATGCAGCAATCCACGAATCATAATCTCCCTCCAGCCATTCGGGACGCGATTGATACGAGACATCGACCTTGAGCTCAACGTAGCCGCCCTCGGCGGTACAACCCATAGCCTGCGCAAACGCACCGATCACAGGTAACGGCTTGACCTCGCCGGAAACGGACACGGACGAGACGCCACCCGCACCGGCCCGGCCAAGCTCGATATCCCACGACAACGGCCCGCCGGCATGAAAGATCGAAACGTTGGGCACTGCGGCAAGCCGGCGGCGGGTGAACTCCTTAAGATCGTCGTCCTCCGCCGTCGTCGTGGTCATGAGCCGCGCGGTCTCGGCAGCGGCAGACTCCATGACCGCGCGCGTATAGAGCAAACACACCGGTTGCAGTGCGAGAAGAATGAGCATCAGAAACGTCGGCAGCAAAAAAGCAGCCTCGACCGTAGACTGCGCCCGGTCCTCGCGCGCGATATCAATACAACGCGATGTCCTTAGCGCCCGCAGCGGCGTCGATAACCGACGTCGAGGCAACGCCATGGGATGCCGCCCGCTCAACCAGCGCCGCCAAGTGCCCATCGGTGCCAGCACGCCAAAGCCCCGCAATCGCCAGCACGATCGATAACAGCGCCACCGTGACGATGGCGTATTCGACCGTCGCCTGGGCAGATTCCTCGCGCAGGACGTCATGCATTTCACGACCCCTCCTTTGAGCTTATTGTTTGCGGGGCCAGGCGCACCGCGCGCAGACGACACGAAGCATCGCCAGTATCCGCGGCAACCGTCACCATATCGACCCAGCCGCGCCCATCGCGCACAATGGCGCCCCATACGTTACCCTTAATATCGAGATAGCCGCTCAGGGCGAGCTGGGCCGTTGGCACCTCGCGGTAGGCGCGTAACATATCCGCCGCTGCCTCGGTCATCGGTCGGTCCTCGGACCATGCAAGCCGGACCGCAATCGCGTTGTCCTCAGGCGAATCCGTCGCAGTGCCAGACCGCTTGTCGAGCATCCGCAGAAAGGTTTGCGCCGTGACAGCGACATCCGAATCGTCCGCATCTCGCATCTCATCTTTTTGAGACGCCACCGCCGAATCTGAGCCCGAATCGAAGGCGGCCCCAGGACGCTGCTGCCGCGCGGCGTTTAGCCCCCAAACCGCCACTGCCACCGCCACAACCACACAGGCAAACACCAGCAGTGCGCCGACAGGCCGCCTACCCTCTACAGGCTGTTGATGCCCTCGCTGATAGCGTTCCATAGATCTTGGACCTTGCCCTTAAATGCGACAATGGCAATGATGGCGATCACCACGAGCACGCCGACCAAGATGGCGTATTCGGTGGTGCCCTGCGCACTCTCCTCCTGCAGTAGCTCCCCGGCATGCTGGCGAGCGCGAATTGACTGGCAAACAGCCCAGCTCCAGACCTTGCCAGCAACGTCAGTCATCGTATTCATGTATTCCTCCCTACATCATCCCGCCAGCTCCCAGCAGCGGGCCCAATATGGACAGAAGCAACGCCGGCAAGATGAGCGTGCCGGTGGGAATCAGCAGCTTGACGGGCGCACGCTCGATCTCGCGCTCGACCGCGGCGCGATGAGCCGCACGGATCTCGCGACTTTGAGCGGCCAGTGTCTCGGCAAGTGGGGCACCCAGAGCGAGCGCCTGCCCCACCGTGATGGCAAAGGTCTCGAGCGCTCGCACGTCCAGGTCGCGTGCGGCGGCCAACAACTCGTCCTCACGCGTGCCCACGCCCACCTGCCACGCCATGCAGGCCCGCTCAAGTCGAAGAGCCAGCACTGACCGGCGGTTGGCGCAGAAAATCTCAAGCGCCGCATCAAACGAAAGACCGGCCGAAAGACCCAAGCGCACAACATCGATCATCTCGGACACTTCGCCGAGCGATACTCGCGCCGGGCCGCCCGCTCCAACCGCGCCCTTCATTCGCGCGGCCAGAGCATCGACCACCGAGCGACCCGCGGCAGCGACCAGCACCGCCTCGCGCTTGCAGGCCTCTGCGATCTTGCGTGCATCCGCCCGATCCAAACCCGTCGCGACAAATACACTCAGAGCGCACAGGCAAGCCGCAACTGCAACCGGGGCGCTCATAGCTCCACCCGCATAATGCGCCGGATAACCACCAGGGCAACGGCGTTGAGGGCAAGACCCAGCACCACAGCGCCCGCGCCGGCAGGCGTCGCAAGACCGCGACGAAAATCTGCCGAAAGCAGCGCCAACACCGCGCACATGCCCGTCGGCATCGCCGCGACCATATGCGCAGACATGCGAGCCTGCGACGTCTTAACATCCAGGCGGCGCTTGAGCTCAATGCGCTCCCCCACCATGCTCGACGCCTCGGACAGTAAGTCGGCAAGCGGAGCACCGGTGCGCTGAGACACCTTAAGCGCCAAGGTCACAAGCGAAAGGCCAGGGGCGTCGATGCGCACGAGCAAGTCATCGAGCGCGTCGGTCGCCGAGATGCCGCAATCGATCGCCGCCGCCACCCGCAAAAACTCGGTATGCACCGGTTCTTGCGCATGAGCGCCCACAAAGCGCATGCCCTGGGCCAGCGAATGTCCCGAGGCAAGCGACATGGAAAGTGCGGTAAACGCCTCGGGCATGGCCTCTTCTGCATCGTGTTGCTCGCGCCGGCTCTCAAAGCCATCCCGAGCGGCGCCAACGGCAAACGGAGCAACAAGCCCCAAGGCAAATCCGAGGGGCGATAACGACACCATCGTTAGCAATACGCAGCAGACACCGCTCGATAGCAGTAGAAACGCCAAACGCCCCGAAGCATCTTCGATCACGAGGCCAAGGCGATGCGCCGGAGCCAGCGATGTCCACGAACGGGCGATCTTTTTCAGCAGATCGTTTTCCACCAGCTCACGCGGCAGCTTCTCTGCCACCGTCTCGAGCGCCTGACGCGCCAGCTCCGCCGGCGGTACCTGCGGCACACGAGGTTCCGCCCCGCACGCCGTCGCAACAGAAAACCCTGCCAAACCCCCTACGACGAGGGGCACAGCGACCTCCATTCGTCCACCTCCTCTTGTGTGAGCGTCCCCGACCGCAGGCCTTCTGCGATAAACGGCGGCTCGCGGTCAAGCCTCCAGGTGCGCTCGGCGGCATCGAAAGTCACATAGCGCTCGAGCTCTACGCCGCCCGACGCGGCGCGACGCACCCCCGAATACGAGGAGACGAAGCGCCTGCCATCGGCGTGGCGCTCAGACATCACGATGCCGTCGAGCGCCATGGCAATCTGCTCCTCGATGAGCTCGCTCGGCAGATCGATGCCATAACGTGCAAGCAACGTCAGACGCACCACGGTCTCCTGTTCTGAACCCGCATGAAGTGTCGTGAGCGACCCGTCGTGGCCCGTGTTCATGGCCTGCAACATGTCGCAGCACTCGGCACCGCGCACCTCGCCCACCACGATGCGGTCGGGGCGCATGCGCAGAGCATTGGTCACCAGGTCGCGGATCGTCACCGCGCCCTCGCCCTCAATTGAAGCCTCGCGCGCCTCTAGACGCACCACGTGCGGATGATGCGCAAACTTGAGCTCGGCAGAGTCCTCGATCGTCACGATGCGCTCGCCGGTGGAAATCTCACATGACAACGCGTTGAGCAGGGTGGTCTTACCAGATCCCGTGCCTCCCGCAACCGCCAGGTCCTGTCGCAGCGACACCGCGCACGACAACAGCTGCGCATACCAAAGCGGCAGCGACCCCAGCCCCACAAGCTCGTCCAGCGAGCAGATGCGGTCCGAGAACTTTCGGATGGTGAGAATCGGTCCGTCAATCGCCACAGGCGGAATCACCGCGTTGACGCGATAGCCCGTTTTGAGGCGGGCGTTGACGATGGGGCTGCGCTCGTCGATACGGCGGCCAAGTGGCGAGATGATGCGGTCGATAAGCACACGAATCTGCTCATCATCCTCAAACGCATGCTCGATGGGGTGCAAGACGCCGCCGCGTTCAAAGAAAGCCGAGCGGCAGCCGTTGATCATGATCTCGGTAACGGTGTCGTCCTCGATGAGCGGCTGCAACGGCCCCAAGCCCACCACGTCATCCAAAATCTCGTCGATGATGGTCTCGCGCTCGGGCGTCGCGAGATCGGTCGGCTCCTCAACATTGAGCGCCGCCTCCACCGCAGGACGCAATTCCGAGCGGGCAAGTGCCGGGTCGACATAGGCGCTGATACGCGCCACTTCGTCGTAACCCATGCGGTCCATCACGGCGCGCTTGGTGCGTCGTTTCACCGCGCGGCGACGCCCCGCATCTACAGGCGCTGCCGCCGCTGCAACGCCGGCAGCCTTAATCCTCGTTTGCAGGCTCATCGCTGATCACCCTCGCGCGACCAGGGAAGGCGAATACGCGGGCGTTCGGTTCGCATTGCACGGTCGGCGACCATATCGCTCCAAGGACCGACGGCGCACCCCAGTTCCACGAGCATCTCGCGCGTGGCCTCGCGCACGCTGGTCGCAAAAGCGCTGGTCTGCCCCACTGCCTCGTCAGCGCGCCCAAACGCCATGAGCGCGGCGAGATCCTGCCCGCCATCGGCGATACGAATCTTGGAGCTCAACGCACAGGCAATCTCAAAGCGCATGGCGACGTCCTCGTCTGCCCCGCGCGCACCGAACCGGTTGAACACGGCGCTCATGCGCGTGCGCGGCACACCTACTCGACTTGCCAGTTCAATGACGCGCGACGCCGATGTCGCGGACGACACCGCAGCATCGCCAACGATCAGGCAACGGTCGCTCGCCGCCACCGCAGCCGCCATGGCGTCGCCCCAAAAGACCGAGGTATCGATAAAGACCACGTCGGATTCGCGACGCAGGACATCAAGCAGTAGCTCCACCGGACGTGCCATGAGCTCGGCTTGCTCGGGCGCCGCGACGGGACCCCAGAGCGTAACGCCCGGGGCGACGCGCATCGATGCGGCTACGATATCCGGCTCGGTGAGCGTGCCCGCCGCCGACGGCTCGATAAGTGCCGCCATATCGCGCGGAGCATCGACGCCTAACAAGTCGTAAAGGTTTCCAAACATCAGGTCCAGGTCGAGCACGGCGGCACGCAAGCCCAACAGCGACGATGTGTGTGCCATGGTGGCAACGATCGTCGACTTGCCGCAACCGCCCGAACCCGAAATGGCGCAGATGACCGGAGCTCGATGCGGCGAAGCGGCAGCGTCTGCCGGCGGCATCGGAGGCGGCGGGGCGGGCGTCGGTGACAGCGTCCCCGTCTCCCCCGCCGCAACTACACGCTGCGTCCAAGCCGGCATGGCGGCTTGTTCGGTCTGCGAGGCAGGCTCGTTCTGCGCAATCTGCTCATGCTGCATCAGCGACAACTCGCCGCACCCGGCAAAGCCCTCAACTTCGTCGAGTTCATCCGCCAGATTCACGCCGCGCACGTATCCCATATCTACAGCCGGGGAGTCGCCAGCATGCTGCGCCGGTCCTCCAGCGTCATCGTATACAAGGGGGTTCCGGGGGCGCCGACCATGCTCGGCTTCCGCTTTTCCATAATCATCAACACGCGGGCCTCTTGTAGCGCGAGGCGCCCCGGGTTCCCTATCAACAAAAGCATCGGGCTCAATCGTCATGCGCCGATCGGAATCAACCGCTCCCTCGCCCGCTCGCCCGTTGCCGCATATACTGTGCGCAGCGATGACCTCAGTCGCCCCTGCGCGAAACAGCCCCTCGATATCCGACGGATCGAGTGCTTCTATCAACACGACCACGCGACTCACGCGGCCTTCGGCCGTCAGGCGCGCAACAGTCTTGCGCACATCTTCGGTATCAAACAGAGACGCCGCGATGATGGCAGCTCCGCGGCGCGACGGAAACGCCCGCGCCATGGAAACCAGCCCGTCCAGGTCACCCACGCGAAGCACCTGTGCACCCGTATCACGGCCCTCGACTTCCCGCTGCAACAGCCCGTAATCGCCGCACGCGCAGCACGCAAGCCAGATCGCCTTCATCACTCGTCGCCTCCGCTCTTTTTGCCGCGCGCCGTGGCGGGAATCGTCAAGCTGACCGTTCCCTTGCCCGAGGCTCCCAGCAGTTCCTTGACGTCTTCGGGGTCAGCCGCCAGCGTCACCCATTCGATCTTGCCCTCGCGCGTGGCACCGGAATCCTCACTGGTATCGATCACGTACGCGCCGCACAGTCGATCGGTTACGCCGTCTTTTTGCACATACACATCCACGTAGCTGCCCACGCCCGTAGCACCGCCGACCGAGTGCTCGGCATCGACCGCTACCGAAACGGCGACCTTGCCCTTAGGCACCTCGAGCTTGTGGCTCTCGGCCTTGGTGTGGACATTGCAGATCACGGCGTTTTTGGGAATACGCGAAGTCGTCACGTCGCCGCGCACCTGGCGCAGCTCGGTCGCCGCGTCACGCGGCAGCAGACTCGTCAGCCATTCCTGGGTTATGACATTGGTCTCATCGAGGGTCTCGCCCACATCGATATCGCGCGCCGCGACGCATACCTCGACGCGATCGCCACCGTACTTGGCCAAGGTCTCAGCCTGGACCTGTTCGGCTTGCGAGCGGGTCGACGAGCCGTAAACCATGCAGAGCAGAGCAGCGAGCACGCCCGCGACCAGACTGATGGCGATGCGCTTGCTCTTGTTCACGGCCGCTCCTCTCATGGCAGTGCCGGGCGAATGCCCGTACCACCATTGTCTGGGCGGTCAGAGTGCAAAGCGGCGCAATCGCGATCTTGGTTTTCGATGTCAAACCAATCGCTGACCAAAAGCTGACCAGCCCGTCAAGCTCATGGCAAGGTTTTGGTCAGCACGTCAGCAAGCTGCATGTTTCGAGGCTTTTCCGCAGCAAAAAAGCCGTCTCCCGAACAGTTGGGAGACGGCTGTCATAGGAAAAATCAATTACAGATGGACATCGGGATCGAGCATTTGAGCGCTCACGCGCATGGATGACGCCAAGTTTTGGAACGTTTCCAGACGCAGACTGTCGATCTGCCCGGCGTCCTCGGCCTCGCGAACGGCGCAACCCGGCTCATGGGTATGTGTGCAATCGCCAAACCGGCACGCGCGCGATGCCTCGACAATCTCGGGGAAGGCGCGCGCCAGACCCCGCTCGTGACCCACGAGCGGTAGGCTGCGCAGGCCCGGGGCATCGGCGATCACACCGGCGTCGCCCGGCAGCGCCACCATCACGCGCGCGACGGTAGTGTGACGGCCCTGGTCGTCGCGTTCGCGCACACCGCCGGTCGCCAACGTATCGTGGCCCAGCAGCGCATTGAGCAGCGTCGACTTGCCGGCACCCGACTCGCCCAGAATCATGGCGCAGCTCCCGGCAGGCACGCAGGCACGGACCTCGTCCAGGCCGCGGCCCTCGGCAGAGGACGTCACGATCACGCGCACGTCCGGACCCACCAGGCGGCGCACGCGGTCCAGATCGCGCTCGAGCTCCTCGGCATCGCAGCGGTCAGCTTTGGTGAGCACCACCACTGGCTCGGCATCGCAGTCGAGCGCCAACACCAGCGAGCGCGCCACGCGGTCGAGCAGCACCTCACCGGCACCGAGCGCCTGCACGATTAGCACGCTATCCACGTTGGAGCAGAGCACCTGGCGCTCTCCGCGGGCACGGCCGCGCCAACGCTCAAAGCTCGTACGGCGCGGCAGCACGCACTCAATCACGCCCATATCGTGCCCGGGAGCGCGGCGCACCGCCACACGGTCGCCCACGGCAGGCAGCAGGACCTCGTCCTCGCCGCGCGACTTGGCAAACCCCACGGCATGCTCGGCGCGGAAGGTGTCGTCGGCAGTGGCCACCAGCGGAAACCCGCGATCCAGGCGAATAACGGCACCCAGCTGCATCTGCTCGGGCTCCTCGGCATGTGCGCAAAAGTCGTCAAATGCCGCCTGCTGAGCTTCATCGACCGGCAGGTCATCGAACGCCGGAACATCCTGCAGCGCGTCAAGTCCCGGCACGTTTGCCAGCAGCTCCTCGGCAGACGCGGGGGCTTCGGTCGCGAGCTTCCGACGACGATCGCGCTTAGCCCGCGCCCCCGTCGTCTTTTTCTTCGCCTTAGCCTTCGCCTTGCCCACAAGCGCCTCCCAGCACCATAAATCACAACTGAGCAGGTATTTTAAATCAAATAGAGCTGGCCGGGCAAAGCCCGACCAGCTCACAAACTTTCCCTCAGCCCTTTATCATCCGCGCGGGAGAAAAGCCAGCAAGGATACCGCAGGGCCCGCCCCGGAAGCCCTTTCTCCCGAACGATTCCACGGCGCGAAGCGCGAGGACCAGTGAGGGAGAAAGGGCGTGGGGCGGGCCCGGACAGGTTAACTTACTCCTTCTCGACCGCGCGCATGATCGCCTTGTAGATCTCCATCAGCGGGATGATCAGGAAGGCCAGGCCCAGCGCGGCAAGAACGCCCTTGAGCTCAAGCGTCACAGGGCCAAAGAACATCTCGGCAAGCGTCGGCTGTACGGTCACGATCACCGTCAGCACCAGCGCCAGCGCAGCGGAAGCCCACAGCCACTTGTTCTGCTTCTTCATGGTGAACAGCGACGCACGACGGCTGCGCATATTGAAGCAGTGGAAAATCTCGACCATGTTGAGCGTGATGAACGCCATCATCACGCCTTCCTCGTCGGCATTGCCGGCGATCATATCGGCGATGTGAATGTAGCCCATGTCAAAGTACACGCCCACAAAGAAGCTCGCCAGCACCAGCACAGTGATGATCAAGCCCTGGACCACACAGTCCAGGCCCATATTGCCGGCAAAGACACCATCCTTGGCGTTGCGCGGCTTGCGCTTCATAATGTCGCCCTCGGCGTCCTCCATGCCCAGCGCGAGCGCGGGGAAACAGTCGGTAACCAGGTTCACCCACAGCAGCTGCACCGGCTGGAAGATGGTAAAGCCGATGAGCGTGGCGATAAACACCGAGAAGACCTCGGCAAGGTTTGCCGAAAGCAGGAACTGGATGACCTTGCGGATGTTGTCGTAGATGCGACGGCCCTCTTCGCAGGCACCGATGATGGTGGCGAAGTTGTCATCGGCAAGCACCATGTCGGCGACGTTCTTGGTGACGTCGGTACCGGTGATGCCCATGCCAACGCCGATGTCGGCGCGCTTGATGGACGGGGCGTCGTTGACGCCGTCGCCCGTCATGGCCACGATCTGGTCGCGCGACTTCCAAGCCTCGACGATGCGGGTCTTGTGCTCGGGCTGAACGCGGGCGTACACGCCGTAGTCCTCGATGTGCGCGTCGAGTTCCTCGTCGCTCATGCGGTCGAGGTCGGCGCCCGTGATGGCCTGGCTGCGATCGGTGACGATACCCAGCTGCTTGGCGATGGCCACGGCGGTGTCGATGTGGTCGCCCGTAATCATGACGGTGCGGATACCGGCATCGTGGGCCTCGCGGATGGCGTCGGCGACCTCGGGGCGGACCGGGTCAATCATGCCGGACAGGCCGCAGAAGACCAGGTCGTGCTCGAGCGCAGCGGGGCTGCAGTCGGCCGGGACCTCGGTGTAGGTGCGGCTTGCCAGCGCCAGCACGCGCAGGGCCTCGTCGGCCATGGCCTTGTTGGCGGCCACGAGCTCGGCGCGACGCTCCTCGGTCAGCGGAACGACCTTGTCGCCCTCGTAGATATGGGTGCACAGGCCGATCACCACGTCGGGCGCGCCCTTGGTGTACTGCTCATACTCGCCGTCCAGGGTCTCGACGACCACGGACATCATCTTGCGGCCCGAGTCAAACGGGGCCTCGCCCACGCGCGGATGCTCGGCAGTCAGGCCAGTGAGCCCCGCCTTGCCGGCATCGTTGACGAGCGCACACTCGGTCGGCTCACCCACGGCCTCGCCCAGCTCCTCGTCCCACTGGGCGTCGGAGCACAGAGCCATGCCGGCCAGGAACTTCTCCTTAGGCGCAGCGAGCTCGTGCTTGACGACGGTCATCTTGTTCTGGGTGAGGGTACCGGTCTTGTCGGAGCAGATGGTCTGCGTGCAGCCAAGGGTCTCGACGGCAGAGAGCTTGCGGATAATCGCCTGACGCTTGGCCATCTTGGTCACGCCGAGCGACAGCACGATGGTCACGACGGCAACCAGGCCCTCGGGGATGGCGGCGACGGCAAGCGAGACAGCGACCATAAAGGTGTCGAGCAGCGCGGTCGGATCGGTGAGAACGTTGCCCACGCCGTGGCGGATGATGTCGACGCCAAAGATGACGACGCAGATGACGATAACCATGATGGTAAGGATGCGGCTGAGCTCGGCGAGCTTCACCTGCAGCGGCGTGAGCTCTTCCTTGGCCTCGGCCAGGGCGCCGGCGATCTTGCCCATCTCGGTGTTCATACCGGTGCCGACCACGACGGCGCGACCGCGGCCGTATACCACGGTGGAACCCATGTAGCACATGTTCTTGCGGTCGCCGAGCGGCACGTCGTCGGTGCCGGCGGCGAGCTCAATGACGTTGGCATGCTTCTCGACGGGCACGGACTCGCCGGTAAGGGCGGCCTCCTCGATCTTCATCGTGGCGCTCTCGAGCACACGGCAGTCGGCCGGGACGGAGTCGCCCGCCTCGAGCATGATCACATCGCCGGGCACGAGCTCGGCGCTCGGCAGGTGCACGAGCTTGCCGTCGCGCAGCACCTTGGACTGCGCCGCGCTCATCTCCTGCAGGGCCTCGAGGGCCTCTTCGCTCTTGGCTTCCTGGACCACGCCCAGTACCGAGTTGACGATAACGACGAACATGATGATGGCGACGTCGGCAAAGTCGGGCTCGCCCTTGACCATACCCGTGAGCGCGCTGATGACGGCGGCAACGATCAACATGATGACCATGGGGTCGGCCATCTGCTCAAAGAAACGCTTCCACAGCGGCGTTTTCTCGGCTTCCTCGAGCTTGTTAGGGCCTGTCTTGGCGAGGCGCGACGACGCCTCGTCGTTGCTCAGGCCGAGGTTCTCATCGACGCCCTGGTCGCTGAGCACCTCCGCCGCGGCGGACAGGTATTCCTTTTGCATATAGAGTCCCCTCCTGGGATTCGGGCCACTCAGCAGATTGATGCCCGATCATAATTCCCAGGAGAAGGGCAAGGGCTCATCAAGGCTGCCGTGCTGAGCGGCAGTTGATAGTGGAGCTATGGTACCCCAAAGCAGCGCGTCTAGCCAAAACATTCCAATTGGAAACACGGCTCGAGTGCAACGATGCAGACCGTGTGATGCTCAATATTGATAAAACGTTTTTTCTTCGGCACATCGTCAAACTGAAATATCGCCCAGATAGCAGCGGTCAGAACGGTTGGTAAAATTTTTGCATATACCGTTTTTCCGCAAAAAATGAACTTCTAATTCGGCATACGGTCGATTTTTTGGGGTATTCGGTCGCCATTTCGTTATAATCATCTCAGTTTTATTTCTTATGGTTTATCTATCAGCGCAAGACGATGTCAGATGGAGGTCTGAATGTACAAGCGCACCAAGATTGTATGCACCATGGGTCCCGCCTGCGATAGCGACGAGACCATCCGCGAGATGATCAAGGCGGGCATGAACGTCGCCCGTTTTAACTTCTCGCACGGATCCTACGACGAGCACCACGGTCGCATCGAGCGCGTCCGTCGTATTTCCAAGGAGCTCGGTCTGCCCGTCGGCATCCTGCTCGACACCAAGGGCCCCGAGGTCCGCACCGGCCTTCTGGTCGATGGCAAGAAGGTTGCCGTCAAGACCGGCGACAAGATCGTCGTTACTGCTCAGCCCACGACCGAGGATTTCCACGGCACCGCTGAGCACATCTCCCTCGACTACCTGGCTCTGCCCTCCGAGGTCGAGAAGGGCTCCCTCATCCTGATCGATGACGGCCTGGTTGCCCTTGAGGTCGAGTCCGTCAGCGGCCAGGACATGACCTGCGTCGTCAAGAATGACGGCCTGATCGGCGAGCGCAAGGGCGTCAACATGCCCAACGTCAACATCTCGCTGCCCGCCATCACCGAGCGCGATCGTCAGGACATCCTCTTTGGCCTGACCGAGAACATCGACTACATCGCCGCTTCCTTCATCCGTGACGGCGAGTCCGTCCGCGGCATCCGCGAGCTTTGCCGCGAGAACGGCGGCGAGCACGTGACGATCTTCCCGAAGATCGAGTGCGCCCTGGGCGTCGAGAACTTCGACGAGATCCTCGAGGCTTCCGACGGCATCATGGTCGCCCGTGGCGACCTGGGCATCGAGATCAAGCCCGAGCTCGTTCCGCACATCCAGAAGGAGATCATCGCCAAGTGCAACGCGGCCTACAAGCCCGTTATCACCGCTACGCAGATGCTCGACTCCATGCAGCAGAACCCGCGCCCGACGCGCGCCGAGGTTGCCGACGTTGCTAACGCCATCTACGACGGCACCGACGCCGTTATGCTCTCTGGCGAGTCCGCTGCCGGTAAGTACCCGGTCGAGGCCGTTAAGATGCAGGCCAGCATTGCTCTCGAGACCGAGAAGTACCTCCCGGCTCACGCTCCGCTCGAGGTTCCGGCCGATGCTCACGGCACCCGCGTTGTCAACAACGTTGTGGGTATGTCCGCTGTGAACATGGCCACCACCGTTGGCGCCAAGTGCATCACCGTGCCGACGACCACCGGTCGTACCGCTCGCCTGATCTCGCACTTCCGTCCCAACATGCCGATCTGCGCGTTCTCCCGCCACGAGTGGGCCGTCCAGCAGATGATCATGTACTGGGGCGTTATCCCGCACCAGGCCGAGATTACCCAGGGCACCGTCAACGGCACGATCGTCAAGGCGATCGAGACCGCTAAGGAGCTCGGCTACGTCAAGACTGGCGATTTGACCGTCGCTACCGCCGGCGATCCCCGTATGAGCGTCCAGCTCGAGGACAAGGTCTCCTCGACCAACGTCGCTTACGTCGCTCAGGTGCGCTAAATCGCACTTGCAAGCAGATTTGCACTGCAAAGGGCCCGGAAGGCATTGCCTTCCGGGCCCTTTTTCTGTGCCAATGCCGGCGCACGGCAAAACACGCACTCATTTCTTTACCAAAAGCGCGAAATCCACCCTTCGAGGCCCAAAAATAAAGTCCCAAGCGCTAAAAGTGTTCGCCCGGTGGCAAACCCACACCTTAACCGACGCTGCTAAATCGTTTTAGCAAGAGTCAGATCGACCTGGTTTTCGGAAGTGCGGGGAAAAATTGCTTACCCCCGAGCACAAGCCCTTTTATTTCAACAAAACCCCTGATAAAGTTGGCTCAAATACCGCTTGTGCTTTGCCTGTTTGTCTTTTTCCCCGCACTTCCGAAACCGATAGCCTTTCTAGCCCAAACAACGCTCGAACGATCGGATTGCCATGTCATTTCTCGCTTGCGGACCCACAGCTTTTCAGTACTATCGCATCCCGCCCCAGATACTAGGACTCTATCCGGCAATCCTGCCGCCCGACCATGACCATCGCTTGGTGCATTACTCAAAACAACCAGTATTTAAAGACTTGCTCGGCACACCAGTTTGGAGATTCGTGGGCGAAAGAAAACAGCGCGCGAACGGAATGCTATTTCATAGCCGTCTGCTGACCCAAGAACCACCTCCCGGGTCGTTTAGGCAGACTGAGCATGGATTTGATGTCACGTCCCCGGAGTTCACACTGCTCAGCCTTGCCACGCAGGTCTCACGCAACCAGCTACTCATGGCTTGCTACGAGATGTGCGGCTCCTTTGCAGTGTTTAAGCCCTGCGAGCGAACGCACCAACAACTCGATGAAGCCATTTCGCTTAAGCTCATTCCACCCAACTGCAGCTGGGAGCGAGTTAACGACACCAAGGGCAATGACACCAACCTGTGGAAGCGCCCACCGCTCCTCAGCGCAACGGATATCGCCACGTTCGCCAAGCAAGCCGCAGGCCTGCGCGGCGTTAAACAACTGCGCTGGGCAGCCGAGCACATGACGGGGCAGACCGCCTCGCCCTTCGAAGTACAGACCTCCATGCTTGTCTCGCTCCCCCGCGACGAGGGCGGCATGGGCATCAACATCGCAAACAACGTGCGCATCCCACTCAGCGACGTCGCGCGCTCACTGTATGACAAAACCTGCTGCTACGCCGATATCCTCATCGAAAGTGCCGCCGACAGCATGGGCGTCATTCTGGAATGCCAAGGCCGCTCCGCTCATGACAGCGAAGCCGCAAGCCTCTCCGATGCCGAGCGCACCACCGCCCTCACAAGCATGGGCTATGACGTTATCCAGATAACCTATGAGCAAATCAAGGGCACGAAGAGCTTTAACAACATCGCTGAACTCATCCATAAAAAGGCTGGGCTCCCCTACATCCCAAAGACCGATCAGGAACGCACCACCGAAGATGCCCTGCGACAGGAGCTGTTGGTCAATTGGGATGAACTGTTCTCCGTTAAGCCGGCCGGCTAGCAGCTAGCGATCAGAGGGACTGCGGGAACGCCAGAAGTGGCAACGCGAGCCGCAAATCCCGCCTCGGTCAGCTCGATGACCTCGGTAAACGTTGCGTCGAAGAACTCCTCGGTTAGCAAGCGATATGGCGGATGATCGGGCTCGCCGGGGTTTTCGCGCACGATCTCGTGCATGACGCCGATGGTCTTGAGCACATACTCCTTATGGATGGGATACTGCCCAAAACGCGTCGCAGCGGTATACAGGCGATCGGTCGCACGCGGGATGGAAACAATGCCCAGCGTCTTGCCAAACCAGTCAAAGTCGCCTTGCTTTTTAATGCGGAACTCCTCACACGGCTTGCCGCCGTGCGCCTCCAGGTACTGGTTCACGCGCGTATTCCATACGGTATCGGCCACCAGATGCGACCAGACGCCCAGCGTTAAATCGAGCAACGACTGCGCCACATCTTCGGACGCAAGCGAGAACTCACAGGCGCCGGGACCGGCAACCGGCTCGGCATCCTTGTAGCGCTGGGGATAGTGCACGCGGTTCAGTCGCTCGCGTTCCTCGATAATCGAGGTTGCCGCGGCTGGCGCACCGTTGGGCGAACATTTAAGCAACGGTGCCACATAGGTATCCCAGAACTCATGTTCACGAGGCTTAGGGATGGGCTCAGGCTTGGCAAAGTGCGTAATGCGGTACGGGATGGGATCGGCGATGCCAGGGACCATATAGCCCACGAAGATATCCGGAACCACGCAGCCAAACAAAAAGGCATTGCGGTCGCGCACGCTATTGGCAAGCGCACCGGTGCGCTCCAGCAAACGCTCCGTCTGAGCGATATGAATGTTCCAGCTTGGCATAGCCACCCCCATAAAAACCTGGATAACTATACCATCACGGCAAAGCCGCGCGGGCGGCTACGCACGCTCTACGCAGCAACTAGTCCGTAGCACCGCTTTCGGTTCCACACGACGGCGAAGGCGCCTCGACCACATGGTGATATCGATCGATATAGATTGCGCGGGCGCCCAGGCGTCGCACCAAATCCTGGTGATGCGTGCTCATCAAGACCGTCTTACCCGCCGCAACGTAGGCCAGCAAGAAATTGACCACGATGTCGCATGAGTCTTCGTCGAGCCCATTGGTAGGCTCGTCGAGGACCAAGATATCCGGGTTCATCGACACCACCGCAGCCAGCGCAACGCGCTTCTTTTGCCCGCCCGAGAGCTGATAGGGAGAGGCGTCGGCAAGGTCGGCAACCTGGAACAGCCCCATGGCATCGCGCACGCGGCGCTCGAGCTCGTCTGCCGGCAGTCCCATCTGCGCGGGACCAAAAGCAACTTCCTCGCCCACCGTAGCGCAAAAGAGCTGGGCATCGGCATTCTGGAACACAAAGCCCACGCGCTGATGAAAACGCTGAGCAGCCGCGGAATCCTTTAGAAACGCCGCATCGATCACGTGCCCGTCAAACAGGTATGCCCCTGCGTCCGCGAGTTCAAGACCATTGATGAGCCGCATGATCGTGGTCTTGCCGCAGCCGTTGGGACCGAGCAGGGCAACGAGTTCACCACGATCGACCTGCAGTGACACACCATCGACAACCGTATGGCCCGCATAGGAAAACACCACGTCGCGCAGCTCGATGAGCGGCGTGGTCTCGGCGCCAGCAGCACCGCTCGCGCCCATCGCGTCATTCGTATCGTTTGCCAAAACGTCGCCCTTCCCTATTCATATCGACGGTTCGACCGCCCGCGTTACAGCACCGCGCACAACACTGCCAGCAGCGCCACGCCGGCCGCGTAAACCGTATCGCGCCAGCCAAACCCGGCGCGTGCGGGCGCCGGATACGCGCCGGCAAAGCCGCGGCAAAGCATAGCCTCGTCCATCGCGCGGCTGCATTCCATCGCCTTGATAAAGGTCATGCCCATGATACCCGCGATCGAATCCGTACGCGAAAATCCCTCAGGCGCACGGCCAACGCTGCGCAGCATGACCGATTCGCACAGATTGTGCGCCGTGCGACCCAGCACCTCGATGTGCTTGAGCGCCATATCAAACGTAAAGATGACCTCGTCGGGCAGGTGCAGCATTTTGAGCGCCGCTGACATGCGGCTCCAGGTAAGCGTCCATGAAACACCCAGCACCAGCGACACATTAATGAAGGTCTTGAGTGCAATCTTGAGCATGGCGCCCGTGGCAGACGCGCCCAGCAGCAGGGCAGGCAGCGCTAGAACCACCGCGAGCCCCGCGGCGCCAAGCGCCGGCACAAAGGTTCCCCGCAGCCCGCGTACGGGGCGCACGGCAACGAGCACCAGCGCGATAGCCGCCATCAACATGAGGTACAGAGGGCTCTGCGTCAGACACACGCACAGGACGCAAACGAACATCCCCACCAGGCGCACCGGAGCCGAAACGCAAGAAAGGGCGCGGTCGACCATCGACCCGCCCTCGTGCGCACCTCCACCCAGGCGAACCCGCTCAAGCAGGCTCGCCAGGTGCAGGACATTCTTTTGCATCACACGATGCCGAGCCCCCGCGGGCTCGTAACGCTGCTCGACCGCAAGCCAGCTAGGCAGCTCGGCTCTTGCCATGAGCACCGCTTTCCTTGACCGTCAGCGAGACCAGGCGGAATACGATGGTGAGCACCGCCACGCCAATCACACCCGAAAGAATATACATCGCAGCCTGGCCGGCAAAGCCAAGACCTTGTTCCTCGGAATAGGCCTGCAGATAATCGCCCGTGGGCAGCGCATCGGCAAAGGTCGGGGTATCGAGGCCGGCTGAAGCCTGCAGGCTGTCGTCGCCAGCCTCCTGAACGGCGGTCGCGGCGCCCTCAGCGTCCCACTCGCCCCAGGCGTCACCGGTGGCAAGCAAGCCCAGCGGCGTTGCAGCCACGAGCACAGCGACCAGGATGAGCGTAGGAACCAGCGAGGCCTTCTTGGCAGCAGCGCCCTCGGCAGCAAGCTGGCCATCGACGGCCTCGGGACCGACGATAACGCCCGGCGCCGTCTTCTTAATGAAACCGTAGATGGCGGCCGTCGCCACGCCCTCAACCACGCCGGCGACCAGCATATGCGGGATCAACATGGCAGGAATAGCCACGGACAGCGGGAAGGGGCAGTACAGCGGAGCGCCCGAAGCATTCATGAAGAGCATCGGCTGAATACCAAACTCGATTGCCGCGCACAGGGCCGCCAGGCACAGGCCGACCCAGCCGCTCACGATGGCAGAAACCGAGGTGCCCCAGCTCTTGTCGTGCAGACGGCTGTTGAGCGCACGGAACACGATGGCCGCGGCAAACGGCAGCACGAAGGCCATGTTAAAGCAGTTGGCGCCAAAGGACAGGATGCCACCGTCGCCAAACAGCAGCGCCTGCAGCGCCAGCGCGACCGAGACAGCGATAGCCGCGGCCTCGGGACCCAGCAGCAGCGCGATGAGTGCGCCGCCGACGGCGTGGCCTGTGGTGCCGCCGGGCAGCGGAACGTTAAACATCATGAGCAAGAAGGAAAAAGCGGCGCAGATGCCCAGGAAAGCCATGTGCTCGCGGTCGAGCGTGGCGCGCACCTTCTTGATGCAATGAACCCACACGGGCACCATCGCCACTGCCATGACGGCATCGGTCTGCGGAGACAGATAATTATCTGGAATGTGCATGTACGCCTCCCGGTTATCGGCGCACAGAATTGCAACGCCGCTTAAATCACCTTGTCAGTGTTACGCATTGTCAGATTCGTAACACGCCGCGGGCTATCATAGCAAAACGGCGCACTGCCGACAAAGCAGCACGCCGTTATGTAATGCGCGTGTCATATATGAAGGCTCAACGGTGCCTCATACCGAACACCGCGGTCACGCAAAGGCCACAGCAACCGCCATCAGGCCCTACGCTCCCAGCGCAAGCCCTATCCGCGGACCTCGCCGTTTACGCCCTTGCACACCTTGGTGACGATCTTCTGATGCGCCTTCTCGACCTCTTCGCTGGTGAGCGTGTGGTCGTCAGAGCGATACGTAAGTGCAAAGGCCATGGACTTCTTGCCCGCTCCGATGCGGATGGGATCGCGGTAGACATCGAACAGGCGCACGCCCTCGAGCAGCTTGCCGCCGGCGCTGGTAATGCGGCGCTCAAGATCCTCGCAGGTCACAGCGTTGTCGACCACGATAGCAAGGTCGTGCTCAACGGCAGGATACTGCGAGAACTCGCGGTAGTTCTCCTGGTTGCGGGCGCCCTTGATCAGCTTGTCCAGATCGAGCTCGAAGGCAACGACGACCTCGTCGATGCCCATGGCTTCGCGCGCCTCGGGGTGGATCTCGCCGACCCAGCCCAGCACGGTGCCGCCGGACAGAACCTCGGCCGCACGACCCGGCTGCAAGAAAGCGTAGCCCTCGCCCTCGACGGGACGGAAGCGAACCTTCTCGATGCGCAGCTGGGCGAGCAGCTCCTCGACAATGCCCTTGCCAAAGAAGAAGCGCAGCTTGCGGTACTTCATGGTCCAAGACTGCTCGCTCCACTGGCCCGAGAGCACGCCCGCCACGGACTTAGTCTCCTTGGGCAGGCTGGCGTTCTCGCGGCCATGGAACAGGCTGCCGACCTCGTACAGGTGCACGTTGGGCGTGCCGTGGGCCTCGTTATAGGCAACGGACTGCAGCAGGCCCGGCAGCAGCGAACGACGCATCTCGGTCTGCTCGGCTACCAGCGGGTTCATGAGCACCACGGGACAGCCGCGGCCTTCGGTGGACATACCGATCTTCTCCAGGTCGCCCGGGGCGGCAAAGCCAAAGGTCGTGGTCTCGTTGAGACCGCAGGCGCGCAGGATCTCGCCGACCTTACGGGTGAGCTTCTGCTCGCGGGTCAGGCCGCCGATGTGGTTCTTGGCAGCCGGAATGGTCGCCGTCACGCGGCCCATGCCCCACAGGCGCAGGACCTCCTCGATCAGGTCGATCTCGCGCGGCAGGTCGGGACGGAAGCTCGGCGGAGTGACCATGAAGTCCTCACCGTCGCGCTCGACGGTGCAGCCCAGACGGGTGAGCGAACGCTCGATAAAGTCGGGCTCGATGTCGGCACCGCAGATGGCATGCACGCGGGCCAGACGCAGCTTAATGCTGTCGATGGTCTTGGGCGCGGGGAAAACGTCGACATAGCCGGGAGCGACCTCGCCGCCGGCGATCTGCTCGATGAGCGCGCAGGTAATGTTGGCGACATCCACGCAGCCGGTCTCGTCGACCTGGCGCTCAAAGCGAATGGAGGCGTCGGAGATCAGCGACAGGTCGCGGCTGGTGTGCGAGGTGCGGCCGGCGTTGAAGCAGGCGCTCTCGACCATCACGTCGACGGTATCGTCCTCGATCTCGGAATCCATACCGCCCATAACGCCGGCCAGCGCCACGGGGCGCTCGCCGTCGGTGATGAGGCCCATGCCGGCGTCGAGCACGCGCTCCTCGCCGTCGAGCGTCGTGAACTTCTCATCCTGCTGGGCGGCGCGAACCACCACGCGACGCCTGCCCTCGCGCTCGGCAAAGGTGTCCAGGTCAAAGGCGTGCAGCGGCTGACCGGTGAGCATCATCACGTAGTTGGTGATGTCGACGATGTTGTTGTGCGGGCGCACGCCCAGGGCGTTGAGGCGCTTGACCATCCAGTCTGGCGACGGGCCGACCTCGACGTTGCGCACGATGCGGGCAACGTAGCGGTCGCACAGGCCCTCGTCGGCAATCTCGACCGAAAGCTCGTCGTCGGTCGCTCGGCCGGTCTCGGCCTTGATGGCGGGCAGCTCAACGTGGAAATCGCGGTCGAAAATTGCGCCGGTCTCGCGGGCCATGCCGATCATGGACAGGCAATCGGGGCGGTTGGGCGTGATCTCGCAGTCGAGCACGGTGTCGCTCGAGCCCACGTACTCGGCAAACGGCATGCCGCAGGGCGTATCCTCGGGCAGGATCATGATGCCGGAGTGGTCGCCGCCCAGGCCGAGCTCGCGCGCAGAGCAGTTCATGCCCATGGACACGACGCCGCGAAGCTTGCTCTTCTTGATCTTGACGTCGCCGGGCAGGACAGCGCCAATCATGGCCGTGACGATGTGGTCGCCGGCCTCGAAATTCTGCGCGCCGCAGACGATCTGCAGCGGGGCGGGGTTGCCTTCGGCGTCGAGATTCTTGTCGCCCACGTCGACCGAGCACACATACATGTGGTCGCTATCGGGGTGCGGGGTCTTGGTGAGCACCTTGGCAGTCACCACGTGGTCGAAGGACTCGCCCACGGTGTCGATTGCCTCGACCTCGGTGCCGGTACGGATATATTCGTCCGAAAGGGTCTTGGGATCCTCCGGAATATCGATCATGGTCTTGAGCCAGTCGTAAGAAACGCGCATATAACTGGTCTCCTTTCATAAATGCGGCTTTGAGCCGGAAACTGCAACTAAGAAGAAAGCGTTCTAGAACTGGTTCAAGAACCTCATGTCACCAGTCATCAACGTGCGCAGGTCGGGCAGGTCGTAGCGTAGGGCCGCGACGCGCTCGGCGCCAATACCGAAGGCGAAGCCGGTGTACTTCTCGGGGTCGATGCCGCAGTTGATAAGGACGTTGGGGTCGACCATGCCGCAGCCCAGGATCTCGATCCAGCCGCTGTGCTTGCAGAAGTTGCAGCCCTTGCCGCCGCACACGTGGCAGCTCACGTCCACCTCGCAGGAAGGCTCGGTGAAGGGGAAGAAGTGCGGGCGGTAACGCGTCTTGCGATCCTCGCCAAACATGCACTTAACAAAGTAGTCGAGCGTGCCCTTGAGGTCGCCAAAGGTGATGCCCTCGTCGACGACCAGGCCCTCGATCTGGTTGAACTGCGGCAGGTGGCAGGCGTCGGCCGTGTCGGGACGATAGACGGTGCCCGGGCAGATCATGTAGATGGGCGGCTTCTGCGACTCCATGGTGTGGATCTGCACGCCCGAAGTCTGGGTGCGCAGCAGTACGTCGGACTCGCCGTGGGCGTGAGCCTCGGGGTGCGCGACGCTGCCGGGGTTGTTGTCGACCACGTAGAAGGTATCGCGGGCCGAGCGGCTCGGGTGATCCATGGGGGCGTTGAGCGCGGTGAAGTTGTAGTAGGAGGTGTCGACCATGGGACCGGACTCGACGGTGTAGCCGATGCCGCAGAAGATGTCCTCGGCCTCCTCGATGATCTGCTTGATCAGGTGCTGGTGACCGATCTGCGGACGGATGCCCGGCAGCGTGATGTCGACGGCCTCGTGCTCGAGTGCGTGCTTGAGGGCGGCGGCCTTCATCTCGGTGGTGCGCTCGTCGAGCATGCCCTCGATCAGCTGGCGCATCTCGTTGGCGCGCTTGCCCATCATGGGACGATCCTCGGGGGCGAGCTTGCCCATCATGCGCATCAGGCCGGTGATACGGCCCTTGCGACCGAGCAGCTCAACGCGCGCGGCCTCGAGCTTGGCAGCGTCGTCGGCGCCTGCGACGAGCTCCTTGGCCTCTTCCTCGAGTTTGACCAGATCATCAATCAGACTCATGTCTTCCCTTTCGTCTCTCGCGCATCTCGCTTGCCGGGGCAGCTAGCACCCGATAGCTGCGGATGTGCGGCCCGGTTCGGTAACAAAAAACCGTCCTCGGGCATGTACATTGCCCAAGGACGGTTGAATTCCGCGGTACCACCTTGTTTGACCCGGCGGATGTCTGGCCCGCCGTGCCCACTCTGCGCCCCTTGTCGCGAGGCTCACGGCTTCCCTACTGGGGCTTCGCTGCCACCGGCCGCGCGCCCGTTGAGGTCGCTGCTCGGGAGTGAACGCTTGGCCCTTGCCACCGTAGGAAGGCTTGCAGCCCATGACCTTCCCTCTCTTGCCGGCGACGCGGCGGGCAAAACCCTCTCCGTCAACGCATTGGGCTATAGGATAACACATTCTGCGAGCATATCGCCGCGTTCAGTTTTGTTCGCGCTGGGTACAAGGCAGGTAGCTGTGCAAACTGGCCGTGCACCCGCCTGCGGCGCTCGGCCTGCGAGATTAAGGATACGGCATGGGAAAGAAGCTCGATAAGAAGGCCAAGGCCGCCGTGGCAAAGGCTGCCAAGGGCGTCAAGGCCGCTAAAGTCGACAAGGCCGTCAAAAAGTTCCGCAAACTCGAGGGCAAGCTGTGGACTCGCGAGTACCTGCTCAAGATTGCCGAGTTCGATGGAGCGACGATTGCTCCTGCCAACGGTGCTGCCGCCCGTGCTGACGCCATGGGCACGCTTGCCGGCGAGCATCACAAGCTACTGACCAGCGAGAAGTCTGTCGAACTCGTGCACTCGCTGGCACGCGAGACCGTCGCCGGCGGCAAGATCGACGACCCGCAGCTGCTTGACGAGATCCGCGTGCTCGGCCGCGACCAGCGCGAGGCAAGCGTTATTCCTACCGAGGAGGCCGAGGCCTGGACCAGGCTCACCTGCGAGGCCGATGCCGTGTGGCACAAGGCCAAGACGGCCAACGACTGGGCGAGTTTTGAGCCCTATGTGGATAAAATCGTCGCCCAACTTAAGCATCAGGCCGAACTCATGGACCCCAAGCGCGACCCATACGACGTTTGGCTCGACCAGTACGAGCGCGGCCTTTCTGCCGAGAGCTTCGATGCGTTTTGCGATGAGGTCAAGGCGACGGTCGTGCCGCTCGTGCACGCTATCGGCGAGCGCGGCCAGCAGCCCGCTGCCGACTTTTTGCACGCCCGCGTGCCCGAGGCCGCCCAGCGCGCCATGAGCTTCGACCTTATGAAGCTCGTCGGCCTGAACCTGAACGACACCACGCTTGCCTTTACCGAGCACCCGTTTAGCGAGGGCTTTGCCGTGGGTGACGCGCGCATCGCGACACACATCTACGAGGACGATTGCATCTCCAACGTCTACAGCATCATCCACGAAGCGGGACACGCCATGTACGAGCTGGGCGTCAATCCCGCCTATGCGCGCACCTGTCTTGAGGGCGGCACCTCCATGGGCATCCACGAGAGCCAGAGCCGCTTTTTCGAGAACACCGTGGGTCGCAGCCGCGCCTTTATGGGACCGCTGCTCGAGGTGCTGCGCCGCCACGCACCCGAGGTCTACGGCGACGTCGACGAGGACACGCTCTACCACGCCGTGAACATCGCGCAGCCTTCGCTGATCCGCACCGAGGCCGACGAGCTCACCTATCCGCTGCACGTTATGGTGCGCTACGAGATCGAGCGCATGCTGTTTGCCGGCGAGGCCACAGCCAAGGATATCCCCGCGCTTTGGAACCGCTTCATGGATGAGTACCTGGGCATTCCCGTTCCCGACGACACGCACGGCTGCCTACAGGATACGCACTGGAGCGGCGGCTCGTTTGGCTACTTCCCCACCTATGCGCTGGGCAGCGCCTACGACGCCATGTTTGTGCCGGCCATGTGCCGCGACGGTGTCGACCTCAACGGCGCCTGTGCGAGCGGCGACCTGACACCCGTCCGCGCCTGGCTGGGCGAGCACATTTGGCAGTGGGGCCGCGCCAAGGACGCGCCGGAGCTCATCAAGGGCGCGTGCGGCATGGCGTTCGATGCCCGCTACTACTGCAGCTACCTGCAGGACAAGTTCACCACGCTCTACGAGCTGTAAGGCATAACCGACACGTCAATCAGAACCACCCTTAAAAAGGGTGGTTTGCTCTTAGGGTATAACCCACGGGC
>UQUG01000023.1 GCA_900544205.1 uncultured Collinsella sp.
CGGGGCTTTTTGTGCTGCGTCAATGTCCTGAGAAGGGCAAAACCAAGGCGTACTGCCCGCTACGGATAGGTGGTGCACTTTCCAGCGTGCATTTTTGGGAGTATTCAGCAAGCTCTTAAAAATGCATAACGTTGTGAATGGGCCGAGTGGCCCGCAGGCGCCCATCGACAGCCATTGTGGGTGGGCTATCGATGAGTGGAGGGGGTTGTTACTGAGTTTCTGCTTTGCAACAACCTGCAACACTGTTGTAACCGCGTCATTTTGTCGTTCGTGATGGGGCCGTTGGGGCCCAAGGTGCTGAATACTCCGTTTTTTGCACGGTCCAAGGTGGGGCACCCTGAGACGAAGCAAAAAGATGTCTCATTTCTATGCAAATACCGATAGGATTTATGCAAGATTGGGATTGTAAACCGTGCACGTGCACAAAACCGGTGCGGGGACGTCTGGAGGCGGCTCGGCTCCTGGGGCATTGCACGTGCAGAACGGTTAAAATCGGGACTCGGTCTTAGTTTTACTTGGAAGGATGCATATGACTTCTAATATTGATGCTTCTCTAGGGGAGACGCTCTCCTATATCGCAGGACAGCTTAAGACGCTGACTTCTATTGCTTCGCCTACCGGCTATACCCGTGCGGCTACTGATTATCTGATGGAGACCCTGCGCGATATGGG
This sequence comes from uncultured Collinsella sp., assembly GCA_900544205.1. Classification (GTDB taxonomy): domain Bacteria; phylum Actinomycetota; class Coriobacteriia; order Coriobacteriales; family Coriobacteriaceae; genus Collinsella. The sequence goes on from UQUG01000023.1 coordinate 673, forward strand.
GTTTGGGCCTGAGCGTTCTAATAAGGGTAACGTGCTCGTTGAGCTTGGTGGCGAGGGTGAGCCGCTCGTACTGGCGAGCCATGTCGATACCCTGGGCGCCATGGTGCGTTCCGTTAAGGACAATGGTCGCCTGCGCCCCACGACGCTTGGTGGGCACCAGTGGTCTACGGCCGATGGCGAGAACTGCACCGTTTACACACGCGACGGCAATGTCTACACGGGCGTGGTCCTCAATACCGAGCCTTCGGCGCATGTGGCCGATGAGCCGGTCAAGGCCATCGAGAAGAACATGGAGATCCTGCTCGACGAGAACGTTGACAGCAAGGACGATGTGCTCGAGCTGGGTATTCAGACGGGCGACATCATCGCTATGGATCCGCGTACCACGGTGACGGAGAGCGGCTACATTAAGAGCCGCTTCCTGGATGACAAACTATCGGCGTCGATTCTGCTGGGTCTAGCCCGCGCCGTTGCTGACGGCGAGGTGACGCTCTCGCGCAAGGTGTCACTGCTCTTTACCGTGTACGAGGAGGTCGGCCACGGTGGTGCCTTTGTGCCGGCCGACACGCGCGAGATGATCAGCGTGGACATGGGTTGCGTGGGCGACGACCTAGGCTGCACCGAGCGCATGGTTTCGATCTGCGCCAAGGATTCGGGCGGTCCGTACAACTACGACCTGGTGACTACGCTGTCCAATATCGCGCGCGAGCTGGAGCTCGATTACGCCATCGATGTGTACCCGCATTACGGTTCCGACGTTGAGGCCACGCTTTCGGCCGGTTATGACATTCGCCATGGCTTGATCGGCCCCGGCGTGTACGCGAGCCACAACTACGAGCGCAGCCACATCGACGGCGTGCGCAATACCTACGAGCTGGTTCGCGCCTACGTTCAGCGCTAACGATGCGGCGGCCTCGGCTGGCACAGCAGTACCGACCGAGGCCGTCCTCTCTAAGTTGCGGTGAAATAGGGACTGTTTAGCGGCCTGAAACGCTTAAACAGTCCCTATTTCACCGCAACTTATGAAGGGGATGGGACTACTTGATGGCGGCAGTCACGGTGCCGCCGCCGAGGACGACGTCGCCGCGGTAGACGACGACAGCCTGGCCGGGGGCGATGGCGCGCTGCGGCTCGTCAAAAGTTAGCAGCATTTGCCCGTCTTCGCCGCGCGTAAGGGTTGCTGCCTGGTCTTTCTGACGGTAGCGGTACTTGGCGCCCACGTGAATGCCGCCGGACGTGAGCTCTGCCTCCATGCGGTCGGCAGGGGCGCTCCAGATCCAGTCGTTGGCCGTGAGCGCTGTGGCCGCCAGGTCCTCGGCTTCGCCCAGATGCACAATGTTGCTGCCGGCGTCGACGCCCGTCACATACACGGGATGCGCCATCGCGACGCCCAAGCCCTTGCGCTGGCCGATGGTATAGCGCAGCGCGCCGTTGTGGCTCCCTACCACGCTGCCGTCGCGCCATACGATGTCGCCCGGTGCAGCGGGATGTCCGCAGCGGCGCTCGATATAGCCCGCGTAGTCGCCGTCTGGAATAAAGCAGATATCCTCGCTTTCGGCCTTCTTGGCGTTGGCAAAGCCCTGTTCGGCGGCAATGCGGCGTACGTCGCGCTCTTTGTCCAAGCTTGCCAGCGGAAAAATCGTGCGTGCCAGGCGCTCCTGCGTAAGCGAATACAAAAAGTAGCTTTGGTCCTTTTTGGGGTCTTCGCCGCGATGCAGCCGCCAGGTGCCGTCGGACGCCTGGCTCGTTTTGGCGTAGTGACCTGTGGCGATGTAGTCGCAGCCCATGTCGAGTGCCGCATCGAGCAGCGCGGCAAACTTAACATGGCGGTTGCAGATGATGCACGGATTGGGCGTCAACCCTTCCTGGTAGGCAGTCGCGAAGCGCTCGATAACGTTGCGGTCGAAGGTCTGCTGCAGGTCGAGCACATGGTGGGGCATCCCCAGGCGCTCGGCGACAGCCTTTGCATCGGCGATGTCGCGGTCGACCTTACTCATGCCCGTGACGGGATCGGGCGCGGGGCAGGTGAGGCGCATGGTGGCGCCGACGCATTCGTAGCCCTGGCTTTTGAGCAGGTACGCGGTCACGCTGGAATCGACGCCGCCGCTCATGGCGACGAGCACGCGCTTGTTGTGCATGGGGAGGTTCTCCTTGGTGGCATGTGGCCAAAAAAGAAAAGCGGCGCGGGAGGCTGGTTCCGCGCCGCAGACATTGTAGCAAGTTCGGACGTCTCGTGGGACACCCTGATTGGATGGGCTCAGGCTGCCGGGAGAGAGGAGACCGGCTCGTCCGTGGGCTCAACCTATTGGCGACAGGCACTTAGTCCTGGAACAGTGCCGTGGACAGGTAGCGCTCGCCGGTGTCGGCGAGCAGCGCCACGATGGTCTTACCCTCGTTCTCGGGGCGCTTGGCCAGCTGCAGTGCGGCCCACACGGCGGCGCCGGACGAAATGCCCACGAGCACGCCCTCCTTGTGGCCCACGGCGCGGCCGGTGGCAAAGGCGTCGTCGTTCTCGACGGGGATGATCTCGTCATAGACCTGGGTGTCGAGGACGTCGGGCACAAAGCCGGCGCCGATACCCTGGATCTTGTGCGGGCCGGCCTGACCCTTAGAGAGCACCGGGGAAGTGGCGGGCTCGACGGCGACAACCTGAATCTCCGGGTTCTGCTCCTTGAGGAACTCGCCCACGCCGGTCACGGTGCCGCCGGTGCCAACGCCGGCGACGAAGATGTCAACCTCGCCGTCGGTGTCATCCCAGATCTCGGGGCCGGTCGTGGCCTTGTGGATGGCGGGGTTGGCGGGGTTCACAAACTGGCCGGCGATAATGCTGTTGGGGGTCTCCTTCTGCAGCTCCTCGGCCTTGGCGATGGCGCCCTTCATGCCCTTGGAGCCGTCGGTGAGCACGAGCTGTGCGCCGTATGCCTGCATAAGCTTGCGGCGCTCGACGGACATGGTCTCGGGCATGGTGATGATCACCTTGTAGCCGCGGGCAGCCGCCACCGAGGCGATGCCGACGCCGGTGTTGCCGCTCGTGGGCTCGATGATGGTATAGTCGCCGCCGCGCACGAGCTTGCCGGCCTTCTCGGCCTCGTCGATCATGTTCTTGGCGACGCGGTCTTTGACGGATCCGGCGGGGTTGAAGTATTCCAGCTTGACGAGCACGCGGGCCTTGAGGTCCTCATCGGCCTCAAAGTGAGTGAGCTCCAGAAGCGGAGTGTGGCCGATAAGCTGATCGATGGACGTGTAAACATTGCTCATGGTGAACCTCCAAAGTGTTCAAATGACTGGATACCGTGTGGTTTTACGGTGTGTATAGCAGCGAAACCCACAAACCTTATGGGTTGTTCGTTTTGCTGTTGGCAAGCATAGTAGACAGTAAAGCCTAGTAACGCAATAGGAAATAGAAGATTATTACGAGTCGATTAACCATCTTGACCGGAACGGGTATTTTCAAAACCAATTTTTCGGCTAGAATTTCTACGGACTAAATGACCGAAAGGCAGCACTATATATGTTGGTTTCTACTAAGGGCAGATATGCCCTGCGCGTTATGGTCGATCTGGCCGAGCACCAGGCGGCCGGTCGCATCCCGCTCAAAGAGATCGCGGCGCGACAGGGGATTTCCGAGAAATATCTCGAGAACATCTTGGCTACGCTCGTACGTGCCAACATGCTCTCGGGTATGCGTGGCAAGGGCGGCGGCTACGTGCTCACGCGCCCGCCCGAGCAGTACACGGTGGGCGAGATCTTGCGTCTGACCGAGGGCAGCCTAGCACCGGTCGCATGCCTGGACGGCGACTGCAAGGGCTGTTCGCGTTCGGACGAGTGCCCCACGCTCGACGTGTGGAAGAACCTGGACAAGCTCATCAACGACTACCTCGACGGTGTGACGCTCGATCAACTTGTCGCTCCCAACCATGGCTACGACTATGTCATCTAACCCACACCTGCATTTGGGGACGGGGTAGAAATGGTAGATTCTCTCGTCCTTTGAGACTTGACAAATAAGAAGGCCGCCCATTTTTTGCGATGGGCGGCCTTCGTTTTGGGTCGATATGACGGTTCGTATTGAACAGTTCTAGCCCTCGGCGATGCTGTCGAGAATGCTGCGCATGATGGATACCAGGATGCTGCCCATAAAGGCCGATCCAAAGCCGGCAATGGAGATACCCGCGCCCAGCAGATTGACCGACAGGTAGCTGGCCAGCTCGAGCATAAAGCTGTTGACTACGAGCTGAAAAATACCAAGCGTGATAATGGTGAGCGGCAGCGAGATGACCGTCAGGAACGGCTTGACGAGCGAGTCGACGATGTTGAGGAACAGTCCCACGAAGGCAAAGCAGACCCAAGCCTCGGCAAAGCCGAAGGGTTGGATACCGGGGACGAGGAACGTGGCGATCGCGATGGCGATCGAGGTGAAGAGCCAGTTAAGCATAAAGCGCATGGCGTGAATCCTTTCTTGCGCCGGGGTTGCTGGCGTCGCGTGAAGCGGCTTGCGGCGGCGACTTGGATGGTTGCGCGGGCGCGCCGCGGTGTTTGGGCGCCCATTGTCTCAAATATTCGTGGAGCTTACGTGCGCATATGGTTTCTAAACGGCGTTCGTCCTGAAAAACGCGCCGCTGGCAGAGAGTCTTGTCGCTTTAGTTTGGTGGTGTGCTACACTGCTACGGGCAAAAGCCACAGGCGTTGCCCTATTGCATAGAACGGGCGAACGATGCCCGATGTCAGTATCAACTTCGATGCCTTTTGGCGGGTTTGGCGGTGATCGATGAATATCGAGAACATGTTTGACAAGCCTGATGTCAAGCAGCTGGTCCACGCATTTAGCCTTTTGGACGACGAGAAGGATATCCAAGCGTTTTTGACCGATATCTGCACGCCGCGCGAGATTTGCGACCTTTCTCAGCGTTTGCAGGTTGCGCGCTATTTGGACGAGGGCGAGCCTTATGTTGAGGTTCAGGCCCGTACCGGCGCTTCGTCCACCACGGTGAGCCGCGTTTCAAAGGCGCTGAACGGCGAGTACGGTGGCTACCGCAAGATCCTCATTAAGTTGGAGGATGGCGAGTAGGCCGGCGACAAAAACGAATTGTGCAAAACCGCTCCTCCGGGGGCGGTTTTTATATGCCCGCAATCGGCTGGTTCGTTGGGGCCAGGTTGCTTTGTACCAAAAGATGGAGCTGTGGTGGCAATGTGTCCGCGTGGGCGGGTAGGATGGATGCATTGATTATTGCGAACAGTTTGAGCGGAGGACCATGCCTGTTCGAATCTATACCACCAATGCCGGCACGGATTTGAGCGATGCCGAGTCGGCGCTGCTTGCCGACCTTATTGTCCGCCACGGGCGTGCCGTGTTGCTGGCACCTACGTTTGCCGAGCTCGACCTGTGCCGTCATGATGCGGCGGAAGCCGGCGTTTCGCTGGGTATCGACTACAAGACGTCTACATCGTGGCTTCGCTCGCTTTGGGAGCTTTTGGGCGACGGGCGCGGTTTCGTCGACAACCTGCAGCGCCAGATGCTGTTCTCGGACATGGTCACGCGTCTCGACGATGCCGATCTGCAGCCGCTTTCGCGCAGCCAGGGCACAGTGCGCATGCTCGCGCGCATGGCCCGCGACGTGTTGCCGGGCGTTGCGGGGACGGGTGCCGAACGATGCCGTGGCGACAACTGCCAGCCTGAGCCAAAAAGCGATGCCGAGGCTCGTGTGTTCGAGCTTTTGCGCGCCTACGCGGGCGGTTTGGACCGTCGAGATATGGTTGAGCCCTGCGAGGCAGCTGACATTATGACCAGTGTCCTGGCCGATAGCCTGCCGGCGTGCACTCGCGCCGTATGCGTGCGCGGTATCACGTCGTTTGCGCACGGTCTGCTCGAGCTGCTGTCTGCCGTGGCGAACAATGGGGGAGAGGTCGTCGTGCTGCTTGCCCGCGAGCAGGCGGCGATGCGCGAGGAGCTTGCCACGGCATTTGATGCCCGCGATGTGTTGTTTGAGATCGCGCCGCTAGGGGAGGGTGTCGGCGCGTCTGATGCCGCTTACGGGACCGCCGCTCAGCCTGCCTTTATTGAGGTCGCTGGCCCCCATGCCCGTGCTCATGCTTATGCGGACGCAATTGATGATCTGGTAAAAACGTGCCGGGGTTCCGAGGTCGACGGCGCTTCTGCCGACCCCGTGCGCGTGCTCGTTGTTTCTGCCCGGGCACCCCAGCTGTTCGGCGAACTCGCCTCTCGTCTGGCGGCGCGTCACATTGCGGCCGAGACGACTGAGTTCACGGCGTTTTCCCAGTCCATCGCGGGCAGGCAGTTTACGGCGCTCGCCAACCTGATCGAGCGTATGAAGGCCGCCGACGAAGGGGCAGCTTCTAAGACTGAGTGGTGGCCCGCTCCGGAGCTTACCGACTGGATTTACAGCCCGCTTTCGGGTGCCGACGCCGCCAGCGCGCGCACGTTCGACAAGAATATGCGACTGTCGCGCAGCAAGACCACTGCGGGCGTCAAGAGCCTGCTGCAGAGCGTGCAGGGCCAGGTGAGGGGCGCGCGTAAAGCGGCGAGCGACGAGAACTGGTTTAAGAACGTGCCGTGCGTGATCTCGGACGTGTTCCAGGCGCTGTGGCGCGACAAACCCGTGACGGCGCTCAAGGCCATGCTTGCCGTTGCCGAGGCACTGCCCGATCGCGCACTTGGCGGTCTCGACGGTCAGGCCCGTCGCCAGGCGGAGGTGGCCCTGCTGCGCCACGTCATCGACATCCTTATGAATGGCGCCCGTGCGCTCGACGTGTCGCAGGCCGCGACCGTGCCCGTGCTCGATGACATTCGAACCAAGGTGGACAAGCGTAGCGCCGCCTACGATTACGAGACCTACGAGGTTGACCGTGCGCCACGCGCCCAGGTTCGCTTTGCTTCGCTTGCCGATGCGGCGGCTCTGCGCCCCGGCAGCTACGATGCCGTGCTGTTTGCCGACGTCGACCTGGACAGTTATCCGCTCTCACATGAGGAGGGCCCGCTGGCAACGCTGACGGCAGAGTTAGATCGCAGCGGTGTGACGCTTGAGCCTGCCGCCTTGTTGCGCGTGCGCTTTGGCCGCGCGATGCAGGCCGCGCGCGGTCCGGTTGCGCTTGCCCGCGTGACGCACGATCGCCAGGCTCGCGAGTGCTACCCGGCTGCCGTGTGGACCGAGTTGCGGGCGCATGCCGAGGCCGCTAACGATGCTAAGGCCGCTGACGCCGACAAGGCCGCTGACGACGCTAAGGCCGTTGGCGCCGACAAGGCGAAGTGCGTGGGTGAGGGCGATATCGTAAGGGACTTCGATCCCGCGGCAGGCGAAGGTCTTAGGCGCGAGCGCGTGACCTGCGAAGCTCCTCAGCATCTGAGCGATGAAGCCATTCCGTATCTGGTCCTGCGCCGTCGCGATGGCGAGGGCGAGGATGCGCCGCTGGTGCTGCGCCTGACGTCTGCCTCGCAGATCGAGGCCTATTCGACCTGCCCGCTGTGCTGGTTCGTCTCGTATCGCGTCAAACCCCAGTCGATCGACGCCGGCTTTGGCAACATGGAGAAGGGCAACTTTGTCCATGACGTGCTGGAGCACTTGCATGCCCGTCTGCCCCAGGAGGGCATGGAGCGCGTGACGCCCGAGAACCTGCCACGTGCTCAGGAGCTGCTGCACGAGGTCTTTGCCGAGACCCTGGCCGAGCACGCCGGCAAGCGCGGTACCGAGGGCCCGCTGGTGCCGCTCTCTCCAGTGGAGGAGCGCCAAGTGGCCGAGATTTTGCCGCAGCTGGAGGGCGTGCTTGCCTATGAAGCCGAGGCGCTGACTCCTTTTGCTCCGTGCTACCTGGAGTTTGCCTTTAACGACCTTAAAGTTGAGTATGCCGGTTGGCCGCTTGGCGGGCGCATCGACCGCGTGGACGTGGATGCCGAGAATCGCGCCGTGGTAATCGACTATAAGCATCGCACGGGCGTTGAGGAGTTTAAGCTCGCCGACCCTACGGTGCGCGACGAGGAATCAGGCACGGCGCCCATCGACGATCCGCGGTGGCTGCCGCCCCATACCCAGACGCTTATCTATGCGCAGGCTATGCGCCGGGCGCTGGATCTGGACACCCGCGCGGCGCTCTATTTTTCGACCAAGGGCGGCAAACCGGCGCTGCGAGGCGCCGCGAGTGCCGAGCTGCTCGAGGAGGAGCGTGGTGACGGCCGCATCCCGGGGCTTAAGAAGGGCTTTCCCGGCGAGGGCGGCAGCATGGACTTTGACGCCCTGCTCGATCGCGTGGAGGACGGCATCGCCGAGCGCCTGCGCGAGCTCGAGGCAGGCAACGTTGCCGCCGTCGACCCGACGTCGGCTCAGGCCGCGCATGCGCGCTGCTCGTATAACCACGAAGGAACGTTTGTAAGGAGGGACGTGTAGACCATGGATCTTTCGACTTTGATGCCGCAACAACTGCAAGTCGTCAAAACGCTCGACCGCCCGCTGTTTGTCTCGGCAGGTGCCGGCTCGGGCAAGACCTTTACCCTCACGCGCCGCATCGTCTACGCGCTCTCGCCCGAATCCGGTCCGTTCGTTGAGCATCTGGACCAGGTGCTCGCCATTACCTTTACCAAAGACGCCGCGGCCGAGATCCGTGACCGTGTGCGCCGCGCGCTCATCGACGAGGGCATGGACGAGGAAGCCCTGACCGTCGACGATGCGTGGATCTCGACCATTCACGGCATGTGCTCGCGTATCCTGCGCGCACATGCGTTGGAGCTGGGCATCGATCCCGAGTTCACGGTGCTTACCGATACCGACGAGCTTATGGACCAGGCTGTTGAGCATGTGCTGGCCCGCGCGACGGCGCCCGATGCCGCCCCCGAGCTCGCCGCTTCGCTTAAGGTCCTCTACGCTTGGTATCCCATGGCGGGCGAGGGTGGGCCGTTTGGCGCCGGTACCACCATTAAAGGACTGGTGCGCGACCTGCTGGAGCTATCGAGCCAGCTGCCGAGCGGCATGGACGATGTGTGCGTGGCGCGCGGCCAGGCTGACACCTCGGCGCTTGCCGACGCCTATCGCGCGGCGTTGGGTGCGAGCAAGGCCGCGACCGAAAAGGCACAGGTGGCACTCGACGCCATCGACGCGTTTGAGGCGAGCGGCAAAACCATGGAGGATGTGGCGCGACTCATGATGTCGTGCAGCATGCCTCGGGCGAGCAAGGCGTTTTCTAAGGAGCAGGTGGAGCTACTCAAGGCCGAGGCTGCCGATGCGTTTATCAATATCGTGCTGGCCTGCGGTGCCCCCGCGCTCGATGCGCTGGTGGGCCTGGCCCGTTCCGTGGAGGCTGAGTATCGCGCGCTGAAGGCCGGCCAGTCCGCGCTCGATAACAACGACCTACTGCGTATGGCGTACGAGGCGCTGCGCGACTATCCGGCTATTCGAGCGGCCTATGAGGGCCGCTTTAAGATGGTCATGATCGACGAGTTCCAGGATACCGACCAGATGCAGGTCGACCTGATCCGTTACCTGACCGGCGCGGGTGAGCGTGCGCTGTGTACCGTGGGCGATGCACAGCAGTCGATCTACCGCTTCCGTGGTGCCGAGGTCGAGGTGTTCCGTCGCCAGGAGCGCAAGGTGGGTTCGACGACGGCGTCCGAGACGGTCGCCACGTCCGATGCCCCCGCCGGCGAGCTCGTCAAGCTTGTACGCAACTTCCGCAGCCACGACGAGGTGCTGCGCTATGTGGCGCGCGTCTTTGACGGCGACACCGGTGGTTTGATGCAGGGGTTCTTGGATCTTGAGCCGAGTGACGATCGCGAGGACAAACTCAAAGCAAAGGCTTCGCGCCGCCAGGCGCTGCTCGTTGCCGGCGGCAGCACCCAGGAGCGAACGCAGGCGAAAGCTCGTGCGATTGCGGAGCGATTCCAAGCGCTCGTTAAAGCGGGCCAGCCCCAGGGCGGTATGGTGCTGCTGCTAGGGCGCATGACCAATGCCGATGTCTACGCACAGGCGTTTCGCGACCAGGGGCTCGACTGCGTGATCGCAGGCGGCTCGGTCTTTGCCCAGGCAGCCGAGGTGCAGACGGTGCGTGCCCTGGTCTGCGCGCTCGCCAATCCGGCCGATACGGCGCAGGGCCTTATGCCACTGCTCGCCTCGCCGATGTTTGCGCTCGGCGCCCAGGAGTTCCTGGCGCTGGCGACCAAGCTGGACGACCAGACGGGGGAGACCTCGCGCCGCAACATCGACGTGGGCATCATGAGCGATTCCGATGTGCCGGGTTTGCAAGACTTGCCGCTCGTGACGCGCGCCCGCGAGGTGCTGCGGTATGCGCTTCGTCGCGTGGGGCGCGATTCGTTCGCCGCCATCGCGCGCGATACTGTCAACGCTTCCGGCTGGTTTGTGCGTCTGGCACAGCGTGGTCCCGAGGGCAAGGCCATTGCCGCCAACGTGCTTAAGGCGCTCGATGCCGTGGCCGAGGCGGAGGCCGAGTTCGGTAACTCGCCGCGTTCCATTGCGCTTGCCTTCGACCGCTTCTTGGCGGGCAAGGAGGCCCCAGGCGCCCTCAACGAGGAGGGCGACGGCGCGGTGCGCATCATGACGGTGCATGCCTCCAAGGGCCTGGAGTATCCGGTCGTGGCGGTTGCGGAGTGCTTTGGCGTGCGTAAGTCCTCGGGTGCGGCTCAGATGGGGCGTGTCGAGGGTGGAGCGCAGGTCGTGGCGCTGCCGGCACGCTTCGACGGCGTTAAGCTCGCCGACGGAACCTTTGTGAAGGGCGACGACGTTAAAAAGCAGTTTGAGCATGCGTTTAAGGGCAAGGGCACGTCGCTGTGGCTGCCGCCGGAGCTAATGGAGGACGTCTGTGCGACGGGCTCTCCCGCCGAGGCATTTGCTCGCCTGCGCAACGACGACCTGCAGCTTTCGCTCGAGGAGCGGGCTCGCTTGCTCTATGTCGCCATGACGCGAGCGCGCGAGCTGGTCATTCTGGCGATGGATGTCGGCGTGAGCCGCGGCAAGGTGACGGCGCCGACCTTCGATGTCGAGACGGATCTGACCTACGACGTGCTGCGCCGCATCCTGCCGACCGACAGCCTGGACATGCCGCAGCTCGATAGCGACCGTTTGGTGTTCGACAACTCCAAGCCGGGCGACTACGAGCTCATCTCGCTGGCGGACTTTACGTTTGGCGAGCAGACGTTTGAGGTCAACGCTTCGCTGGATGTCGAGGGCAGGCTTGTCCGCGGCGATGCGGAGCCGGAGGGTGCCGGTGCGGATGCCCACGCCGCTGTTCCCGGTCCTGCCGACCCCGAGCCCGATGCGTTTGAGCTCGTGTATCCCCAGGCGGTGGGCGTGCGCATGGGCACCTGCCCGTATCTGGCGCGCGATTCGTACAGCTACTCGTCAATTGCCGCGGCGCTGCATGCCGAGTCCGAGGACCGAGCCGCCGAGGCGCATGTGCCCATGGACGAGGCTGGCGATGATGCGGAGTCGGATGGTTCCGAGATGACGGATGCAGACGTGGCCGCCGTTGAGCCCGCCGGCAACCCCATGGCGCTGGGCTCGGCGTTCCATGCCGCCTGCCAGTGGCTGATCGAGATGGGTGCCAATGAGCTGCCCGCCGAGCGTGCCGACGCCCTGGCTCGCCTGTGGCGCCTAACGCCGGAGCAGCGCGAACGCTTCGACGTTGCCCTGGACCGCTGGCTCAAGTCGGCGGTCCGTGCCGAGCTGCTTGCCTGGCCGTGCGTTCGCGCCGAGGTGCCGTTCTTTTCGCTGGGCTGCGAGGACGAGGACATCGCCCGCTACGGCGCATATGCCGAGGGCGCTATCGATGCCTTGGCAACCGACCCGGCCGATCCGTCGCACGCGCTGGTCATCGACTACAAGACGGGCGGCACACCGGACGAGACGCCGGAACAGCTGCAGGAGAAGCACGCCCTGCAGGCGCGCGTCTACGCTGATGTTTTGCACAAGGCGGGCTTTGAGGCCGTGACCGTCAAGTTCGTCCGCGTGGAGCAAGTCGACCTCGCCAACCCGTGCGAGCCTCAGGTGGTCACCTACAGCCGCTAGCCCTCAATAACTTGCGGTGGAATACGGACTGTTTTGGCCAAAAAAGCCGCCAAGCAGTCCGCATTTCACCGCAACGCATGGGAGAGCCTGGGGCGGTACAATGGCTCGAACGGTTCAAACGAATAAGGAGCCATCATGCAGCTCACCAAAACGCTTAAGGTGACGCCGGAGGAGCTTTTTGACGCTCTGGCGGGGTCCATCATGCAGGATATCGAGAACGCCACGGGCAAGCGTCCCAGCCGCAACAAGCTCAACGGCTATAAGTACGAGAAGCGCGCCCAGTCCGCAAAAGGCAAGGCCAAGGGCATGGCGATCAAGGTTAAAATCAAGCACTTTGACTACCCGTGTCTCTATGAGGTCCGTTTTCAGTATGCGGCGGGCATCAATACTATGCGCTATGAGGCTGCACCTGCTGGCGATGGTGTCTGCGAGCTCACCTATACCGAGGATTTTCAGGGTGTGGGTGGCAACACGTCTGGCACGCGCGGCAAGCTCGGCCTCTTCTTCTATGAGCGCAAGCTCAAGAGCCACGCCAACCAGACGATTGATCAAATCGTCAAATATATCGAGGGTGAGCGCCGCGTAAAGGCTAATCCCGCCTTCGCCGATGATACTGCCGAAAACGCTTCGGATGTATTCCATTGATACCCTGTGCAAAAGTTTTACCGCTCTTCACATCAACTGTGAACACTTCAGGCTTCGAGTCAGTAGCGAGCGGCCCGACAAAAGTAGTTGATGGAAGTGCCAAATGAATAAGAATGCCGCTACGCAACTGCACATCTATTCCGCCTTTTTCGTTCTCGCGGGATTTGTTTTAAATCGGGGAGTGTTTCTACTTTTCCTTGCGGAGAAAGGAATGTCTGTCACGGAAATCGCGCTTTATCAAGCCCTGTTTAACATTACAACGGTCGTCCTCGAGCTGCCAACAGGGCTGATAGGCGATTTCTTTGGAAAGAAGTTTTCGATTCAAGTGGGCGTGCTGCTGCTTTTCTTCCATACGGCTGGCATGCTGTTGCTCTCAGGTCCCTTTCTTGTCGTGCTTTCCCTTGTTGAGGCACTCGCCTACTCCCTTCAATCGGGATCCGAACAAGCACTTTTATATGAAATTGCCCGGAATGCCGGTCAAGGAGAGCGTTTCCTCACCATCAACGCTCGGCTGCTTGCCGCGCAATCAATCGCTACGGGAATGGCGATTGTGCTCGGATCTTTCATTGCCCAAGTATCTTGGAGCGCCCTCTACGTATGTGTCTCCGTTTTCTATCTCCTGCAGCTTTTCCTTCTGTATCCCATTGAGAGGACGGAAGCGACCCGTTCTGAAAGCTCTGAAAAGGGAAGGTTTGACGCGGCCAAGATGTTCAGACGCGAAACCTGGCGTGTTGGAAAATCCGCTTTTGCGGTATTGCTTCTTCTAATCGGCACAAGCATGCTCGATGGATTCTATGGGAGTTATTACAACTTGAATCAGTTGGTATTCGACGCATTTGATGCTCCCGTCTCCATAATAGGAATCTTTTTCGGTGCATCCTATGCAGTAAATGCGACGGCCTACATTGCAGCAGATTTCTTCTCATTGCGTTTCGGGAAAAGAAACACCATGCTCGGCTCGATGCTAATCGAGGCCGGCCTTTTCATGATTCTTCCGTGGTTCGCTTCAAATCCGCTGTGCTTGTTTGGCCTTAGCATGGTGCTTTGTTTTCTCCCAGAAGTGGTGTACATCACTTCGGAAAACTTAATCCAAGACGCGATAGCGGACGATCTCCGCGCGACGATCCTTTCCGTCGCGTCTCTGGTAAGGGCACTCTTTTCTGCAGTGTTTTTCTCCATATTTGGACATGTGTTGGGGTTATATCCCATTCAGATAGCGCTCGGTATTATTGGTGCAATCGCGATAGCAATTACCGCCGTTGTTTCATTAAAAATGGTTGGAATACAGGTCTCCAAGAATTGATATATCGATTGACGAGCTATCCGAAGCGTCGAGCCTTCTTGATGGACATGACTATTCGTCACAAATCATTCCGCGCATCGCCGGGGTTCCAGTAATACTCGATGCATCGGGATGCCCTCATTCCCTTTTTGAAGGTCCCAAATTGACTACCCGTGTGGGTTTGGCTACGTTCGGGTGCTGTCCGTGCCGTGGGGTAAAATCGTTCAGTCAGAACACGAACCCGCATCGGAGCTCATCACATGGCATTCGTCCATCTGCACAACCACACTGTCTTTTCCATGCTCGACGGCGCAACCCGTATCCAGGATATGGTCAATCGTGCCGTAGAGCTTGGCATGCCCGCCGTGGCCATTACCGACCACGGCTACATGTATGGCGTGCCCGACCTGGCACTGGCCTGCGACGCCGTCAACCACAACACGCCCGAGTACAAAACCTGGAGCCACGACAAGGCCTTCTTGGAAAAGGATCGCCGCGACGAGCTGGTGGAGCCCGATCCCGAGGCAAACCCGCGCGAGCATGCCCAGTACGTCAAAGACATGGCCATGTGGGACGAGAAGGGCAACATCGACGAGCTCAAGCCGCCCCTGGTCATCAAACCCATCTTTGGCTGCGAGGTCTACTTTACGCCGGACGAGACGCTCGCCCGCGACCACAAGCCCGAGCTCTACCACATGATCCTCTTGGCCAAGGATCAGGAGGGCTACGTCAACCTGATGCAGACGGTTTCCGAGGCCGCCGTGCAGGGCTTTTACTACAAGCCGCGTGTGACGCTCGACAACCTGCGCCGCCACGCCAAGGGCATGATCTGCACGAGCGCCTGCATCGCGGGCATCATCCCCAAGTACATCGACCGCGGTGACATGGAGGGCGCCATCAAGTGGGCCGAGACCTTCCGCGACACCTTCGACCCCGGCGACTTTTACATCGAGATCCAGGAACACGGCATTACCACCGACAACGGCCTGACCGACGAGCAGATGGACCGCACGCTCATCGATATTGCCAAGCAAGTGGGCGTCAAGGTCATCGCCACCAACGACTTCCACTACCTGCGTCGCGAGGACGCGCCCGTGCAGGACGTCATCATGTGCATCGGCATGAACGCCAAGGTCGACGACCCCAACCGCATGCGCATGACCGGCTCGGAGTTTTACATGAAGACCGAGGAGGAGATGCGGGCGATGTTCCCGTATTGCCCCGAGGCCTGCGACAACACGCTCGAGATCGCCGACAAGTGCTACGTGGAGCTGGACTGGGACTCCATCATCCTGCCGCGCTTCCCACTGCTCGATCCCGGCGAGACGCACGAGAGCCAGTTCCGCCGCGAGTGCGAGAAGGGCCTGCGCCAGCACTATGGTGACGACTGGGCCACGCGCGAGATCGGTGGCGTCAACATCAAAGAGCGCTTTGAGTACGAATACAAGGTCATTTGCGACAAGGGCTTTGCCGCCTACTTTTTGATCGTCGCCGAGTACGTGCAATGGGCCAAGGACAACGGCATCGGCGTCGGCCCCGGCCGTGGCTCTGCCGCCGGCGCTATCGTCGCCTACGCCATGAACATCACCGCGTTCGACCCGCTCGAGAACGGCCTGATGTTCGAGAGGTTCCTGTCCCCGCAGCGTACCGAGATGCCCGATATCGATATGGACTTCGACGATGAGCGGCGCCTCGAGGTCGTGGAGCACGTTCGCCAGCTCTACGGCCCCGAGAAGGTCACCCACGTTATCACC
Organism: uncultured Collinsella sp.; assembly: GCA_900544205.1. GTDB lineage: Bacteria > Actinomycetota > Coriobacteriia > Coriobacteriales > Coriobacteriaceae > Collinsella. Next base: position 16,377 of record UQUG01000023.1, read on the forward strand.
TACTCGACCATCAAGGCCAAGCAGGCCATCAACGATGCCGCGCGCGTTCTGGACTACCCGGTCTACATGGGCCAGCGCCTGTCCAAGATGGTCTCGAGCGACCCCAAGGTCAAGCTCAAGCAGGTACTCGAAAAACAACCCGGCAAAGAGGATCTGTTTAACCCCGACTTTGCCGAGGCCTATAAAAAGGATGACGACGCCCGCCGCATCATCGACACGGCGCTCTCGATCGAGGGTCTCACCCGTGGCGAGGGCGTGCACGCGTGCGCCGTTCTGATCTGCCGCGACCCCGTCAACGAGCACGTGCCCACCAAGCTCGACACCAAGGGCGGCGTCGAGATTACCCAGTACGAGGGCCATACCGTTGCCGACATGGGCCTGCTCAAGATGGACTTCCTGGGCCTGCGTACGCTGACGGTTATCTCCAAGGCCAAGGCAAACATCAAAAAGAACTTCGGCATCGACATCAAAGAGGAAGAGATTCCCTTTGACGACCCCGAGATCTTTAAGCTCATGGGTTCCGGCCACACCGCCGGCGTCTTCCAGGTCGAGTCCGCCGGCATGACGGCCACGATCAAGAATATGAAGCCCACCGAGTACAAGCACGTCGTGGCATTGATCGCCCTGTACCGCCCGGGCCCGCTGGGCGCCGGCATGGTCTCGTCCTACATCAACCGTATGAACGGCAAGGAGCCGGCCGTCTCCTACGACGACCGTCTGGACGACATCCTGGGCGAAACCTACGGCACCATGGTCTACCAGGAGCAGGTTATGCTCATCTCCGTCGAGATGTGCGGCTTCTCCAAGGGCGAATCGGACTCGCGTATCCGTAAGCCCGTGGCTAAGAAAAAGATCAAGCTGCTCACGTCGACGGTGCTCCACTGGGAGGATGGCTCGGACGAGACCACCTACGACCACTGGATGAACGGCGCTATCAAGAACAACTACACGCGCGAGGTCGCCCAGAAGATTTGGGACGATGTTCTCGAGTTCGCATCTTACGCTTTTAACAAGTCGCACTCCGCCGGCTACGCCATCCTGGTTATGCAGACGGCGTGGCTCAAGGCGCACTATCCGCACGAGTACATGGCGGCCGTTCTGACGTCCTATACGGGCAAGACCGACAAGATCGTGCACTACGTCTCGGCGTGCCGTCACGACGGCATCCCCGTGCTGTCGCCAGATGTCAACGAGTCCGGTACCGAGTTCACGGCTACCAAGGAGGGCGTGCGCTTTGGTTTGGCCGGCATCCGCGGCGTGGGCACCGGCGTGGCGCAGGCGATTATCGCCGAGCGCGAGGCGGGCGGCCCGTTTAAGACGCTGCACGACTTTGTCGAGCGCGTGGACTCGAGCCAGGCAAACCGCCGCGTGATCGAATCGCTCATCAAGGCAGGCGCCTTTGACTCCACGGGGTATCCGCGTCGCCAGATGATGCACTTTGTGGATAAGAACAACCCCGAGAACATCATCGATGCCGCGGTAAAGCGCCAGAAAGATCGCGCGAGCGGCCAGACGTCGTTCTTCGATATGTTTGGCGACGTTGAGGGCTCGGGCTTTGAGGTGAGCGTGCCCGATCCGGATGGCCAGGAGTGGGACCGTCACCTTAAGCTGAGCCAGGAGAAGGAGGTTCTGGGCATCTATGTCTCGGACCACCCACTGCGCCCGTTTGAGTATGCGCTAGCCAAGGCGCGCGACTTCTCGTTCTCGCAGATCGACACCGGCTACGAGGTACAGAACCCCACGGGCGGTACCATCAACCAGGAGATTCCCGAGGGCAAGGCACTGTGGTGGGCCGGTATGGTCTCGAGCGTGTCCAAGCGCGTAACCAAAAACGGCGACCCCATGGGCATTGTGCAGCTCGAGGACATGGAAGGCGAGGCCACGGTCGTGGTGTTCCCCAAGACCTACAAGGAGGCCGAGGGGTACCTGTACGGCGAGGTCGATCCCGAGACCGGTGCGCAGTTGTCCGATGCGTTTGTGCGCATTAAGGGCAAGCTCGAGCGTTCGGACCGCGGCGACCAGATCATCGCGCAGGAGATCGTGCCGCTTGAGCTTAACGAGGAGAACAACAAGCCCAAGGTCTTTGAGGTCATGGTGCCCAACAGCCGCTTTAGCCAGGGCAATATGGCGCGCCTGGCCACGGTGCTCACCGCTAACCCGGGCGGCGACCGCGTGGAGATCTTTATCGAGCAGGTGGACGGACGCGTGCTGCGCGCCGAGGTGCCTGCCAAGGTCAACGCGCGCTCGATTCCGCTGCTGGCCGAGGCCAAGGCCATTGTGGGTAATCAGGGACGCGTGACGGTTATCTAAGCTACCCCGGGTGAGATTGGAGGAAGTGATGGCGCAGGGGACGTTTGTGCAGGCGCTTCGTAAGGAAGCGGCGCTCAGCGGCACCTTTATGAAGGGGCGTTCGCTCATGCTCAACGGCGCCGTGCTGTCGTTTGAGGACTCCGGCTCGCGCTTTTCCAAGAATGTGACGATCGAGGGCACGGTGCGCGGCTCGCGCGGCGACCTGTACAAGACGCATGTGGAACTCGATGTGGACGAGCACGAGGTTATCGACTACGACTGCGACTGCCCCGCCGCATACCGCTATCCTGGTATGTGCAAGCACGCCATCGCCACAGCGCTGGCGTACCTGGACACCAGCGGCATTGAGCCTGTTGAGGGGCTGCGCACGCCGGTTCGCACGTTTACGGCGCAGTCGAAACAGCCCGCGCGCACCGCACCCAAAGCGCCGGCCGTCAACCCCAACTTTCCCTTTCCGGCGCCCGTCCCCACGAGCCCGAGCCTTGTGGCGGCGCTCTCCGATCTTTCGGACGCGCGCATGGATGAGCTGGCGAGTATGCGCCGCAAGCTTGCCGGTGCCGTTGATCCCGACGCCCCCAAAGCGGCGTTGGAGCCCTCGTTGGTGCCGTACTACAATCCGCTGTTCGCTGACCGCTTTAGCTGGGCGCTCGAGTTCCGCATCCGCTGTGGATCGGTCTCCTACGTGGTCAAGGACATCGACGGCGTGGCCGATGCCTACGTGCGCGGCGGCACGTTCTCCTATGGCAAGAAGCTCACGTTTGTCCATTCACCTGAGGCCTTTGACGAAACATCGGCAAAGCTGCTCAACCTTGTTGTGACGACAGTTGCCTATCTCGATGACATCACAAGTTCGCGTTCGGCGTCGTACGACTTTGCCCGCAGCGGTTTTGTTGCCGAGCGTCAGTTGCCGCTGTCCGAGCATAGCATCGTATATGTGCTGGACCTGCTGCGCGGCCAGACCATCTCCTTTGAGCCCGCCTGGTCGCGGGGGACGACGGCGCATCGCACCTACGACGTGGCGGTTGAGCTGTCTCCGCAAGGGGAGGACGAGGCGTCCGCTAAGCGCCCACCACTTCTTGCCGCCAAAATCGCGCCGGCGGCTGGTGGTAGCTATGACCTGCGCCTGCCCGCCGATGCATACTGCTTTGCTTCGGGCGACGTTGCCTATCTGGTCGACACCCGCCGTGCGCGTCGCGCCGATGTAGCGTTTGCCCAGCATGCGGCGCCGTTCCTATCGCGCTTACTGCCCTGTCGCACGCCGGTCCATATCGCTGTCGACCAGGTGGGGGAGTTCTGTCGTATGGCGCTGCCCATTTTGCGCGACTACACCGACCTCACCGCGCCTGCCGCGCTCGATACCGTGGCACCCGAGCCGAGCTTTGCTATGGCGATCGGCGTCGACGATGGGCTCGTGACCTGCAAGATTACGGTTACCTACGGCGACTGGTCGGCGGATCTCTTTAGCCTGGGCGCTCCGGGCAGCCCCTTTGAAGAGCAGCGCCCCGGCGTGCCGCCCCGCGACGAGATAGCGGAGTTTCGCGTTATGGATACAGCGGCTCTGTACTTCGATTTCTACGAGGGCGGTCTGGCGTTTGAGGAGCGCGATGATGAGAGCTTGTTCTGCCTGCTGACCGAGGGTCTGTCCGCCCTGTCCGAGCTGGGTGAGGTCATGCTCAGCGACCGTCTGCGCCAGATTTCGGTGCGTCCCGCGCCCAAGCTCTCGGTTCGTGCGACCGTCAAGAGCAATCTGCTCGATGTCGAGCTGGGCGCGAGCGGGCTTTCGGCGGCAGATCTTGCCATCTATCTGGACTCGTACAAGCGCCACCAGACGTTTGCGCGCCTGACGTCCGGCGACATCGTGCGCCTGGATGAGGGAGCGCGCGCCGCGTTTGGCCTTGCCGAAGATCTGGGTGTCGATGCCGTCGACCTGCTCGACGGCGTGTCGCTTCCCGCGTCGAGCACCCTTTTTGTCGATAGCATGCTCGCGCGCACGCCGGCGCTCGAGGCCGATCGCGACGCCGCGTTCCGCCGCACCGTCGAGCGCCTGGACACGCTCGGCAAGATGGACTTTACGGTACCCGCCTCGCTCAAGGCAACGATGCGCGGCTACCAGGTCGACGGATACCAGTGGCTCGGCTCGCTCGAACACCTGGGCCTTGGCGGCATCTTGGCCGACGACATGGGCCTGGGCAAAACGCTCCAGATGATTGCGCATATTCTGGCGCGCGTGGAGGCGGGGGACACCAAGCCCACGCTCGTGGTATGCCCGGCCTCACTCGTGTACAACTGGACCGCCGAGCTGGAGCGCTTTGCCCCGTCGCTCGATGTGTGCGCCATCGTGGGCGCCAAAGCTCAACGTCGTGTACAGATTGCCGGCGTGGCCGAGCATAGCGTGGTTGTGACGTCGTATGATCTTATGCGGCGCGATATCGACGAGTACGTCGAGCAGGATTTTGCCCGCGTGGTGCTCGATGAGGCCCAGTACATTAAAAACCCGCTCACGCAGGTGGCGCGCGCCGCAAAGCGCCTGCCTGCCGGCGTGCGCTTTGCCCTGACGGGCACGCCTATCGAAAACCGCTTGTCCGAGCTTTGGAGCATCTTCGACTTTTTGATGCCGGGCCTTTTGGGGACGCGCGAGTCGTTTGCCGAGCGCTTCGAAAGCCCGGTCGAGCACGCCGAGGGCGACAGCGCCGCTCGCCTGCAGGCGCTCGTGTCGCCGTTTGTGCTGCGCCGTGTTAAGGAAGACGTGGTGGCCGACCTGCCCGAGAAGATCGAAGACACCGTCATGGCGCAGCTTACCGGCGAGCAGCGCAAGCTCTACCTGGCCAACCAGGACCGCATCGCCCAGCAGGTGCAGCACCGCGAGGCTGGGGAGTTTAAGAAGGACAAGCTCAAGGTGCTCGCCGAGCTCACCAAGCTGCGCCAGATCTGCTGCGACCCGCGTCTACACTACGAGGATTACAAGGCGGGGAGCGCCAAGCTCGATACGTGTATGGAGCTCGTGCACGGCGCACTCGACGGCGGGCATCGCATCCTGTTGTTCAGCCAGTTTACGGGTATGCTCGATATCATCGGTAAGCGCTTGGCCAAGGAGGACATCGCCTTCCTTAAGCTCACGGGCGCTTCGTCTAAGGAGAGCCGCGCCAAGATGGTCGCGCAGTTCCAAGCGGGCGAGGTTCCGGTCTTTTTGATTTCGCTCAAGGCGGGCGGCGTGGGCCTTAACCTGACGGCGGCCGACGTGGTCATCCACTACGACCCGTGGTGGAACGTGGCAGCGCAGGACCAGGCGACCGACCGCGCGCACCGTATTGGCCAGCAACATACCGTGACCGTGTACAAGCTCATCGCCAAGGACACGATGGAGGAGCGCATTATGCAGATGCAGGAGTCCAAGCGCGACCTGGTCAACAGCGTGCTCGGCGGCGACGGCATCTCGTCGGCGCTGTTCACGCGCGAGGATGTCCTGGCACTGCTCGGCGGTGACGGTCGCTAGCTGCGCGCGGGATGGGGTTGCTGGGATGGGCCAAGCTACCGGTTCGCCTTGGCCCCTGTCGCTCGTCTCGTCCGTTATGTGTTCATTTGCCATGCCGTGGATGGTTTGTCTGCCTTTGGGCATAAGAAGCATCAAGAACATTGGCACATCAGCAAAGGAGAACATCATGGCGAAATTCTTTAAGGACCCCGACGGCAAGCTCATTGCCGCCCTGAGCGACGACGTTGCAACCCCTGCCGGTTGCACGGAACTGACCGCAAACACTGAGGACGCGGCGTACGAGAAGCACGTGCCTGTTGTCGAGACCGAGCGCGACGGCCACGTCATCCGCGCACGCGTGGGCTCGGTCGAGCACCCCAGCCTGCCCGAGCACTATATCGAGTGGATCGCGCTTGAGGCCGAGGGCCGTCTGGAGGTCCACTACCTTGAGCCCGGCATGAAGCCCACGACGTTTTTCGCGGGCGGCTCCAAGACCGGTACCGTCTATGCCTACTGCAACCTGCATGGGCTGTGGTCCGCGACGTTCTAGGAGCGCGCCCCCGCTCGGGGTATCATAGCTAGCATATGCACATGCAAGCGCCGACTGCATCTTGCGGTCGGCGCTTTTACTACGACAACGACGGTTTACGACGGAAAGGGCTGAGCCATGAAGCTCGCGCTTGCACAGATCGATATGCGCCTGGGTGATATTGAGGGCATTTGCGGTCGTATCGAGGACCAGGCTCGTCTTGCCCACGAGCGCGGGGCGCGCGTTCTGTGCGTGCCGGCTCCGCTCTTTATGGGTGCCATGCCCGGCGGCCTGGTGGGCGCTGCCGATTTTGAGCACGACATGCTGATGGGTTTGACCGGCGTTGCCGAGCGTATTCAAGAGCTCGATATGATCTGCATCGTGCCGGCGGCGGTCTCGTTTGAGGGCCAGCCGCTGCTCGACTACATGATGCTCAAGGACGGCCGCGTGGTGCCCGCCCGCGCGAGCATTGCCCTGCAGCGTGGCGAGAACAACGATGCGCGTTGGGCGCCGCCGGTGTTCGACGTGGACGGCGTGCGCATCGCGGTGATTTTCGACCTGGATCGCGAGCTCGAGATGCTGCCGACCGGCGTCGACCTCATTGCCTATTTCCAATTCAACGCATTCGATATGACCAACCGCGAGACCGCTGCCGTTGCAGCTGTACGCAGTGGAGCCTACCGCAAGATCGCGTCCAAGCGCAGCGTGTGGTTTGCCTGCATGGCGCCGGTCGGTGCGTACGACGAGTCGGTGTATACCGGCGGGTCGTTTGTGCTCGACGACTGCGGTCGCGTGGTGGCTCAGGCGCCGTGTTTTGAAGAGAGTCTGCTGGTCCAGGAGATTCAGCGCGGCGTGATGCTCGACGCTCTGGAGGACCACGAGCTGCCCGAGTTTCGCTCCGAGGAGTGGCTGTGGCAGGCGCTGGTGCTCGCCGTGCGCGACAACGCCCGCGCTCGCGGTGCGGCGCGCGCTGTGGTGGCGCTCGAGGGTGACCTGCCGTCGTCCCTGCTGGCGGCGCTGGCCGTCGATGCCTTGGGTCCGCGCAATGTGATCGGCCTGGTGCTGGGGCGCAACCGCATCTTTACGCCGGCGCAGGAAGAGGCCGAGGCGGCTCGCTGTGCCGCCGTTCGCGCAATTGCCGAGCGCCTGCATATTCGCACGGTTGAGCGCGATGCGCCGGATGCATCGCGTGTGCTCGACCGCGACGTGTCGGCGGGAGACGCCGAGCGCCTGCGCTCGCGCACGCTGGGGCTCATGCTGGAGGATACGGCGCTCGAGCTGGGCGCGATGGCGCTGAGTCCGCTGTCCAAAACCGAGTACGCGCTGGCGGCGCCGGCGCTTTGCGGTGGCTACCAGGGAGATTACGCGCCCTTCGGCGACGTGTACCTGTCGACGCTCGAGTTTGTGGCGCGTGTGCGCAACCGTACGTCTGCTGTGGTGCCGCAGGAGCTTGTGACGCTCAATGCGGTGGAGGATTGCATGGAGCGCGTGCTGGCGCAGGCGCTCTCTACGCTTGCCGGCCCGGTTGACGTGCTCGATCGCGCGGCGCAGCTGCTCGGTGGGCTTGAGCCGGGTGAGGTCGATGGCACGCTCGAGTCGCACGTCGACCGCAATCGTCCTTTCGACGATATCCCGATGGCTGCCGGTAAGCCCGAGGCATGTTCGCTGCTGTTGATGCTCGTGCGCCAGGGCGAGGCTGCTCGCCACCAGCTGCCGACGGCGCCGATCGTCTCGGCCCGTTCGTTTGCCGAGCGCGCCTGGCCGTATATGCTCGCGTGGTCCGATCTTGGGCTCAACGGTAAGGAACGTATGACGGTCGATTCGCTGGCACGCGCCGAGGTGCGCCGCTTTGCCGACGACGATACGAGTGATCGTATGCGTGGCGAGATGATGGGCATATTGGGCGAGTTGTTGGGTATTTCGCCCGAGCAGATGGAAGAGCTGCGCTCCGAGGACGGTCAGCGCCGTTTGCACGAGGGTATGAAGAAGTTCGAGGGCGAGGTCCAGGACGCCATCGATAAGATGATGGGCGGTCAGGGTGGCCCGCAGGGCGGACCTCAGGGTATGCCGATGCCGCATCCGCCGGTGGATCCGAGACAATTCCCGTTCTTCAGTCAAAATTAACTACGGGATGGGATTCGCTCCCAACCCCGACACTTCAACTAAGCATCCTGGCCCCGTTGTGTTATTCTAGAACAGACGTTCGTGAATAGTGCGCGGGGCCTTGCCTTGCGCTCGGCAAAAGGCGAGGGGAGGCTGGCTTGGTTATCTTGGGTATCGACCCCGGTTTGGCCCATACGGGGTGGGGGATTATCGAGGAACGGCGTGGCGAGGTCCGCTGCCGTGCCTACGGCTGTATCGAGACCAGCGCGGGTAGTCCGCTCGCGGTGCGCCTGTCGCACATCGCCCGCGACCTCAAAGACGTTGTCGAGCGCTATCGCCCCGATACCGCGGCTGTCGAGAGCATCTACTTTGGCGCTAACGTTCGCTCGGCCATCCCTACGGCGCATGCCCGCGGCGCTGCGCTCGTGGCGCTTTCGGAATGCGCGCTCGAGATCGGCGAATACACGCCTATGCAGATCAAGCAGGCTGTGGTGGGCACCGGCGCCGCGGACAAGCGGCAGGTCGCCTATATGGTGCGCACGCTTACGCAACTTGACCACGACCCGCATCCCGACCATGCCGCCGATGCCCTGGCCTGCGCCATCTGCCACGTTAACTTAAGCCGCACCCGCGCCCTCACCGGCGGCGAGTTCTATCAACAGAGAGGAACCGGATACCGATGATCTCCCAGCTCCATGGAACGCTTGTCGAGGCCACGATGAGCTCGGCCGTCGTCGATGTATCGGGCGTGGGCTTTGAGCTCGGCATCTCGGGCAGCACCGCGGCCACGTTGCCAACGACCGGCGGCGAGGTTCGCCTCTATACGCGCATGCAGGTGCGCGAGGACGCTATGACGCTCTTTGGCTTTGCCTCCAAGGACGAGCGTACGATGTTCGATCGACTTGTGTCCGTCTCGGGCGTCGGCCCGCGCCTGGCGCTCGCCGTGCTCTCCGCCTATACCGTGGGACAGCTGTATTCTCTGGTAATGGCCGAGGACGACAAAGGCATGGCCAAGGTGCCTGGCGTGGGCAAAAAGACCGCGCAGCGTCTCATCCTGGAGCTCAAGAGCACCTTTGCCAAGGACAAGGGCTTTGTGCCGGTCGATGTAATTCCCGGCCAGGTTGCGATGCCGGTTCCCGCTGCCGCTCCCTCGGCGATCGACGATGCCCGCGCGGCACTCCTTTCCATGGGCTTTAGCCCGCAGGAGACCGATGTTGCCCTGAGCGGGTATGATGGGCAGGATATGCGTGTCGAGGATCTGCTCGGCGCGGCGCTTAAGCGACTCGGAATGGATGCGTGATGTGGGAAGCCGATGACTCTCAGGACCTGTGGGCGACGCCCGGCAACTCGCCGGCGGCATCCATGGCGCACGGTGAGCGCGTGGTGGGCTCGGAGCTGACGCCCGAGGACCTCGATGTCGACCGCACCTTGCGCCCTCAGCGCTTGGACGACTACTGCGGCCAGGAGCACATCAAGCAGAGCCTGCGCGTGTTGATCGAGGCAGCGCAGAGCCGTGGCGAGACGCTCGACCACGTGATCTTCTCAGGCCCTCCGGGCTTGGGCAAGACCACGCTGGCTACGGTTATCGCCAACGAGCTGGGCGCTCAGATCAAGACGACGAGTGGCCCTGCCATCGCGCGTACCGGCGACCTGGCGGCTATCCTTACCAATTTGCAGCCGGGCGACGTGCTGTTTATCGACGAGATCCACCGCCTCAACCGTTCGGTCGAGGAGGTCCTGTATCCCGCGATGGAGGACTTTGCGCTCGATATCGTAATCGGCAAGGGTCCGGCGGCTCGCTCGATTCGCCTTGACATCCCCAAGTTCACACTGGTGGCGGCGACGACCCGCTCGGGCATGCTGACCGGTCCGCTGCGCGACCGCTTTGGCATCTCGTATCGCCTGGATTACTACACCGTCGAGGAGCTCGCCCAGATCGTGACGCGCTCAGCGACCATCCTGGGCGCGACGATTGACCATCCCAGCGCGCTCGAGATAGGCTCGCGCTCGCGCGGCACGCCGCGTCTTGCAAACCGTCTGCTCAAGCGCGTGCGCGACTATGCGCAGGTGCGCGGTAACGGTCCCATCGAACTCGACATTTGCCGTCAAGCGCTCGAGTTCTTCGAGATCGATGAGCTTGGCCTGGACTGGATGGACATCCGTATTTTGGAGACGCTTGCCAAGACGTTCTCCGGTCGCGCCGTGGGCCTGACCACGCTTGCCAGCGCGGTAGGCGAGGACCCGGGCACGCTTGAGGATGTCTATGAGCCCTATCTGCTGCAGTGCGGTCTGATGATCCGTACGCCCCAGGGCCGCCAAGCAACCCTTCGCACGTTTGAGCATTTGGGGATCGAGCCAACCGTTTAGGGATGGTTTTGTTTTGGCAGGCTGTTAGGCTATCGCTGGGCATTGGATAAACATATCGCCATTCATCGGTTACGGGTGTTTTTCTATTGCGCGCCCGTGCTATGCTGGATTGGTCTTTTTCTCATCCGGTAACGAAAGGACCGCCCATGCCTACTGACATCGAAATCGCACGTTCCGTCACGCCGCTGCCTATTACCGAGGTGGCTAAGAACGCCGGCGTTGACGTTAAGCATCTGATTCCGTACGGCTTCGACAAGGCTAAGGTCGACTACTCCCTGCTCAATGAGCCAACTGATCATCAGGCTAAGCTCGTCCTCGTGACCGCTATCAACCCCACGCCCGCCGGCGAGGGTAAGACCACCACGACCATCGGTCTTGCCGACGGTCTGCGCCGTCGCGGCGTCAAGAGCGCCGTGGCTCTGCGCGAGCCTTCGCTCGGTCCCGTCTTTGGCGTGAAGGGCGGTGCCGCCGGTGGCGGTTGGGCCCAGGTTATCCCCATGGAGGACATCAACCTGCACTTTACCGGTGACTTCCATGCCATCGGTGCCGCCAACAACC
>UQUG01000024.1 GCA_900544205.1 uncultured Collinsella sp.
ACCTACAACAGCGCGGTTAACAGCCGCGTGCTCTACCATTGAGCTACCGAGGAATTTAAAGCCCAACAGAAAGGGCTGAAAAATTCTGGCTCCCCGGGTAGGACTCGAACCTACAACAGCGCGGTTAACAGCCGCGTGCTCTACCATTGAGCTACCGAGGAATAGGTGCGTGCTCTCAAGCAACGAAGTTTATTATACGGACGAATCAGCTCAGGGCAAGAACTTTTTTAAGAAATTTTCCGACCTAGTCGTTGGGGACGTTCTTAAACGACCAGTCATTCAAGAACGTCCCCAACGACTACATGAAAGCGCCCTCAAGCGGATGTGCTTGAGGGCGCCTCTTGCTTGACTAGCTTTCGATATAGTCCTTGAGCTTGCTCGAGCGGCTCGGGTGGCGAAGCTTGGCCAGAGTCTTGGACTCGATCTGGCGGATGCGCTCGCGCGTGACGCCAAACTCGCGGCCGACCTCCTCGAGCGTACGGGGATGTCCGTCGACAAGGCCAAAGCGCAGCTCGATAACCTTGCGCTCACGATCGGCAAGCGAATCGAGCACCTGGGTGAGCTGCTCCTGCAGCATAGAGAAGCTGGCCGCATCGGGCGGAACGATAGCCTGGGAGTCCTCGATGAAGTCGCCCAGCTGGGAATCCTCTTCCTCGCCGATGGGGGTCTCGAGCGACACGGGCTCCTGCGAGATCTTCTGGATCTCGCGGACGCGGTCGGCGCTCATGTCCATCTCGGCACCGATCTCTTCGGGGGTCGGGTCGCGGCCCAGGTCCTGAAGGAGCTGACGCTGCACGCGGACGAGTTTGTTGATAGTCTCGACCATGTGCACGGGAATACGGATGGTACGGGCCTGGTCGGCGATAGCGCGCGTAATGGCCTGACGGATCCACCACGTGGCGTACGTGGAGAACTTAAAGCCCTTCTGGTAGTCGAACTTCTCGACGGCGCGGATCAGACCGAGGTTGCCCTCCTGAATCAGGTCCAGGAACAGCATGCCGCGACCGACATAGCGCTTGGCGATGGAGACGACCAGACGAAGGTTTGCGCTGATGAGCGCCTGCTTGGCTTCGAGGCCCACGTTCTCAATGCGCGTAAGACGACGCATCTCGGCACGCGTGAGTTCGAGCTCACCAGCATCGGCAGCCTCGAGCTTCTCGGTAGCCTCGAGACCGGCCTCGATCTTCATAGCCAGATCGACCTCTTCGGAGGCGGTCAACAGGTCGACCTTGCCGATCTCCTTGAGGTACATACGGACCGGGTCGCCGGTCAGCATCACCGTGGAGGCATCGATGCCACGCACGCGGGAGCGTGAACGGGACGTGCGCACGGTGCGCTTCTTCTTGTTCTTGGAAGAACCCATCTCAGCGTCGGCCTGACGGGCCATCTTGAGCTCGTGATCGTCGAGCGAGCCGGAATCGTGCTCGTCGTCGTCATCGAAATCGTCGGTATCGGTATCGGTATCGGTATCGCCATCGTCGACACCCATGGGGGCGTCGTCGTTACCGCTCGCGGAGATAATCTGGATGCCGCTGTTGCGCAGCGCGGAATACACCGCGGTGAGCTGCTCGTCAGAAACATCGATATCCTTCAGGGCGACCTGAATCTCGTCCTCGGTTACCGAAGTCCTGTTTGAGCCGTTGCCCATGAGCTTTGCAACGTAGGATTCCAGCCCAGTACCCGTGCTCTCAGTCTTTTTTGGCACAGATTCTCCCTTCATAGTCCACAGGACTCAATACTTTAGCACACACATTGACGTCTATACCCAAAAAGAAGACTGGATATAGGCGAGAATACGCTGGTTGACCACAACATCTAGGCTTGTTCGGTGCCCGCGGCCTCCAGGCCGATCAAACGGAACGGGTCCGCCACGCCGCCGATCGACTTTTGCAGTTCGCGTTGACGTTGCGAATCCTGCGCGGCCTGCACGGTCAGCGCGCGACGGGCCTCATCATCGAGTGAACGGTCCTGGCGCAGCTTGGCCTGTGCGGCACGCATGCGACGCTTGATGGTGTAGAGCTCAAGCGTATCAAGCATAAACACGATGTTCGTCTCGGTGGGGTGTTTGCTCGTCGCGGAGATGCGCCCGGCACTCACAAGCGTTGCCGCATCGGGACACACTGAGCGCGCCGCATCCATGCAGGCTGCAGGATCGGTTCCCGGCGGCGTTGCCAGAACGGCCCATGCAATGGACTCGTGACGCGGGTCAACCCACTCGATGGAGCAGATGCGGTCGGCATACGTGCGGAACAGGTCGGGGTAGCTCGTGAGCATCGTCAACAGCTCGCGCTCCCCTGCCAAGGACTTGCGCTCTAGATCGGTAAGAACCATCGGCGCCGCCGCAGCCGGTGCGCCCGAACCGTCAGCCACAGGCACAGCGCCCATACCATCAGGCACATCGATCGGCGGCAGGTCGTCGACGACCTCCACGGGCGCGGCGCCGTAGGCATCGAGCGGGACGTAGTCGTACGGCTCTTCTTCGACCGGTGCGGACACCGGCGGCGTCGCGCCCGATGCCCAAGCACCGCGACCGGCATCGCGAGAACCCGACGCCCGACCGCCCGCGCTACCGGACCGCTCAGTCTGTGCCCGCTGGCGCTCATAGTTCTGCTCACGACGTCGTTCCGCATCCTCGCGCTTGGCGACATCGCGAAACACACGACCCGAGCTCGCGCGCACCGTCTCCAGATCCAAACCCAGCAGATCGGCAATCTGGATAAAGTACGTGTCGATCATATAGCTATCGCGCAGCGGATAGATAAGCGTCAGCGCATCTTCCAGCGCCTTAGCGCGACCGCCCGGCGTGGTGATGTCACTCGACTCCTGCAGCGAACGGTAGACAAAGTCCATAAGCGGCTCGGCAGCGTCGATGCGCGTCTGCAGTGCCTCGCCACCATGTGCGGTGATGAACTCCATGGGGTCGTTGCCGTCGGGGAGCACCACGCAGCGCAGGTCCATGGAATCCTGCTCGATAAACTGAATCGCGCGACGGGCGGCCTTCTGGCCCGCTGCATCGCCGTCGAACATATACACGATGCGCTTGGCAAAGCGACTGAGCGTCTTGACGTGATGCTCCGTGAGGGCGGTGCCCAGCGTGGCGACAACGTTTTTAATCCCCGCCTCCCAGCAGGCGATGCAATCGGTATAGCCCTCTACCACGATGGCGGTATCCTGCGCGACGATAAACTCCTTGGCCCAATTAAAGCCGTAGAGGTTTCGCTTTTTATGAAACACGCTCGTCTCGGCGGTGTTGAGATACTTAGGCTGGCCGTCGCCCATAATGCGACCGCCAAAGGCAATGTTGTGACCCTGCTCGTCAAAGATGGGGAACATCACGCGGTCGTAAAAGCGGTCGGCAAGCTGCCCGCGCCCGCGACTCACGGCAACGTTGGCGTCGATCATCTCCTGCGGGGTAAAACCCGCCTGGGACAGGTGCGACACCAGCGCGTTACGGCCCGGTGCAAAGCCCAGGCAGTAGCGGCGGCAGACGTCGCCGCCCATGCCGCGGCTGGCAAAGTACTCGCGCGGACGGCCGTCCTTACCGCGCATGAGCATGGTGTGGTAGAACTGGGCGGTCTCGGCGCACAGATCGTAGATGCGGGCACGCTTGGTGCCGCGCTCGCGGCGATCTCCGGTGTCATGCAGCTCAATACCCGCACGATCGGCCAAGTAACGGATTGACTCGGGAAAGCTCAGGTTCTCGCGCTTCATGATATACGTGAAAACGTCGCCACCCTCGCCGCAACCAAAGCAATGCCACACCTGCGTGGCGGGGATAATGTGGAAGGACGGCGTCTTCTCGCCATGGAAGGGGCAGCATCCCCAAAACTCATGGCCGCGAGGCTTGAGCTCGACCGTTTCCTGCACGATGGCAACCAGGTCAGACGCAGCGCGTACCTGGTCTTTTTCCTCATCGCTAATCACGAATGCTCACCCCCTGATCGCCCAAGTTGTGACGAATATCCTCGATATTACCCTCGACGGTCGCGATCAACTCATCCAGCGAATCGAACACACGCGAGGGACGCAGCCAGCGCGTAAACGCCAGCGAAACGGAAGCGCCGTACAGGTCGCCCGTATAACCAATTAAATTAGCCTCGAGATGCGCAGATGCCGCATCGTCAGCATACGTTGGCGGCAGGCCGACGTTCACAGCAGCGGGCCACGCGGTGTCATCGACCAGCACCAGACCCTCATACACGCCATCGGCTGGCACCTGAATGCCGTCGGGAACCTGCAAGTTTGCCGTGGGAAAGCCCATGCCAGAACCCTCGTGACGGCCGCGAATAACACCGCCACGCACCATATACGGACGGCCGAGTAACCCAGCAGCAAGCTCCACATGGCCCTGTCCCAGCTCATGACGAATGCGGGTGGCGCAAATGGCCTCACCGCCCTCGCAAAGCAGGTCGTGACCATACACGTCAACGCCGCGCTCGGCACCCCAGGCGCGCATTTCGGCAACACCAGATGCACCGCCACGGCCCAGCCTAAAGTCGCTGCCAACGCGAATCGAGCGAATGTCGACCAGACGCGACACCAGCGAGAGAAAATCAACATGGTCGAGTACCGCAACCTCTGGCGTAAAGGGAACGGCCACCACCACATCGACCCCGGTCTGAGCCAAGGCATGCAGACGGTCGGCCGTCGTCATCAATTTTTGAGCGGGCGAAGGGCTCACCACAACGTCCGGGTCGGGATCGAAGGTAACCACGACCGCCTTACAGCCATGGGCACGGGCATCACGGACAAGCGCTTCGATGAGTTCCTGGTGTCCACGGTGAACGCCGTCGAACACGCCAATGGCGATTGAAGCGGCACCCAAGTGCTCACACTCATCAAACGTATCGGCAGCAACGATGCGAGCCTCGTCCGACTCGCCCGCGAAAAAGACACGCGCGAGCTCGCGAGCGGACAACATCATCGAACACCGCCGATTGCCTGCGGAAACACGTGCTCCATGACAAAGCGGCCGCCCTCAATGCGGGCGAGCGCCTTGAGTCCCCCATCGAGCACCAACGCAAACGGCGCCTTCGAGGAATCGAAATCGGCAAGCGCACGCTCAACGGGAATGCGTCGGCCGCAGAGCAGGTCGTCGGCAAGATTGCCCGGCAAGTCAACACGTGTGGCGCCCAGGGCCGCAATGGGATCCAGGGCAAAGCCAGCCGCGGACTCGGGAGAAAGCTCCTCGACCGCATGACAAGCGCCAATGGAAACAACACCGGAAGCCGTGCGGCGCAGCGCGGAAATATGCGCGGCGCTATCGCAAGCGCGGCCCAGGTCGCGAGCGAGCGCACGGATATAGGTGCCCTTGCTCACCGAGAACGCCACGGTCCACACACACGTATCACCTTCGCCGCCCACGGCGATCAGGTCGGCGGCATAGACCTCGACGGGGCGCGGAGGTAGGTCCACCGCATTGCCCTCGCGAGCAGACTTGTAGGCGCGAACGCCATTGACCGAGATAGCAGAAAACGCCGGCGGCACCTGCATCTGCGGGCCCAGCATGGCGGCCAAGCGCTCACGAGCATAGGCAGGATCGCGGAGCTCGTTGGCAACAGCCACCGTGCGGACCGCCTCGCCCTCCGCATCATCGGTATTGGTCTCGGCGCCAAACGAGATGTCGGCGACGTAGCTTTTGGTATCGAGCGTGAGCATGCCCAGCAGACGGGTGGCCTGACCCACGCCCACCACCATGACACCCGATGCCATAGGGTCGAGCGTGCCGGCATGGCCGACGCGCCGCTCATGGAGGGCGCGTCGGCATTGCGAGACCACATCGTGGGACGTGCAGCCCACCGGCTTATCGACGGCGAGCAGCATATTCAGTTGAGAAGGCGTACGACGAGCCATGTACCATCCAAAAAGTTAAAGCTCGACGGTCACCGAAGTGGGATCCTCCCCAACCAGTTCGGCCAGCATGGGAAGTGCCACGGTGAGCGTCTCGAGAATCGTTCCGTTGTTGGAGAAACCGGCGGCAGCGGGATGTCCGCCTCCGCCAAAGGCAGCAGCGATCTCGGACACGTTAAGGTCGCCCTTGGAGCGCAGGTTGCCGCGCACCTTGGTATCGCCCTCAATGCCCTTTAAGAACAGGCAGACCTCCACGCCCATCACCGAGCGCACCACATCGACCAGGCCGTCGCACTCATCCGAGGTGACACCGCAGGCCTCAAGGTCGCTCTGGAAGGCATAGCTATACGCCACGCGCCCGTGCGCGACCGTCTTGATACGGCCCATGACAATGGACTTGAGGTGCAAAAACTCGACGCGCATGCTCTGATAGACCTCGAGTGCGACACGAGCCGGATTGGCGCCATGCGCCACCAGGCGCGAAGCAGCATGGAACGCGGCAGCATCGGCGTTCTGGTACTGGAAACGACCGGTGTCGGTCACCAAGCCGCACAGCAAGCAGGTCGCGACGCCGTCACGTGCGACAATGCCGCAATTGTCCAAGAAACGGTCGATGATCATGGCGCAGGCCGCGGCATCGACGCGTCTCAGACTGAGCTCGGCAAACTCCTCGCGCGCCGGATGATGATCGAAGCACACCACATGCTTGGAGCGACGAAGCACCTCGGCAGAATTATTGAGGCGCTCGACGACCGGTACGTCCACCGAGATGAACAGGTCAGGATTGCCGGCGTACGCAGATGCCGGCACCAGGCGATCGGAGCCTTCCATAAAGCGGTAGATACGCGGAACCGGGTCATCGTCTGCCAGCAGCAGCGCAATGTCCTTGTTGGGGAAAAACTTCATGAGCGAAAGGCCCAGACCCAATACGGAGCCCAAGGCGTCGCCATCGGGAGAAGTATGTCCCGAAATCGCAATGGAGGACGCACCCTCGATGAGCTCGAGGATGCGTCGCTGAATATCTGCAGACTCGCACGAGGCGAGGTCGGCGGAATTAGTCATCTAAAGCTGCCTCCTGGGCGGCATCCGCTATCGGATAGCCGTCCTCGTCCTTTTCGATCGCAAGCGTGGCGGGAACGTTTTCCAGCGCACGCGTGATGCGCTCGGCCTCATCGGTCGAGCGATCGATGCGAAAATCGAGCTCGGGCGTGACACGCCAATCGAGCGAGCGAGCCAACAGGCTGCGAATACGGCCCTTGGCGCTTGCGAGCGCCTCCATGACCTCGTCGTAGCGGCTCGCATCGCACGACACGTACACGCGCGCGAACGAACGGTCCACCGCGACCTCGACCGCAGTCAAAGTAACCAGGTCGAGACGCGGATCGGAAACCTCAAAGAGCAGGATATAACCGAGCTTCTCGCGAAGCTGCTCGCCCAGACGGCGGGTTGCCTGCGTTTGCTTCATAGCGCTACCCCCTACTCGGTACGGGCAACCTGGTCGATACGGTAACCCTCGATCTGGTCACCGGGCTTGATGTCCTGGAAGTTCTCCAGGCCAATACCGCCCTCGGAACCGCTCTTGAGGCTCTTGGCCTCGTCCTTGTAGTGGCGCATCGAGGCGATCTTGCCGTTGAAAACCACGATGCCGTCGCGCACCAGACGCACGGAATCGGTCGCGGCGATCTCGCCCTCCTCGACGCGGACACCGGCGGCGATACCGACTTTGGGCACCTTGAAGGTGTCCAGGACGGTCGCGGTACCCGTGGCGACCTCGACCTCGGTGGGCTTGAGCATGCCGATACGGGCGGCGTCGAGCTCCTCGAGGCACTTGTAGATGACGTCGTAGCAACGGATCTCGACGCCCTCGCGCTCGGCGGCGGAGCGAGCCTTACCGTCGGGACGGACGCCAAAGCCGATGATGATGGCGTTGGAGGCGTCGGCCAGGACGACGTCGGTCTCGTTGATGGCGCCAACGGCGGAGTGGATCGTGTTGATACGAACCTCGGACTGATCCATCTTGTCGAGCGAGTCCTGAAGAGCCTCGATGGAACCCTGGACGTCGGCCTTGATGATCAGGTTGAGCTCCTTGACCTCGGCGTCGGCGATGGTCTCGAAGAGGTTCTCGAGCGTGACGTGCTTGACGCGGCTCTGCTCCTCGATACGGGCCTTCAGCGAACGCTCGTCGGCCAGGGCGCGTGCCTCGCGCTCGTCCTCGAACACGCGGAACTCGTCGCCGGCGTTGGGCACGGACTGCAGGCCCAAAATCTCGACGGCGTCGGAGGGACCGGCCTCGGTGACGGCGCGGCCCTTGGGGTCGAGCATGGCGCGGACGCGGCCGTAGGTAAGGCCGGCGACCAGCGTATCGCCCACGTGCAGGGTACCGCGGGTCACGAGCACGGTAGCGACCGAGCCGCGGCCCTTGTCGAGCTTGGCCTCGAGGACGTTGCCGGAGGCAAAGGTGTCCGGGTTGGCCTTGAGCTCGAGCACGTCGGCCTGGAGCAGCACGGTCTCCAGAAGTTCGTCGATACCGATCTTCTGCTTAGCCGAGATGTTGACGAACATGTTCTGTCCGCCCCACTCCTCGGGGATGACTCCGTACTCGGTGAGCTCCTGACGCACACGGTCGGGGTTGGCGCCCGGCTTATCGATCTTGTTGACGGCGACGACGATGGGTACGCCGGCGGCCTTGGCGTGGTTGATCGACTCGACGGTCTGGGGCATGACGCCGTCGTCGGCGGCAACGATCAGGATGACGATGTCGGTCACCTTGGCGCCACGGGCACGCATGGCCGTAAAGGTAGCGTGACCCGGGGTATCGATGAAGGTGATCTTGCGGTCGTTGATCATGACCTGCGAAGCGCCGATGGCCTGCGTAATGCCGCCCGCCTCGCCGGCAGCAACGCCGGTGTGACGGATGGCGTCGAGCAGCGACGTCTTGCCGTGGTCGACGTGACCCATGACGGTGACGACCGGGGCGCGCGGCTTAAGGTCGGCGGGATCGTCGTAGAACGAGAAGGTGTTCTCCTCCTCGGGGGTGATGATCTTGATCTGACGGCCCAGGTCGTCGGCAACGAGCTCGACGAGGTCGTCGGACATGGACTGCGTCATGGTGAGCGGCGTACCAAGCAGGAACAGGCGCTTGATGATGTCGTTAGCCGGAACGTCGAGCGCCTCGGCAAGCTCCTGGACGGTAACGCCCTGGGAGACCTTGATGGCGTCGAGGTCCTCGGGGTTCACGCCCTGGGCCAACGCCTCCTCTATCTTGCGCTCCTCCTGAGCCTTGGCAGCCTCGCGCTCGCGCTTCTCCTTGCGCTTCTTGCGGCGACCGGTGGACTCGCGAGAGGCCTCCTCGACGGCGGCACGAGCCTCCTCGAGCACCTTCTCGCGGCTGTACTCCTCGGCCTCGCGAGCCATGCGGCTGTAGTGGTCCTCTTCGTTGTTGTGACCGCCCTTGCGCTTCTTGCCCTTGCCCTGCTTATCGGGGTTGGGGAAGTCCATGCCGGCAGCGACGTTGTTGCTGGCGTTGGTGCGATGGCTGTGCGGACGGCTCTCGGAGGCGTTGCGCTCGGAGTTGTTGTCGGAGGCATTGCGATCGTTACGACGGCCACCGCGGCGGTCGTTGTTGCCGCCACGACGGTTACCGCGCTCTGCGGCGCGCTCGGCCTTGGCCTTGTCCTCGGCGTCCTTCTTCTCCTTGAGCACGGTCTCCTGTGCGGCGATCTGGTCGAGCAGCGAACGGAAACGCGAACCGGAGTCGGAAGCGGGAACGGCGCGGCGCTGGGCCTCGCGGGCAGCCTCCTCCTTCTCGCGGGCAAGGCGCTCCTGCTCGGCCTTCTTCTTGGCCTCGGCCTCGGCGCGGGCAGCCTCCTCGGCAGCCTGGGCTGCAGCAAACTGGCGACGCTCCTCCTCGCGGGCCTTCTCGGCGGCGATGCGCTCGCGCTCGGCCTCGGCGGCGCGTGCGGCCTCCTCGGCGGCAGCCGCCTGCTCCTCGGCCTGCTTGGCGGCCTCGACTTCCTGGGCGCGGGCCTCGATCACCGAGGCGAGCTGCTTGCGGACCATAGCGACATAAGCGTCCTCCAAGGTGGAGGAAGCGGACTTAGCGGGAATCTTCATTTCGGCGAGATGACCCATCAGTTCCTTGGAGGTCATGCCGAACTCTTTGGCCAGGGTGGACACACGGACTTTTGCCATATGACTTCACCTACCCTTTCTGGCACCTTGGGTGCCTAGAGACTGAACGAGCGTGGGGTATGCGCCGGGACCCGCCCGGCGCGACCGCGCGCTAGATCAGGTCCTCCGCATCATCGAAGGCGTCGGTGTCGTGGACACCGCAGAAACGGGAGCCGGGACGAGCCTGGTTGCGGCACTGGATGCCGTCCTCGGACACGAACTCGCAGCGACGGACGTCCTCGTCCTCCTCGTCACCGATCAGGTCGGCGGCGGGCTCCTCGTGAACGGGAACATTCTTGAGGATGTCGGCGGCAAGGGTCTCGGACTTAATGTCGATGTGCCAGCCGGTCAGACGCGCGGCGAGGCGGGCGTTCTGGCCCTCCTTGCCGATGGCGAGGGACAGCTGGTCGTCGGGCACGATAACGCCGGCGTAGGCCTTCTCCTCGTCGATGAGGACGCGGGTGACCTTGGCAGGCGACAGGGCGTTTGCGACGTAGACTGCCGGATCGGCATCCCACAGGATGACGTCGACGCGCTCGCCACGGAGCTCGCCCACGACGGCGCGAACACGGCTGCCCTTGGGGCCGACGCAGGCGCCCACGGGATCCAGGCGATCGTCGAGCGAGTGGACGGCGACCTTTGAGCGCTGACCGGGCTCGCGGGCGATCGACTTGATCTGGACGGTGCCCTCATAGATCTCGGGCACCTCCTGCTCAAACAGACGACGCATGAGCTCGGGGTGGGTACGGGAGATGACAATCGGCGGACGGCTGTGCTCGCCACGGACCGGCTGCAGGTTGGAGTTGGGGTCGCGAACGTCGATGATCACGGCCTTGATATGCTGGTTGTGCAGGTAGCGCTCGCCCATCGGACGCTCGTTGCGCTCGTTCTCGTAACGGCGCTGGTCGAAGTGCGGAAGCTCGGCCTCGACGCCCTCGCGAATCTTGACGATCGTGAAGTCGGGCGTGGACTGCAGCACGGTACCGCTGATGAGGTCACCGATGCGGCCGGAGAACTCCTCGTAGATCTGCTCGCGGGCGGAGTTGCGTACGATGGCGTTGATCTCGGCCTTGGCGTGCTGGGCGGCGATACGGCTCGTGTTCTTAGGAGTGACGTCGATCTCCTCGAACTCGGTGAAGTTGCCCTCCTCGTCCATGGAATCGTCGATCGGCTCCAGACGGTAGACGTAGATCTTGCCGGTGGTGCGGTCGATGGTCACCTTGGCGCCCCACTCAAGATGCAGGATCTCGGCATAGCTCTTGGCGAGCGACTGCTCCAGGCGGTCGATCAGGTAGAGCTGGTCGATGTGCTTCTCCTGGCAAAGCTCCATCAGGGCGGACATCATGTCGGATGCTGCCATCTTACTTTCCTTCCTTCGCGGGCTTGAAGTCATAGGTGGGCTTCAACTTGCACTTTTTAACATCAGAGAAATCGAGGGTGACGGACTCGCCGTCCTCGAGCTCGAGGGTTACGTTCGTCTCGGTGGCGGCGGCAATCTTGCCGGCGTACTTGCGACGGCCCTCGGTGGCGGTGGAGGTGAGCTCACAGTTCTCGCCCACAAAGCGGGCAAAGTCACTCGGGCGGCGCAGCGGGCGCGCCATACCCGGGCTCGACACCTCGAGCGTATAGCTCGAAGAGATGGGGTCGAGCTCCTCAATCACATCGCCGACCCATTTGGTGTTGGCCGTGACGTCATTGAGCGACAGGCTCTGACCCTCGGCACCCTCGATACGCACACGCACACAGGGGGCCTTGGTGGCACCCACGAGCTCAACGTCGACGATGTCGACATCGTGCTGGGGAGCAACGGCCTCGAGCGCGTCGATGATCGCCTGCTCGGTCTTGGTCTTGACCATTGCGGCACCTCCATCCATACAAAAAAGAAGCGGGGCCGAAACCCCACTTCTTTCAATTACAACTTCATTTGCAAGCAAACTATACCAATACCTGCACAAACGTGCAACCACAACACAAACCCGCAGGTCAGCGTGAGCACAGGTTCTCCACAAGAAATGGATAATTGGGTGTTGTCGCAAGTATCCATAACCAAAAAGAGGGGCGACTCCTGCGGAATCGTCCCTCGCCTTTTCATGTCAGCTATGCGCGCAGCGCTTACTTGACAACCAGGTTAACCAGCTTGCCAGGCACGCAGATGGCCTTGACGACCGTCTTGCCCTCAAGCCACTTGGCAACGGCTTCCTCAGCGGCAGCCTGCATCTCCTCGTTGGAGGCGTCGCGGGCGACGTCGATGCGGCCACGGACCTTGCCGAGCACCTGGACGACGATCTGCACCGTGTCCTCGATAGACTCGGCGATGTCGAACTCGGGCCAGGCGGCGGTGTAGGCGTTGCCCTCACAGCCGAGCGCCTCGTGCCACAGCTCGTCGGCCCAGAACGGGCAGATGGGGGCAAGGACGCTTACGATGTCCTTGGCCACGCCGTAGCACAGGGCCTTGTCGCGGTCAGCGCCCTCGGTGGCGTTGAGGTAGGCGCTCGCCGCGTTGACGAGCTCCATGACGGCCGAGATCGCGGTGTTGAACTGGCCGCGATCGAAGTCCTCGGTACACTTGGCAATGGTGCGGTGACGCTCGCGGTAGAGCTTCATCGCGGTCTCGTCGAGCACGGACTTGTCGAAGGCCACGTTGGCGTCACCCGACTGGACGAGCTGCCACACGATACGCCAGGCGCGCTTGATAAAGCGGTTGGCGCCCTCGACGGCCTTGGGATCCCAGTCGAAGTCCTTCTCGGGCGGGGCGATAAACAGGATCGCCAGACGCATGGTGTCGGCGCCGTAGGGCTCGATAACCGAGCTCGGGGGTACCACATTGCCCTTGGACTTGGACATGGTGTCGCCGTTCTCGTCCTTGACCATGCCCTGGCACAGCAGGTTAGTGAAGGGCTCGTCAACACTCAGCAGGCCCAGGTCGCGCAGTGCCTTGGTAAAGAAGCGGCTGTAGAGCAGGTGCAAAATGGCATGCTCGATGCCGCCGATGTAGTTATCGACGGGCATCCAACGGTCGGCCGCCTCGCGGGAGAAGGGCAGCTCGGTGTTGTGCGGGTCGGTATAGCGCAGGTAATACCAGCTGGAGCAGGTGAAGGTGTCCATGGTATCGGTCTCACGCTTGGCCGGGTGACCGCAGACCGGGCAGGTGGTCTCGTAGAACTCCTTGCACTCGGCGAGGGTCTCGCCGGCACCCAGGTCCAGGTTCTCGGGCAGCGTCACCGGCAGCTGGTCCTCGGGCACGGGCACGATGCCGCAGTGCTCGCAGTGGATGGCCGGGATGGGGTTGCCCCAATAACGCTGGCGGGAGATGAGCCAGTCGCGCAAGCGGAACTCGACCTTGCGACGGCCGCAGCCCATGGCCTCGAGGTCCGCAACAATGGCGGCCTCGCCCTCGGAGTGCTTGCCGCCGCGCATGCCGGTGTACTTGCCGGACTGGACGAGCGTGCCCTCGGCAGCGTGGGCGCAATCCCAGTCGACGGTCTCGGCATGGAAGGTATCGATGGTCTCGCCGCTGGCCTCGACGGCAGCGCGGTCGTCATCGTCCAGGATAATCGGCACGATGGGCAGGTCATACTTGCGGGCAAACTCAAAGTCGCGCTGGTCGCCGCAGGGAACGGCCATGACGGCGCCGGTGCCGTAGTCGGCCACGACGTAGTCGGCAACCCACACGGGGACCTTCTCGCCGTTGACGGGATTCACCACGTAGCGACCCGTAAAGGCACCGTGCTTCTCGAGGGTGCCCTGTGCGCGCTCGACGGCAGAGATATGCTTGGAGTCCTCGACGATCTTGGTCACGGCCTCCTCGTACTCCGTGCCCTCGACGAGCTCGTGCAGACGAGCATACTCGGGAGCCAGGACAAAGAAGGAGACGCCAAAGAGCGTGTCGGCACGCGTGGTGAAGACGGTGATCTTGCCCTCATCGCCCTCGATGGGCTCGCCATCCTTATCGCACAGGGTAAAGTCGACCTCGGCGCCCTCGGAGCGGCCGATCCAGTTGGCCTGCATCTGCTTGACGCGCTCGGGCCAGCCGGGGAGCTTCTCCAGGTCGTCGAGCAGCTCCTGGGAGTACTCGGTGATCTTGTAGTACCACTGCTCAAGATCGCGCTTCTCGGGCTCGGTGCCGCAACGCCAGCACTTGCCCTCGGTCACCTGCTCGTTGGCCAGAACGGTCTTGCAGTTGGGGCACCAGTTGACCGGGTTCTTCTTACGGTAGACCAGGCCCTTTTCCCACATCTTCTCAAAGATCCACTGACCCCAGCGGTAATAGTCGGGGCTGCAGGTCTTGACCATGCGATCCAGATCGTAGGAGAAGCCCATGCGCTTCATCGTGGCGAGCGCCTGGTCCATGTTCTTATACGTCCAGGCGGCAGCCTGCGTGTTGTGCTTGATGGCGGCGTTCTCGGCGGGCAGGCCAAAGGCGTCAAAGCCGATGGGATGCAGCACGTCGTAGCCGCGCATGCGGGCCTGACGGGCCATGGCATCGCCGATGGTATAGTTGCGCGCGTGGCCCATGTGCAGGTCGCCCGACGGATACGGGAACATCTCGAGCACGTACTTCTTGGGCTTGCTGTCGTCGGTGTCGACCGCAAAGAGGTTGGAGTCCTCCCAGGCCTTCATCCACTTGGACTCAATGGCCTGCGCGTCGTAGGCAGGGATCTCGTCCTTATGATCTGTGCAATCGCACATATCAGCTCCTTTGTTATGTCGGTTGGGGCGGGGCGTTCTTACCTTTACTCGCTGCTGCGGACAGTCCTGCGCAAGACGAAGAGCACATTTAGTGCTCTTCTTTGCGTGCGGAACTTGCAGCGAGCAAAGGTAAGAACGCCCCGCCACATCGTTAACTCGGTAGATAATAGCAAATACAACAAGCGAGATGCCTGCGACTTGCGGGCATCTCGCTTTATCTAAATAACGTGGTTGGGAATCAACCTTTATGTGCGGCTCTTACCTTATCGATAGGATACGGACTGCTGGGAGTCCTTTACGACTACGTCGTGGGCACCGCCTTCGACGATCGAGGTGGAGCTCACCAGGGTCAGGCGTGCCTTTTCCTGGAGCTCGGGGATCGAGAGGGCACCGCAGTTGCACATCGTGGACTTGACCTTGTAGAGCGTGCCGCCCACGCCGTCCTTGAGGGAGCCGGCGTAAGGCACGTAGGAGTCGACGCCCTCGACGAAGCTGAGTTTCGCAGCGCCGCCCAGGTCGTAGCGCTGCCAGTTGCGGGCACGCGCGGAACCCTCGCCCCAGTACTCCTTCATGTACTGACCGTTGACGTTGACGCGCTCGGTCGGGCTCTCGTCGAAGCGGGCGAAGTAACGACCCAACATCATAAAGTCGGCACCCATGGCAAGGGCGAGCGTCATGTGGTAGTCGTAGACGATGCCGCCGTCGGAGCACACGGGCACGTAGATGCCGGTCTCCTCGTAGTACTCGTCACGAGCGCGGCAGACATCGATCAGCGCGGTGGCCTGACCACGGCCAATGCCCTTGGTCTCACGGGTAATGCAGATGGAGCCGCCGCCGATACCAACCTTGATGAAGTCGGCACCGCAGTCGGCCAGGAAGCGGAAGCCCTCGGCGTCGACGACGTTACCGGCACCGACCTTGACGTCCTCGCCGTAGTTGGCGCGAATCCACTCGATGGTGCGCTTCTGCCACTCGCTGAAGCCCTCGGAGGAGTCGATGCACAGGACGTCAGCACCGGCCTCGATGAGCAGCGGCACGCGCTCAGCATAGTCGCGGGTGTTGATACCGGCGCCAACCATGTAGCGCTTGTCGCTATCGAGCAGCTCGTTGGGGTTGGTCTTGTGGCTGTCGTAGTCCTTGCGGAAGACGATGCCCATGAGGTGATCGTTGTCGTCGACGATGGGCAGGGCGTTGAGCTTGTTGTCCCAGATGACGTCGTTGGCAACCTTGAGGCTGATGTTCTTATCGCCCACGATGAGCTGCTCACGCGGGGTCATGAACTCGGAGACCTTCTTCTGGTGGTCATCGCGGCTGGGGCGATAGTCACGGCTGGTGACGATACCCACGAGCTTGCCCTTGGGGGTGCCATCGTCGGTAACCGGCATGGTGGAGTGACCGGTCTTCTCCTTGAGCTCGATGACCTGCTCCATGGTCATGTCGGGGGTCAGCGTGGAATCGGACTGGACAAAGCCGGCCTTGTGATCCTTAACGGCCTTGACCATAGCGGCCTCGGACTCGGGGGTCTGGGAACCGTAGATGAAGGACAGGCCACCCTCGGTAGCGAGCGCGACACCCATGTCGACGCCCGAGACGGACTGCATGATGGCGGAAACCATGGGGATGTTCAGGGTGATTGCCGGCTTCTCACCGCGCTTAAAGCGGGTTAGCGGCGTCTTAAGAGAGACGTTGTTGGGGATGCACTGCGAGGACGAGTAACCAGGGACCAGCAGATACTCCGAAAACGTGTGGGACTCACCGGGAAAGAACGTAGCCATGTTTCTCCTTTTTCCATGCGACCGGTCGGCTGCAGGCCTCGTAGGACCCAGCCCAACCTTGGGCGCCCAATACTGGGGAAGTATCTTAACGCACTTTGGCTGCTACAATGCATGATTTAAGAAAGCACACGAGGGTTTGACGCAAGGATAGCGTTTGCCCAGTAAACACTTTAGCGGGGAGACGTGCGGGATATGAAGTACAAGACGACGGCGCGACTGGTCATTCAATCGTGCGACGAAGAACTGCCGGGCGTGTTTGGCCACGGCTGCGTCTTGCTGCTGCAGGGCATCGCCCGCGAGCATTCCCTCAACCGCGCCGCCAAGAGCATGGGCATGGCGTATTCCAAGGCCTGGCGCATCGTGAACGAGGCCGAGGGCCAGCTGGGCTGCAAGCTCATCGAACGCGACGGCGCCCGCGGATCCACCCTCACCCCCGCCGGCGAGCGAGCCATCGAAGTCTACGAAACGCTGCAGGCCGAAATCAACAACGTCATAGCAACCCGGGCCGACGCTCTCATTGCCTCCATTACCGAAAAGTAGCTAATTTGGGACGGGGCTTTTTTAGCTACCCTAATGTCAAATATGTCCTCAGGCTTCGACGGCCCCGGATGGGTAGCTAAAAAAGCCCCGTCCCAAATTAGCTACTTGCGGAGGGCGTTATCTAGGGTGGCGGCTACTTGTAGGGGGTTGTCGGTGCCGGCGAAGAGACGGATGGTGGTTGACTGCTTGCCGTGTGGGGCCGAGAGGCGCGTTATTGCGCCGCCGGCGGACGATGTGCGGAATTCATCCGGCAGCATGCTGAAGAACTCGCCCGCATTGCAGCCGATCAGGTCAAACTCCACCGCCGGACCAAAACCGTGCTCTAGGATGCCCGTCGCGACGGCGTGATCGTGATGCGAGGTCAGCCCGGGATAGCGCACGTTGCGCACCATCTCGTTCGCTGCCAAATATTCAGCCAGCGCGCGGGAGCGATCGAAGTGCGCTTGCATGCGGGTATCGAGCGTATCGAGCCCGTGCTTTAGCACCTCGGCCTCATCGACGGACAGATCGAGCGTGGACATTCCGCACCCCTCAAGCAGGGCATGCGCGCACTCGGCGGCGGCGTCCACACGGTGGCGTTTGAGCTGCGAGCGCGAGACAGACACCGCAACGAGCTTGCGCGGAGCCTCGCCAGCGCACACGCGATCGAGCGCCTCGAGTGACAGCACGGCACCCAGGCGCAGCGGATCGCACCCAAATACGCTAGCCACGGTGTTATCCACTATGAGCAGCGCATGAGCCTCACGGGCCGCGCATCCCAGAGCGCGAAGATCAGGTACACGCAAGCCAAAGCCGCCGATCGAGTTGACGAACCACCACAGGTGCGGTCCATCGGCATCAAACGAGCTGGTAAAACCTTCGGACGCAGCAGCAAACGCCGCAAACGACGGCTCCCCCACCAGCACCACATCACAGCCGTCAAAGCCGCACGCAAACGCATCGGCAAAGTCATCGGCAAATGCAACTAGGCGGTCGCCGGGGCGCACAATCCCCAGCCGCGACAGCGCCGCAGGCACATGCGGGGCCGCGACCAATCGTGCCTCACGCGCGCCGGCCCTCAAAGCCCAAGCCTCTTCTAACTGCTGAACGCCCATGCGGCACCGTCCCTTCAAAACAAAAACCCACGATGCGGATGTTCCCCGCACCGTGGGCAACGGCTGCAGTATAGCGCCGATATACGACGAGACGTCTAGATGTTGAGCGTGTGGTAGTTCACGTTCGCACCCGGCGCATCAACGGCCACGCCATAGGTCTCTGGATAGATACGCGTCGAGAACACAAGTGCACCGTCGTTGACAAACACCTCGACGGAGGACACGTCGCCAACGATACGGACGTTGCGCACCTCGTCGACCGGCTCCCAGCGCACGGTACGGCCACAGCCGGCAGAAGCGCGCCCCTCGTCAAGAAAGCGCATCTCAAAGCGCGCGGGCAGCTCGCCCTCGGCCGGCATAAACGCCAGCTTCAGCTCGCCATCAACGGTCGCGGCAAACGCACCATCAACGTCGTCGACCCTAACATCAAAGCAGGTATCACCAGCAACTTTCAGCGACCCCGTCCCCACGCGCACCGAGACATAATGATGCTCGATCTCGCGCGCCGGCTGCTGCAGCACTACGCCATCGACACCAACCGTAAGCTCGCGCGGCACCGTCAGGCAGTGCTGCCAGCCCGCCACCAGCGTAGGCGCATTGCCATAGGTCGGCTCGTCGGGCATGCCCATCCAGCCAATCAGAATGTGACGACCGTCCTCAGCAACAAACTCCTGCGGCGCGTAAAAATCAAAGCCGGCGTCCCACAGGCGGAACTCGCCGAGCTCGTACTCGCCGGTGCCATCTGTAATGTCGCCCGCAAACGGCATGTAGCCCGCAGCGTAGACATTGCCACGATCCCAGCGACCGCCCTCAAGACCCTGCGGCGAGAACGACAGGAACTTCGCGGGAGCGTCACCATCCGCATCCAGCTCAAGATATCCCGGGCATTCCCACATAAAGCCAAAACGCTCAGGCGTCGACACGCGGTTCTCGAGCTCCCAGCTCAGCATGTCGTCAGAGCCATAGACCAGGATCTCGCCCACATCACGCCCAGCGCCCTCGCCGTGCATGGCGCAAAAGCGGCTCTCAACATGCGGCCCGTCAACGCGACGACGCGCGCCTAGCACCATGTGATAGCGACCAGCCTCATCACGCCACACCTTGGGATCGCGCACGTGGCACGTCAGATCCTCGGGATAGCCCTCCGACGCCAGCACCACGCGCTTTTGGCTAAACGTCTGTCCATCGGCGCTCTCGACATACACGGTATCGGCGCGACGACCGGTGTTGACGTAGTCAAAGACGCCATCCGCATCGGGGAGCTTAACGTTGCCGGTATAGAGCACGCGAATGCGACCGTCCACGACCAAAGCCGAGCCCGAGTACACGCCATGGCAATCGAACGGCTCGTCGGGCAGCAGCGGGGCGCCAACATATTCCCAGTTCATAAGGTCGCGGCTTGTGGCATGGCCCCACATCTTTACGCCGCCGTTCACATCAAACGGGGCATACTGGAAGTACGCGTGAAACACGCCGCCCGCTTGGCAAAGACCGTTGGGGTCGTTGAGCCAGCCCGCCGGCGGCATAATATGGAAGCGCTGGCCATACGCGCCATGACCGCACTCAGAGGCGGCGGCGTCAACAGCGGCGACCAGCTTTGCAAGGTCGCGACCAAGTGCATTAGACATATCAAAGTCCTAACGGATCGAAAGTAACAAGACACCAGAGATCGGCACCAGATACGGGAAACGCCCGCGAGCATACAACCCGCGGGCACCCCTCAATCAAAAACTCTTAGGCCTGCTCGGAAGCCTTGGGCTCATCCTTGTACAGGACAAACGAGATGGCAAAGGACACGACCGCGGCGACCGCAAACATGATCGCGTACTGCACGGGCTGTGCCAGGCACAGCAGGATACCGAAGATGCCGGTAACGCCGGTGCCGGAAGCGGCAAGCGAGGTGAGAGCGCAGACCAGGGCACCGCAACCGCCGCCGATGCAGCCGGCGATGAAAGGCTTAAAGAAGCGCAGGTTCACACCAAAGATGGCCGGCTCGGTAATGCCCATGAAGGCGGACAGAGCGGAAGGAAGCGCCAGGCCCTTGATCTTGGCATCGCGGGTCTTAAAGGCAACGGCAAGTGCGGCGCCACCCTGGGCGATATTGGCAGCGCTGGCGATGGGCAGCCAATAGGTCACGCCGTACTGGGCGAGCTGGCCCAGGTCGATGGCGGTGTACATCTGGTGGATACCGGTAACGACCGTGGGGGCATAGAACAGGCCGACGATAAAGGAACCGATGCCGAAGGGCAGGGTCAGCAGGGTCTGGATCAGACCGAGGATGGCGTTCTCGGCCCAGACAAAGATGGGGCCGACGGCAACAAGAGTCACGAGCACGGTCACGAACACCGAGACAAGCGGAGTCACAAAGAGATCGAACATCTCGGGAACGATCTTGTGCAGGCGCTTCTCGAGGAAGGCGAGAATGGCACAGGCGATGACGATGGGGATCACATGACCCTGATAGCCGACCCACTCAAAGCTGTACACGCCGGGGATGACGTTGACCATGGTCTGCACGCCCTCGGAGGCAACCGTATAGGCGCTCTGCAGCGAGGAGTTGATGAATGCACCACCGACGACGGCGCCCAGGTACGGGTTGGCGCCAAAGGCCTTAGCCGCGGAGTAACCGATCAGGATCTGCAGAATGCCAAAGGACGTGCCCGAGACCAGGTCGGCAATCTTATAAATAAAGTTATTGGTGTCGAGCGCGATAAAGCCGTTGGAGGCCATAAAGTTGAGGGCGCTCATAATGCCCAGCAGCAGGCCCGAAGCCACGATGGCGGGGATGATGGGGACAAAGACGTCGCCGAGCACCTTAATGGCACGCATAAAGATGTTCTGCTGCTGCGCCGCTGCCTCCTTGACCTCGGCCTTGGTGGCAGCCTCGACGCCGCTGAGCGCAATGAACTCGTCGTAGACCTTGTTGACGGTGCCAGTGCCAAAAATAATCTGGAGCTGGCCCTGGGCCTCAAAGACGCCCTTGGCGCCGTCGATATTCTCGAGGGCCTCCTTGTCGACCTTGGCGTTATCGGCAATCACAAGGCGCAGACGCGTGGCGCAGTGTGCGGCCGAAACAACGTTGCCGGCGCCACCGATGTTGTCGAGCACCTCTTGGGCTGATTTGCGGTAGTCCATGACTTCCCTTTCCTCCAACGGGCGCATCTGCACCCGGCCATCTTTGACACTTACACTGTAATCGTTTTCAGTCTCATATGTCTGTAATCGTTTTCATAGTAGGGTGAACGGTAGGAAATAGCCGGCGAATGGTAGTTTTGAGACAAACATAAGGGCTCAGAGGCAGGCAGACGTGCCCAAAATCTAGACATTCATAAGCTGATGGCCGAGTTTGAGCGTCTTTAGACCGCTCTCCCCCTCCACGCCATCGAGCGTGTTGAGCAACATATTGGTCGCCTCGACGCCGCTGGTCAGGTAGCCGTAATGCACGGTGGGAATGCCGCCCGTCAGCGCGCTCAAAAATGCGTTGTCGCCAAAACCGCTCACGCGGTGCACGCCCTCGCCCATACCGCGCACCTCGTCAAGCGCGCGCAAGGCGCCCGCCGCCATGGTGTCGGTCGCGCAGGCGATAAACGAAACATCGGGCACTTCGCCCAGCAGCTCGCGCGACGCACGATAGCCGGAATCGAGGGTAAAGGACCCGCGGCGAATCAGCTCGGGATCGAGCGCAACACCCGCGGCGCGTAAGCCCGCTTCAAAACCACGACGACGGTCGTAACCGGCGGCACGGTCTTCCTCGGTAACACCGATATAGGCAATCTTGCCCTCAACATGCTTCGCGAGCGCCTGGCCCAGCTCAAAGGCGGCCTCGTAATCGTCATGGTAGACGCAAGCCGCGCCCTCGACGTTTTGACCGATCAGCACAATGGGCACACGGCAAGACGCAATGGCCGCACGATGTTCGTCGGTGATCATGGTCGCCACGAGCACGATGCCATCGACCGGGTGGTTCTGGAACAGGTCGAGATACTCGAGCTCACGCTCGGCCACGTTATCAGTATTCGCGAGCAGCATCTGGTAGCCACGGCGACCGAGCACCTGGCCAATACCGGCGGTAATGCGGCTCACGGATTCCGAGTTAATCTTAGGCACGATGACGCCGATGAGCTTGGTGGAACCGGTGCGCAGCGCGCGAGCCTGACTAGATCGCACGTATCCGGTCAGCTCAATCGCCTGCTTAATGCGCTCGGCCTTGTCCGCCGAGATATATCCACCGTTGAGGTAGCGCGAGACCGCGGCGCTCGAAACGCCAGCCAACTCGGCCACATCTTTCATCTTTACCACGAGCACCCCTGTCATTGAAATCGCTTTCACCATGATACCCGTGACGGCGCTTCGGATAAATCAATATCACCCAGGTCGAGCAAACGTCAGCGAGCGCGCAGCCGCCGTGGCGAGGTGCCGCGAAAGAGGAGCGAAGCGTACTTTATGTACGCGAGCGACGGTTTGAGCGGCAGATCGCCCGGCAGATGCGTGCGCAGCGTCGAGCGGTCCGGCGTTTGTTAAAACGCCGGAACATAGTTACCCGTGGTATTCGCCGTTATATTGGATCAATGTGAGGTCTTCCACGCCATCGAGCGTGCGGATGGCGTCGGCATAGGGCATATCCACACCGTCCGAGAACACTTCGACGGCCATCTCGACTTTGTCGCCGCGCATAGTCTTGGACTTGACGGTGAACTTGGTGCGCCCAAAGGCGCGCACGATATCGTCACCGGTGGTCTGGCCCGTGTAGTGAATGACCATCATGTACACGCGCGCCTTGTCCTGGTGGCTCGCGAAGCCGGCGATCATCGCCACGATGACCACCGCCGTGAGCCCCACGAGCGCATACATGCCGGCGCCCGCCGTAATGCCCGTGGTAATGGCCCAAAACAGATACAGCAGGTCGAGCGGATCCTTGACCGCCGTACGGTAGCGGACGATGGACAGAGCACCGACCATACCGAGCGAGATGACCACGTTGGTCGAGATAGCGAGCGTCACCATGCAGGTAAGCACGCACATGCCCACGAGCGTCACGGCAAAGCTGCGCGAGTACACCACGCCCGTAAAGAAACGCTTGTACACGTGGTAGATCAAAATGCCCATGACCAGCGCCACGAGCAGCGACAGTCCGATCTTGGCAGGGTCGACCTGACCAAACGCCTCCAGTACGGAGTTCTTAAAAAAGTCCCTGGTGCTCATGACTAAATATCCCCTCGGTTCTCAAAATCCGATTCCCAGTAATTAAATCCGCGCAGGTAAGCGGTCTTTTCGTAACACAGGCAGTACTTGGAGACCGCCGTGAGCTCCGCCGCGCCCGGTGGCACCATATCGCGCACCAGCTGCGGGCAAAACTCGGTAAATTTGACCTCCATCACAAGCTTGCCGGGTTCTAGCACGGGCAGCGCGGGCAAGGTCGCGTCAAAGATATCAAAACTCCCCACCGCGGCGCGCACGTTCATGTCAAACGTAATGCGCACGGTGCCTTCGTCCATCACCCACGGCTCGCGCTCGTAATCCACGATGGTCCGCGGGCGCATCATGTTGCAGATGCACTCGATGTAGAACTCACGGCAGAGCTGGTGTGGACTCCGCAGCAAAAAGTCGTAATCGCCGGCCAGGATCTGCTCAAACTCGTCGCGCGTGAGCGGCGCGTCCTCCTTATAGATCCAGCCGCCGTACTTCTTTTTGCGCTCGAGCTTAATCACCTTGTCGCTGCCGTTATAGATGCGCACGCGATACTTTTTGCGCATGAGAATACCGGCGTCTTTTTCCTCGTAGGCCGAGTTGCAGTGGTCGTCAAAGTACAGGCTGCGAATGGTGTAACCGCCTGCCTGCGCATGCTTGTCCAGTTTAAATACCGGCGCCATGCGACAGGCAAGCGCAGCATGTTCGCCCTCGTTGATAAGGTACTTGAGCTCGTGGCGGTAACGTTCCTGCGTGGCACGCACGGGAGGTGCCGCCAGGCGCTCAAGCAGCGCGCTAGCCCTCCTCATACGTATCCCCCACGACCTTACCGCCATCCTTGACATAGAAGCACAGCATGCCGTAATGCTTGCCGCCGTCGGTCACATAGTAGTCAAACGCATCTTGCGTATAGCCGTCGGAGTTAGTGGCGCGCACGCGCACAAAGTACTGGCCGGTATCGGGCGCATCGCACGTTACCTCGGGCAGCAGCACGTCCTCGGCCTTAAAGACCACGTCGCTAATGGCGTAATCGCGCGCCAGCACGACGGTATAGCGAATGTCGCGCGCCTTAAAGTCGTAGGACGCATCCCAGTTGATGCGCAGCTTACCGTTATCGATCTGCGGCACGCCAATGTAGAACGGCATGGGCTTTTTATAGCTCTCGCGAAAGCTCTTATAGTTCTCCTCGATCTCGGAAGGAATCGCCGCGGCAATCTGCTCGTATTCATCCTTCGTCACGGGCAGATTCTCCAGGTCGGGCGCAGCAAAGACGAGCGGCTCCGTGACCTCACGATAATGCTCGACCATCTTGCTCAGACGCTCTTCGGTCAAATACGAGCGCAGGTCCTTGACGGCGCTATCGAGTTCGCTGCGGAACGAGTTGCTGCGCAACGCGCGGTTAAACAGCACGTTGCCCCAGTAGTTGCTCACGCCGCGCTCCCAGCTCGCATAATCCGAGAACCCCGTCAGGCTCAGCTCAAGCTTGCGCAGCATGCCGTCGTTGTCCCAATCCAGGATGTACCAAACCTTGGAGTTAAGCGGGCTGTACAGATAGCAGTTACGATTCTGCGTATCGCAATTACCCGTCAAGATCTGAAACGCCATCCAATAGACCAGGTTCTCGGTATCGAAGTAGGTGTCGAGCACGTCGTCGATCTTTTGCGTATCGTCGTTGAGCGCATCGAGCATCTCGATCAACTTGGTATGGTCCGAATCGCCCTTAATCTCGAGCATGCCCTCAAACGCCGTCTGGTTATAGTCGGGGTCATCGGCGAGCTTGATGGTGTCTTCGAAGCGATGGAAATCGAAGTTGTTCACCTTATACAGATGCCCGTTCTTATCCAGACCGTGAGCCTTAAGTGCCGTCTTGTTGAGCTGCTCGACCTGCGTAAACAGACCGTAGTCCTCAAAGGTGTCGTTAGTTTTTTCGGTCTGGTCGCACACCCATAAGTGCACAAACTGCGTGCGCAGGCCCATCATCTGGGGAATGCCACGAATCAGATCGTAGGCCATCTTGTTACGAAAGCGCATGCCCTCGCCCATGTGCTTGTTAAGCGCAATCGCACGTTGCTGGCGCCACGTGCCCTTGCCCTTTTTGAGCTCCACCTTGTAGTTCTTTTGCGTATAGGTACTCGACGTCTGACCGCGCACCTGCACCGTGGCGTTGGGCGCCTCCTCGCCATAGCCCACCTCGCCAGCAACGGGACCCTTATCATCGCCAGGCTGCAGCAGGCCCATAACCTGATAGCGCGTCACGCCCATGTCGGCATAGTCGTAGACCGAGTACGTATTGATCTCGGCCCAGCTGTGGTCCGTGTTCTCGGAGCTATTGCCGCGCGAGACCGTCAGGTACATGCATACGATGCCCGAGTCGTCGTAAACCTCGTACAGCTCGTCCTTGTCGCGAAGATGCTTGATCTCGCTAGACGCATCGGCCTTTTTAATCTTGTCCTGCTTCTTGGTCTTTTTTGTCGAGGATTCGTCCTGCGAAGAGCAGCCCGAAAGCAGCAGTGTGCCGGCAGCCGCCTCAATCAAGCGGCGACGCGATATCATCCTATCGGTCATCAGGACCTCCCCAACGATTGCGATACACACGGACCACCGTGCGCTCAAACGCACCATGCGGCTCGCCCTCTAGACGCAGCTCCTCGTAGCGCTGTTCGGCACGGTCGAGCAAGCGGCCCAGCTGTGTAAAGCGACCCGTCTTGTCGGTCGCCACGATGGGCTGCTGACTCAGGATACGATACGGCAAGTTGGCGGTATAGGTATCGAGCCGCATGAGCGCCACAACAAAAAACACCGCCGCGCCGAGCAAAAAGCCAAAGCCATAAAACTGCTGCGGAAAGAACAGCGAGACAATGGTCGCCAGCCCCGCCACGCCCGCGAACAGCCCGGAGGCAAGCACGGCGCCCTTGTAGTCGGTAAAGTACAGCAAGATGAGCATCACCGTATTGCCCACGGCATACAGGCCATAGCCCACGCACAGCGTGCGGAAATACCCGTGCATCAGGTTGTTGAAGCCCAGTGGCAGGGCCGAGAGCACCGTGGTCTCGAGCGAGATGACCGCTGCCGTCACAAACAGCTGCTTGAGCGCGCAAAACCGCAGCTCCCGGTTGAGCGTGGCGAGCATTTCCTCCTCGGCCACCACGATGTCGCCCACCACGCCGCCGTCGTTAAACAGGCTGTAGTAGTCGCGGTAGCGCGGATAGAAGTTAACCTCGACCGACACCACAAAGTTGACGGTCGTGACCAGAATGGTCAAAAACGCAATGAGCGCCGGCACATCGTGGTAGGGTGCACCATAAAACAAGCCCTTGACCTGCACGCCAATGGGGCCGGCCCAAATAATTACCAGATGTGCAAAGAGTCCCAGGTTGGTAAACAGGCCCGTGAGCGCGAGCGGCATAAACTGGTCGAGCCAGCGCAAAAAGAGCCAGGGGCTGCGGTCGCTCTGCGGAAAATACCGGTACAGCAGCACCACGTCCCAGGCGAGCATGACGCCATAGCCCAGGGCGATTGACGCCAACAGGCCCTCGACCGGCGGCAACCCCAGCACCAGCGCGGCCAAGGCACACAGGCACGCCATGCCAATGGCCGCGGCAAAACTGCACAGAATACCGCGGTAATCCTTAATGGCCGTGAGGTAACTCATGCCGTTCCAGTTGACGATCATAATGTTGAACAGCCACAGGCACAGCAGCCCCTGCAGCAGCGTGGCGCCCGAGAACAGCAAAAAGACGCCGTAGAGCAC
>UQUG01000025.1 GCA_900544205.1 uncultured Collinsella sp.
GGGCATGACCCTAAGGTCAATGCCCTCCTCTTTCGGGGCAAATCGACTCATCTCAGCGACCCAAACACAATGCGCCGCAACGAATAAAGCCTCCGCAGCCACACGGGCTGCGGAGGCTTTTCTATGCCCTCTGTTACAGGCTTACCGCTCCTCGCGTTGCGGCCCAGCTGCCTCGGCTGTCTTTACGCGGTTCTTGTCGATGTACATGTTTTTGTCGGCTTGGGAAAAGAGCTCGCGCATCGTGGGCGGTTCATCATAATCACTAGAAAGCGCATAGCCCACCGCGTAGCTGATAGGCATGTCGGGGTGAGCCTCGGAATACTCGCTCACGTTCGCACGAATCCGAGCGAGACAGGATTCCACGGCAGCTCGATCGGCATCCCACAGCACCGCGATAAACTCATCGCCGCCGTCGCGGCCCACAAAGCAGGTCTCGGACGCCACGCACCCCAGCTGCTGGGCAAAAGAACGGATGTACTCGTCACCCTTCTCGTGGCCAAAGCTGTTATTGACCGTATGCAGATTGTTAAGATCGAAAACACACAGCGCAACAGGCGCTTCGGCGGAAACGGGATGCCCCTGCCCCAAGATTTCCTCGCACTTGTTCTTGTTGGGCAGTCCCGTGGCTTCATCGAGATAGACTTTGTTCTGCAGCTCGCGATTGAGCGCGGCAGTGCGCACCGCGCGAGCAAGTTCGACCGCAAAGGTCGCCACCAGGCCCACGATGTCGATAATCACCAAACCCTCAAGGCGATTGAGCGCCGTGGCCTTCTCCTGGGAGTAGTCCTCCGCAAGCCTCGTGGCATCGTCACAAATGCCAAAGAACTCCTCGCTCATGGCGATGATGTCGGTGTTCTCGTAGCCGACTTCGCGCACACGGGCAATCTCGGTGCGAAGCTTGTCAAAATAGCTCGCGAGCTCGGTCATCTTTGCCTGATACTCATCGTCATCGAGACGGACGAGATTGAGGTCGTCGCTTCCGTAGCGCAAACCACTAATGTATGAATCAACGGCCTTGAGCAGGTCGTCTTGTGGCTGGCCTGCATCCTCGAGCTTAACGATTCGCTGCGTGGTGCCGCGCACCAGACCGGCGTAGTTGACCACGCGCGCCGTGCCCTGGATGTCGGAGACGAGCAACATGACATTGATGAAGAAAAAGATAAGAACTGCCGTGAGCGCCATCATCAGAAGGCGCACCGCCTGGCTGGCCTTCTTGGCGACAGAAGCATTCACAAGCTCACTCCTCCAAACGGTAAAAGCTCAGATAGCGCGCAGTGTGCCGAAATTCACGCGCGGACAACTCTACCATGATGGACCGAGAGCCTCAAACTTGATGCAGCCTATGGGGCGCAGCTTAATCGGAATATTCAATGAGCTACAAGACCTCTGCTATAAGTGCTCGGCGCCCGTTTGTTTTATCACTGCAGGTAGAAAGAGCGATGATGCGCGAATCAGGGCCAACGTCATCCATGTCCGCATGCACCGCCGTCTGCGAGATATGCGTGAGCAGCGTCTGCATCGAGGCCTGGTCCAGGTTTCCCGGCCCAAAGATAATGTCATCACTCGCAGCAAACGAACACACGGCAACGATGCGCAGCCGGAACGCCCCATCCTTTGTGTAGAGCGTGCCCGTGCGGTGCAGGTCAAAGAAGCCCCTGTCTAGAAACCGATCGACATCGCCAAACATCGCACCGTTATCCATGTGGTGCGCATAGAGCAGATTGTAGGGATCGGTCATCGCGCGGCTGTTGCGCGTATCCAAAAACACCGCTCCCGAAACCGCGGACTCCCCCAACACGTTTTTGTTGAGGTATTCCTGGTTATCTTTTCCCTGAACGAAGGGATAATCGATGTTGGTGCCATCGATGGTGACCCATCCGACAACGTCGGGATTTTTGGCCATCAGATCCTGCAGGCGTGCGCAATCGTTGGTCCCGGTGGGTTTGTAGTGCAGCAGCTCATCGCTGATGAACCCGCCGTTCATAACGTTGTTTGTATCCCACAGCGAATAGCCCCCGTACAGCAGCATGAGCAGCACGAGAAAGCCGGCAAACCACGTAAGCACGCGGTCGCCGGCTCTCGCCAGCCGAGCTATGCGTTTAAGCTCCATCGGCTGTAATCCTCGCTGTTTTAACGACGATTACGACGAGGACGGAAGAAGACCACGCCCATCACGGCAGCAAACGCGACGATTGCCGCATAGGGAACGACCGTCCGAATAACATCGGTCGGAACGGTAACATCCTTGGTGTTGGTAAAGATCACCGTGGTGTCGTAAGCACCGATAGCTTCCTCGACAGTAGAGCTACCTTCTGTCGAATTGGTGCCATCACCAATCTTGTACGACGTCTTATAACCGTCGCCATGATAATCCGCCTCAGTTACGGCGAATTTATCCTCCGATGAGAGACCGTAAACGATGACGGATTCCCCATGCTTAAGGCTTACGGTAACCGCAGTTCCCGACGTAGCTGGAGTTTGGCTCATGGTGGTGGCACCGTTTTTCACAGTGGCGTACTCATAGCTCTCCCCGTCAGCGCCTTTAATCGTGAAGGTAAAATTAAAGTCCTTATTCTTGTCACCTTGGTTGCCCTTGACGACCTTTGTGATGGTCAGCTTATGGGTGACATATTTGTTCAAAAAACCTGCGGTCTTCTCGCCCGAGCCTGCTTCTGTTCTAAGAATACAGCCCTTAACAACATAGCCCGAACCGCCATTCTCTTCGTTTTCTACGTAAACATCCAGGAAGAGCTCCTTGTATGTAACGTTGAGACCGTCCAGCCCTGACGGCGTCTGCGTAATTTTATATCGATAGATACCCGGAGCCTTGAACAGAGAGGTTTTAATTTCGGCACTCAGTTTGGCGGTTATTGTCTTAGTTTTCTCACCGGTATTCTCTGTGCTTGTAAGGCCTTTGTTGGAAAAATTAACGGAAGTCGGCGAAAGCGTGACGGCGTCTGTCACTCCAGCATAAACGGGCATACCGCTCGTGCTCGTAAGCTCACTCTCCTCATCCGCCGGCGCAATCGAATAGTTAAACGTCGCATTAGGCACCACGGCATTCTCATTCATGGTAAGCGTCGAGGTGATCGTAACCTTGTTGTCTTTTACCGGCAGATGCGGTTGAGCGGCACTGTCCTCCGCCCACGCGGGCGCGACAACTCCCA
The DNA here is from genome assembly GCA_900544205.1 of uncultured Collinsella sp. Lineage (GTDB taxonomy): Bacteria > Actinomycetota > Coriobacteriia > Coriobacteriales > Coriobacteriaceae > Collinsella. The sequence continues at coordinate 3,168 of UQUG01000025.1, forward strand.
CCAAAGCCAGCAGCATCGTGGCAGCCACAACTGCAAATGCTGTCAGTCGTCTCTTTCCAGTTTTCATGTTGTATCCTTCCTCTCGGGCATATGCCCTTAATAAAACCAATCTCCGTGCCTACAGGTTCGACCTGCGCAGCACGCTGATCACGTTGCCCTTGATCTGCGAGCGGGCAATCGGCCCGTACAGGCGGCTGTCGTGGCCGCCCTCACGCAAATCTGCCAGTACAAAGAACTCATCCGTTCCCAGGCGCACGGGATAGTCCACAGCAGACTCATAGCGCGGCGTCGGCGTGGTGATGTCGCTTTCCACAACAACAGCCCCGTTAACCATGAGCTCGCCTTCCTCGGTAATCGTGACCTCATCACCGGGACGGGCAACCACGCGGCCTAGGCGCTCTGCGCCATCCGCGGTGTATACCACCACGTCACCCTCGTTGAAGCTCTGGCTGAACCTCCAGTAGAGCATGACGTCACCCGAACAGATACGCGGGGCCATCTCGCCAGTCGTGACTGCACCCACGCCCAAGACCACGCCAAAGAGCAGCCAGAGCGTCACGACAAAAAATGCCAAGCGCGCCAGAAAACCCACGATATCGCGCCGGTCGTCCGCTTCTCCCAGATCTGGCGCCGCATGGGCGCCCAACCTCACGTTCGACGCGGCCGAATACCGCGAGCCCCGGGGTCTTCCCTGCGGGGCCGCTCGTGCGGCTGGCCCATCACCAGCATTGCTGGCGCCATGTCTTCTCATAGGCGCCCGCCCCTCTTGGAGCCGCGGCGTAAACGCAGCGCAACCATGCCCGTAGCCAACAGCACGCCGGCGGCCAAAATCGCCAGGGCATAGATGGGGTTGCGCGTAATACCCGTAGGCACCGCGACCTGTCGGGAATTGGTGGCCTTAGCTTCAACGGCAACGGTCACACGCGGACCGTTGAGCGTGCCGCTCGCACCCGTAAGCTCGGCGTGGTACCCCAACGACGAATAATCGTCTTCGCTCACGGTATAGACCGCGTTGTAATCCAGCGCCTTAATCGAAACGGTCAGGCCGTCCTTAACGGCAAACGGCACGGTCGCCTTGCCCTGGCCATCGGCCGTAAAGGCCGTCTTGTTTTCCACGGTCTCGGCCCGATCATTCGGTCGCGCCACGAGCGCATGGCTGCCTTGGGCAGACGCATCCGAATACTCGATGGCGTAGGTCTGACCAGCCTTGAGGCCCGTAAAGGTCGCCGTCATCTTAAAGTAGGCACGCTTGTCGCCCATATTGCCCGTAACGCTCTTGGAAACCTTGAGTGTGTAGGTGCGCGGGGTGAATCGTGCGTATACGCATCCCGTATGGCGGTCCTTCACGTTGTACGTATAGGTGGGTGAAGACGACAGCAGCTCCGGGGCGTCCGGATTCGATAGGTCGTACCAACCCTCAAAGTGATAGCCCTCCTTGGGAGCGGCCACCGCCTCCACAAACGTGCCGTCATCCACAAAGTAGGCAACGCCCGATTTTTTGTACGCGTCCTCGTCCTTGCCCGAGCCATCCCCGGCATCGATGGAGCCCTTTGCCCCCTTAAGCTTGGAGCTGACCGTGCCGCCCGTCGTTACGTTGCTCCACGTGCCATCGGCATTTTTAAGCTGGGCAACAAAGGCCTGACGATACTTCCATTGCGCCACGAACGTCGCGCCCTGGCTCTCGGGAATGTTTTCGACGGTTACCGCATCGCCCACAGCACCGGTATCCGGATTGACCTTCTTGCCCTTAATGGTAAGAGTGCCGGAATCCGTGGTGCCCTCGGGAGCTGTATGGGTCACCGTGTGTTTGGCATCGAAGCGAACGGCTTTTCCCGAGCCCGCGTACTCCCAGCCCATAAACTTCCAGTCGTCGTTTTGTCCAACGGCAGCATGGGAGGTATAGCTCGCTCCAGCGCCAGAAAGCTGTACGAAATCGCCCGTGGACTCATTGTACGGATCGTAGTGATACGCTTTGCCGCCGTTCACATCGTATTGAACGCCTGCCTTGGAAAACACGAGGTGCACTTTGTAGTGCTTTGTGACCTTGTCGACCTCAAAGCGATAGGTACCATCTTCCAATCTGGTCCAATGTGCGTCGTCGTCTGCGGAATAGAACTCGCCGTTGACAAAAGCACCGATAAAGACTGCCCCGTCATCGCGTTTGGCATCGACCATAAAGTAGGAGTTCTTCTCCTGTTTACCTACGTAGTTTTTGGCATAGGTAAAGTCCGCCGTCTTGGTATTGGCGTTATAAAAATACGTTCCGCTTCCGTTGGGCGTCGTGTATGTCTCGATGCGATAGAACTCCCTAAACGAGATATTGTCGAGGAAGTTGCCGGTCGAATTGCTCCCGTTGGCCGTGTTGTAGGCCACAAAAGCAAAGACGCTCTGGTTTTGGCCATCCGGAATGGTGTAGGTATAGTCGTAGTCAACCTTTTTGCTCTGCTCGAGCGCGTTGGAACCGTAGGAAGCCCACGCGTCGTTTTCGGACGCCATGATCCATACGCACCATTTTTCGGTATGCTCCGCATCGGCCGTCCATGAGAACGCGCTTCCGCTGGACGCATTGGCAAATCCGCCCACTTTGTCAAACTTGGCTGAATACAGGATGATCTTTTTGCTGCAGCCCGATTGGGAAAAATTGACCACATCCAAGCCGACATAGTTGTCGACGCTCATTTGAATCCATTGAACAATTTGCTGGTACTGATCGAGTGCCTTTTGATTGTCCTTGTACGGCTCGTTTTCTTGTCGCGGACCGATGATAAGGGCCATGGCGTCTCGACCCGAGCGGCCGCGGTGGTCGAGCCCCCACTCGTACTGTTTTCCCGGCTCGGTCGTCACATATTGGTAGAGCGAACTCGCCTCGTGTGCGTTGAGCTCGGCTGCATAGTCACCATCGGAGGGCGTAAACGTAACAGAATGCCCAACTGGGTCGATATAGTAGTCGTTCTTGGCAACGATCTCGATACGATGGTCCGTCTCGGTCGTACGCCAATGGGGCGAGCACAACGTAAACTTGCTGGGCCTCTGGTTCCCTAGATGTATATCCTCTTCAAAGCTGCCGTTAGCAATGTTCGTATTCTCGTTCTTAAGATTCGAGGTCGAGAACGCATAGTTTGTGAGCGTTGTCATGGTCTCGGACGAATTTTCCCAATACACCTTGGCAAAGTCGCTATAGATGTCGCGTGTGCCCTGCTTTTCCACGTGAACGTCGTTGACCAGATTACCAAACCACTCCCGGTATTGTTCGTTCTCCCCCGTAAGATTTGAATCGTAGCAAGTCAGCGCAAGCATCGTTTTGTCGGACGCTGCGGTATAGTCAGCCTGATAGGCAAACTCATCGTCTTCCTCGGGAAGATCTCGATAATAATGCGTGCTGTTGGTGCCAAAGGAGAACCAACCCTGTCCGTTAGAGCTTACGAGCCACACAGAAAGCGCGATGCGACCGTCGCTCTGTTCAAACGAAAAGTGGGATCCATCAGCACTGTTACCAGCAAATCCGCCGTTTGCAGCAAAGGGATCGCTGTAAACGGTGTACTGCTCAACGGTATTTCCCTGGGGCATCTTGACCTGCGCCTTAAGCCAAGCCCGCAGCTGCATAAGCTGGTCTTGGCCTGCGCTGTTAATCGACAGATTCTCCTGTTGAGGACCCATCGTGAGCATCAGCACGTCGTGGTCGGTTGCGGCGCGATGGTTTAGGCCCCACTCGTACGTGGCGCCGCTCTGGGTGGAAAAGGTGGTGTAGGTTGATCCAGGTTCAAAATAAAGATTGGTGCCCTGTGGCCTAAAATTCCACGCAAGCGCAAAGTGATTGCCGTTAGCTTGTTTGGTGTTCGTTTGGGGCTTGAGGAGCTGCGTGGAAAGTTCGAGCTTCATCGTCTCGCCGATTCTCTCATTCGGAGAGGTCGTCGACCAGCCAGTAGCTTGGTTAAGAAAGTTTGGGTTTGTTATAAGGTTGCCATCGTCACCGTACGCGCGCGAGGGCAACCCCCCCCCGGCCATAACGAACACGCATAAGGCCGCTGCCAACATCATAAAGGTGCGGCGCATCGACGCAATATGACCGAAAGGACCCTGCACGGGCGCATCCCCCCCCAGCCGCAGCCCGAGCTTTCGCGCAAGCTGCACAAGTAGTTCGTTTAAGCTTTTTGATTCTACAACCAGCCCAGGGCAAAAGCAAAATCATGCGTGACCGATTTGCAGTCATTTTTCGCATCATTTTTCGCATTGTGCTGGTAGTGCGGCGAAAGTAGCTAAAAAGCCCCGTCCTAAATTAGCTAGTTAAGAAGTTGTGCCATGGCGTTGACGAATTTTTGGACTTGGAGGGTGGGCTCGAGCGGATAGTGCAAAAAGACCGGCACCTCGCGACCGCATAGGAATGGCACGCCCACAAAGGCCGGGTGTACCCCCGACCATGCGCCGCAGGTGAGCACCGCGTCGCCCTTTTCCTCTGCCTCGTTAAAGAGCGCAAAGTCAAAGCTGTCCACGTCGATCACGTCCACGCCGCCGTCGGCCAGAAGGTCGATGCGCAGGCTGTCCATGGCGTCGTTGCCGTGGCGGAGCACGCGCAGGCGCATACCCTCCAAGTCGGCGACCGTAATGCGATTCTTGCGCGCCAGCGGGCTCGTGCGCGGCAGGTCGATATAAAACGGCACGTTAACGATGCGGAGCTTTTGGCAGGCGTCACCCCAGCGCGGGGTCGAAAAACTCGACTGCACCACATCGACCTCGCGACCGAGGCTGCGCATGACGGTCTCGCGTTCGTCGTAGAGGTCGCTTACCGGCACGATCTCAAATCGCAGCGACGGTTCCAGATCGTGGATGCCCGACCACATCGACAGCGTCTGGCGCCCCGGGCACATCATCGACACGCCCAGGCGCACGGCACCGCCATCGCCCGCCGCGCGTCGGGCACGGCGCAGCGCATCCTCGGACTGCCGCATGATCGAGCGCGCGTCGTCCACCAGCAGTGCGCCCGCCGGCGTCACCTTGACGCCCGAGTGCGAGCGTTCGAACAGCGTGATGCCGAACTCGGCCTCGAATCCCGACACCTGCTTGACGAGCGCCGGGGTCGACACGCGCAATTTTGCCGCCGCACGCGAGAAGCTTCCCAGCTCCGCGGCGGCCGATATGGCCTCAAGTCGTCGATCGTACACGTCAATCTCCCGTTTTCGTGCCCGTGGCCACATGGTGCCACAGGGGGTTGTTTTCGCAGGTCACACGTTCAATTAATTGAGAATAAACTGCATCGCACAGTGTAAACCTACGGTTAACGCCATTCTAACAAATATGCAATTCACCTGCGCAAATGCAAAGCATACGATAACCAGCGAAAACCACGTGGGTCGGTTAATGGGAGCGACCCACCGGGAGGCACAAGAAGGGAAGTTCCTATGAGCAATTGGCTTAAGCTCGAGGGCGATGTCTGCGCCGTGACTGGCGCGCTCGGCGGTATGGGCGCCGAGATCTGCCGCGAGTTCGCCCGCAATGGCGCCAACGTCGTCCTGCTCGACCTGGACAAGGAGAAGGTCAAGGCCGCTGCCGCCGACCTCGCTGCCGAGTTTGGCATCCACGCCGAGGGTTACAAGATGAACGCCACCGACGAGGCCGAGGTTCAGGCTGCCGTCGACGCCACCATCGCCAACTTCGGCCGCGTCGACGTCCTCGTCAACACTGCCGGCATCCTGCGCTTCGCCGCCATGGAGGACCTGCCGCTGAGCGACTGGGAGCAGGTGCTCAACGTCAACCTCACCGGCTACTTCATCACCTCGCAGCGCTTTGGTCGCGAGATGATCAAGGCCGGCCAGGGCCGCCTGGTGCACATCTCGACCGTCGCCAGCCACTCCCCCGAGACGTTCTCGGGCGTGTACAGCTCCACCAAGGCCGGCGTGAACATGATGTCCAAGATGCTCGCCGCCGAGTGGGGCCCCTACGGCGTCCGCTCCAACTGCGTCGAACCCTGCTTCGTTAAGACCCCGATGTCGGCCAACTTCTACGCCGACCCCGAGGTCGAAAAGAGCCGCAGCCGTCTGATCGCCACGCGCCGCATCGGCGAGGTCAGCGATATCGCCAACGCCGTCATGTTCCTGGCGTCCACGCGCTCGGACTTCACCACCGGCGACGCCATCAAGGTCGACGGCGGCTTCTCCAACATGATGGGCGACCTCACCGCCAAGCCCGGCGGCCGTCGCGCCTATGCCGACAACTACCTTAAGAACAAGGGTGTCGAGCTCTGGTCCGATGAGTCCGGCGTCGCCAAGCCGACTGACCAGTAAACCAACCTAACAGGGAGGCCCGCGAATACGCCTGCTCCTCCCCCGTATCGATTAGAAAGAGTCCAATGGCTTCCACCAACTCCAACAAGGGTCGCGCCGTCGTGCTTTCCGCCGCGTGCGTCACCATGTTCTTCATCAGCTCCATCGCGCTGTATTCCGTCGTGAGCAAGAACCTGCTCGCCGTCTACCCCGAGTGGTCCAGCGCTCTTACCTGGGCCTTCCCGGTCTTTCAGACCATCATGGCCGCGACGGGCATCTTCGCCGGCCGCATCTCCGATAAGATCGGCCCGCGCAACGTCGTGATCGCCGCCGCCGTGTGCTACGGCGTGGGCTGGTTCATGTCCGGCACCGTCACCGAGCCGTGGCAGTTCTACCTGTGGTTCTCGCTCGTCGCCGCCATCGGCAACGGCCTGGGCTACAACCCGGCGCTCACCACGGGTCAGAAGTGGTTCATCGACAAGAAGGGCCTTGCCTCCGGCATCACCCTGGCCGCTTCGACCGCCGGCCCCGCCGTGCTGTCCCCGGTGCTCGCCTCGCTGCTCATCCCAAGCCTGGGAATCTTTGGCGCCCTTAAGGCGCTCGGCGTTATCTTCTTTGTGATGATCACCGCCTCCGCCCTGTTCCTGAAGGCCCCCGAGGCCGGTTGGCTGCCCGAGGGCTTCGAGGCCCCCAAGGGCGGCGCGCATGCCGGCACCTTCGGCGACCTCACCCCGGGCGAGATGGTCAAGACCCCGCGCTTCTGGGTTCTCATCGTCACCTTCGCCTTTGCCGCCACCGCGGGCACCCTGCTCGTGGGCAAGGTTGCCTCCATCGCCGCCGTCCAGCTCTTCGCCGACCCCACGAGCGCCGCGGCCGTCGCCCTCGGCGGTGTGGTGGTCTCCGTCAACACCTGCGCCAACTTGGTTGGCCGCCTGTCCTTTGGCCAGATCATCGACAAGCTCGGCGCCTATAAGTCGCTGCTCATCAGCCTTGTCGTCACCATCGTCGCACTCGTCATCATGTCGATGAGCTTTACGCAGAGCATGTTCTTTGTGGCGCTCGCCCTGCTCGGCTTTAGCTTTGGCGCCCTGCTCGTCATCTACCCGCCGCTCACCGGTGGCGCCTTTGGTACCAGCAACATCGGTGTCAACTACGGCATCATGTTTTTGGGTTATGCCGCTTCCACCTGGATCAGCCAGCCCATCACCGCCGTGCTGTATCACGCCGAGGCCGGCAGCGCCGCCTACCAGCAGTCCTTCTACGGCGCCATTGTGATCGCCGCCATCGCCGTCGTGCTCACCGTCTACATGATGGTCTCCGACAGCAAGAAGAAGTCCGCCTAGTTTTACCGATGCGACAAAGGGACGGCCCCTTTGTCGCATTCCACCGGTCACCAGTATTTAAGGAGTCGAAATGTCTGAGCTCAACCCCGTCCGCATTGCCGTTATCGGCGCCGGCGCCATGGGCCGCAACCACATCCGCTTTGTCACCGAGGAGCCCGAGGCCGAGCTCGTCGCCATCGCCGACGCCTTTGAGGGCGCCCGCGCCACGGCCGAGGCCGCCGGCGTGCCGTTTTACACCGATCCCGCCCAGATGATGGACGAGGTCAAGCCCGAGGCCGTCATTATCGCCACCCCCAACGACCTGCACCTGGGCGTTGCTCGCGAGGCTGTGAAGCGCAATATCGTGCCGTTGGTCGAAAAGCCGATCTCCAACGACCTGGAGGATGCCCAGGCCTTCGCCGCCGAGGCCGAGACCGCTGGCGTGCCCGTGCTCGTGGGTCAGCACCGTCGCCACAATCCCTTCGTCAACAAGGCCAAGGAGATCATCGAGGCCGGCGAGCTGGGCAAGCTCACCGTGTCGAGCTTCCACTACATGATCTATAAGAATGACGAGTACTTCGATGTCGAGTGGCGCCGCAAGAAGGGTGCCGGCCCGATCCTGGTCAACCTGGTGCACGACGTCGATCTGCTCCGCTACCTGCTGGGCGAGCCCGTTGCCGTCCAGGGCATGCAGTCCAGCGCCGCCCGCGGTTTTGAGACCGAGGACTCCGCCGTGGTCAACGTCCGTTTTGCCGATGGCGCGCTTGCGAGCATGACCATCTCCGACGCCACCGCCAGCCCCTGGAACTGGGAGGCCACCGCTCGCGAGGATCCACAGTACCGCCCCTTCGACGCCGACGCCTACTTTATTGGCGGAACCTTGGGTGCCCTTTCGCTGCCCCGCCTGCATCAGTTCTCCTACGACGGCGCCTCCAACTGGCACAAGCCGCTGCAGATGGAGATTCCGGCCGTGGACCCGGCACTACCGCACAAGATGCAGCTCAAGCACTTTGTGAAGGTCGTCCGCCGCGAGGTTGAGCCCGTCGTGACCCCCGCCGATAACGTCAAGACGCTCACACTTCTCAACGCCATCAAGGAGGCCGCCGAGACCGGCCAGCTCGTCGAGCTGTAACGCCCCAGGGTGGGCCGCGGCAGAAACCCTGCGCCGAGCCCCTCGGCCCGCTATCGACAAGCCCCTCTTCTCTGCCCCGCGAGCAGCCTCCTGCCCGCGGGGCTTTTGTGCAGTGGCATGCGACAAAGGGACAGTCCCTTTGTCGCATCGCGGGTGGTATCCTTGGTAGCCCTGTGCTGCAAACGCACCTTAAACGCAAGGAGTCCCATGGATCTTATCGCCCAGCTTGCCCGCGAGCTCAACCTTAAGGCCGTCAATGTCGAGGCGGCCGTCAAGCTCATCGACGAGGGCAACACCATCCCCTTCATCTCGCGCTACCGCAAGGAAGCCACGGGCGGCATGGACGACGTCGCCCTGCGCGCGCTCGACGAACGCCTGTCCTACCTGCGCAACCTTGAGCAGCGCAAGGAAGACGTCATCCTGCTCATCGACGCCCAGGGCAAACTCACGCCCGAGCTCGAGCAGCAGATTCGCGAGGCCACGCAGCTCCAGCGCGTCGAGGACCTCTACAAGCCCTACCGTAAAAAGCGCATGACCCGCGCGCAGAAGGCCCGTGAGGCAGGCCTGGAGCCCCTCGCCAACATGATCATCATGCAGGCGTCGGCCAAGGGCAGCGCGCTCGACGCCGCCGCGGCCTATATCAACGAGGACGCCGGCTTCGACACCGCCGAGAAGGCGCTCGCCGGTGCCGCCGACATCGTGGCCGAGACAGTGGCCGAGGACCCCGAGAACGTCGCCGACCTGCGCGCCTTTACGCAAAACACCGCCGACATCGTTGTCGAGGCGACCGACCCCGCCGAGAAGACTCCCTACGAGCCCTACTACAACTTTGACGAGCCGCTGCGCCGCATCCCCAACCACCGCGTGCTGGCCATCGACCGCGGCGAGCGCGAGGGCAAGCTCCGCGTGCGCGTAAACGTCGACGGCGCTGCCGCCACGGCGCGTCTCGGCAGCCGCTGGCCCCGCCGCCAGGGCGTCTTCGCGCCCGTCTTTGACGCCGCCATCGCCGACGGCTACAAGCGCCTGATGGCCCCATCGCTGGAGCGCGAGGCCCGCGCCAAGCTCACCGTCCGTGCTCAGACCGAGGCCATCAACGTCTTTGCCAAGAACCTTGAGGGTCTGCTCTCGGCCCGCCCCGTCCGCGGCGCCCGCGTGCTCGCGCTCGACCCGGGCTACCGCACCGGCTGCAAGGTCGCCGTCATGGACGAGACCGGCAAGCTGCTTGACCACGGCGTGGTCTACCCCACCAAGCCGCGCCACGACGTCGCCGGCACCAAGCGCGAGCTCGCCCGCCTCGTCAAAAAGGACGGCGTCAACACCATCGTTATCGGCAACGGCACCGCCAGCCGCGAGACCGAGGAAGTCGTCTCGGAGTTCATTGCCGAGCAGGCGCCCGGCTTGCGCTACACCATCGTGAACGAGGCCGGCGCGTCGGTGTACTCCGCCTCCGAGCTCGCGAGCCAAGAGTATCCCGACCTGGACGTCACCGTGCGCGGCGCCATGAGCCTGGGCCGCCGCTTGCAGGACCCGCTGGCCGAGCTCGTCAAGATTCCGCCCCAGTCCATCGGCGTGGGCCAGTACCAGCACGACCTTGACCAGGCCGAGCTTTCGCGCACGCTGGGCCACGTGGTGGAGGACGTCGTCAACCGCGTGGGCGTCGACGTCAACACCGCGAGCGCGAGCCTACTGGGCTACGTGTCGGGCATCACGCCGAGCGTGGCCAAGAACATCGTTGCCTACCGCGAGGAAAACGGCGCCTTTACCGATCGCCGCCAGCTCAAGAAGGTCCCCAAACTGGGCCCCAAGGCATATCTCAACGCCGCTGGCTTCCTACGCATCAGCGGCGGTAAAAACCCGCTCGACGCGACGAGCGTCCACCCCGAAAGCTACGAGGTGGCGACGTCCGTCCTGGAGCGCGCCGGCGTGGCGGCCAGCGAGCTCAGCCGCGGCGGCGTGCCCGATATCGAGCGCCGCCTGGGCAGCATCTCGGCGCTGGCAAGCGACCTGGACTGTGGCACCCTGACGCTCATCGACATCGTCAACGAGCTCAAGAAGCCCGGCCGCGACCCACGCGACGACGCGCCCGAGGTGGTCTTTAGTCGCTCGGCGCTTTCCATCGACGACCTGGAGCCCGGCATGGAACTCAAGGGCACGGTGCGCAACGTCGTCGACTTTGGCGCCTTCGTCGACGTGGGCGTGCACCAGGACGGCCTCGTGCACATCTCCAAGCTGGCCAACCACTTCGTCAAGCACCCGAGCGACGTAGTGCGCGTCGGCGACACGGTAAAGGTGTGGGTCGAAAAGGTCGATCGCGACCGCAAGAAAATCTCCCTCACCATGGTGCAGGGGAAGTAACAGAAGGGCGAGCCGCCGCCATCCATCGTCGAACCTGCAAGTTTTTCTCACCAGATGGGAAAAACTTGCAAACTTTGCAAGTTTTTGTTACGCTCTGAGAAAAACTTGCAGATTGGACGAACGATGAACGGGCAGCCCGTAGCAAGGGATAACTACCTCAAGAAGCTGATCGCTTTTCGCGATTCAGATGTTATCAAGGTCGTCACCGGCATGCGGCGGTGCGGCAAATCAACGTTGCTCGACATGATGCGCTCCTATCTTGCCAAAAACGGCGTGCCGACCGAACGCCTCCTCTCCTTTCGAATGGAATCATTCGAGCTCGAGGGAGTTCGCGATTGGCGCGAGCTTTACCGCCATGTCGTCGAGCGGATGCCGTCGAGCGGAAGGTGCTACCTCTTCTTCGATGAGCTGCAAGAAGTTGCCAACTGGGAGAAAGCCATCAACGCGCTTCGCGTCGACAAAGACTGCGACATCTACGTTACGGGCTCGAATGCGTTTTTGCTCTCAAGCGAAATAGCGACCCTGATCTCGGGAAGATACGTCGAGATCAGAATGCACCCGTTGTCTTTCTCCGAATACCTCGACTTCCTTGGTCCGACCGAAGTCACGAGCAGATATGCCGTCTTTGGGAGGGAAGAAATCACCCCGCTCGACGAGCTGCTCGACCGGTACCTGAAATTTGGAGGGCTCCCCTATCTCGCGATCTCCGGCCTGCCCGAACGGGAGATGAAAGACTACATCTGGAGCACCTATCAAACCATTGTTGGTCGCGACATCTTGACCCGGGAGGCCCGCCGAGGACGGAGGGCCGTAACGAGCAGAGACCTACTCGACAGGGTTTGCGCCTATTTGGCCGACAACATCTCAAACCCGACATCGATCAACAAGATCGTCGGGTCTTTGAACGAGACCGGAACAAAAACTTCGCACGGCGTCATCGACACCTGCGTGTCGTCGCTCGAGGAAACCTATATCTTCTCCCATGCCCGTCGCTTTGACATCAAAGGGCGCGAGGTGCTCAAAACCGGGGGAAAATACTACATCGAGGACCTTGGGCTCCGTGCCCACCTCGACGGCTATCGCGGCAGTGATAGCGGGCGCGTGCTCGAAAACGCCGTATATAACCGCCTTGTCATCGATGGGTATCGGGTTTTCACGGGGCACATGCGGAATGCCGAGATTGATTTCGTCGCTATCGGCGACGGGGCGGACCGCAAGTTTATCCAGGTCACGGACACTATTGACGAGGAAGCCACGCGCGAGCGCGAGCTGCGCCCCTTCGAGCTGAAATCGCTCGAGAAGGTCGCTGCCGGTTACGAGAAGATCCTCGTTGTCCGTCACGGCGATCACCCTACGGACATAGACGGCATCAGAATCGTTTCGGCTGTCGATTTTCTGCTTGGGCGCTTCTAGCATCGATGTCACCCATCGCGACGATTCGTTCATCGAAGACGGAATCGCTTGACCGATTATTCGAACCTGTCCCATACGACCGTCGCCCCACGGCATGGGCAAATATACCGCTGGAGGCGCTCGATAGGCCACGTCCTGCCGAGCGCCTCTCCTTCTAAAGCGATCTGGCCGAAACTCCGAAGCGCGAAACGTCGTTCCTCTGAGCCCCACCAACAAAAATCGAGTTATGCGGCCTCGCTAGGCCACGATGACACCCCTCAAAGCGCCAAACGCAACAAATTGACGCTAGATATTCCACAAACGTCCCGTATCGGCACCCACAGAGGTACGATACGGGACGTTTTTCAGCCGCATTGCGATCTTGACAGCAATCAGAGGCCGAATAACTCGATTTTTGTTGGTGGGGCCTATTAAAGGCGCGGACTACGGCAGGATATGGAAGCCGAGCGAGGCGATGTCCTTGGCAAAGCCGCGGACGGTGTCGAGCGAGACCTCGTACGGGTCGCGGCCGATGTTCTTGCGCTTGGCCAGGATGCTGTTGGGCACCGTGATGATCTGGCAGCCGCAGGCCTCCGCCTGGTAGATATTGATGAGCTCGCGCGTGGACGCCCACAGAACCTCGCAGTTGGGCTTGGCGGCGGCCTTCTCGACCGACTCCGTCATAAACGGAATGGGGTCGACGCCGGTATCGGCGATACGGCCGGCAAAGAGCGAAATGATGGACGGCGTCTCGGTGTCAACGGCCTCGACCATCTCGTCAACCTGCCCGGGAGTAAAGATGGTGGTGACGTTGACCTTGATGCCGTCGGCCGAAAGCTTGCGCACCAGCTCGGCGGTGGACTCGCCCTTGGTGGTCACGCACGGAATCTTGACGTAGACGTTCTCGGCCCAGGTAGCGATCTCGCGGGCCTCGACCTCCATGGTCTCGACGTCGTCGGCAAATACCTCAAACGAGACGGATACATCGGTGATGTGGGCCAGGACCTCCTTGGCAAACGCGCGGTAATCCGTCACGCCGCCCTTCTTCATAAGGGACGGGTTGGTCGTGAAACCCTGAACGTTGCCGTTCTCGTACATGTCGAGCATGCCCTCGAGGTTTGCACCGTCAGCGAACACCTTGATTGCCATCTGCCTGATTCCTTTCGTTAGCATACGGCCGATAAACTGCTAAACACTTTACCTACGTTTATCAAGGCGTGAACTGCGGTTTTTTATCTTCTCGGCGAACGGTATAAACGCTTTAGCGTTTTTGAGCACACCTTCCAGCAGCAAAACGATTTTGCAGGGCGGGCCCATTTGAGCCGCCCGCCGCGGGTGAACGGTAATTGGGCGGTTCCCGCTAGATCAACCCAAAGTGGTGCATCGCCGTGACGGTGCCGTCGTGCTCGACGTCGTCGGTCACATAGTCGGCGACCGCCTTGACCTCGGGCATGGCGTTGCCCATGGCGACAGCCATCTCGACAGCGGCGAGTATGCCCAGGTCGTTGCCCGAATCGCCGAAGCCAAAGCTGTGCGCGTTACGGCTGCATCCCAGATACTCCAGTGCTTGCGCCACGCCCACGCCCTTGTCAATGCCCTTGGGGCTCAGCTCGCGGTTTGCTTGCTGGGCTCGCTTGGAAGATCGGCGGTAAACGCGTCTCCCAGTCAATCCGGCACCGCCGAGGCAAACCCCACACGCGCCCGCCGGCAAGCGGCACGCGCCCGCCAACGCAAAGGTCCGGCGGGACGCACCTAGCATCCCGCCGGACCGTCACTCGTCCAGGAGGTCGCCGCGACGAGCCCCTAGATCTTCGCAAGCTCCTCGGAGATGACGCGACAGACATCCTCAGCCTGAGGCATCACGCCGTACATCTCGAAGAAGCCGTGGTCGCAGCCGCGATAACGAATCGCAGTGACGTCAACGCCCGCATCCTGCAGCCTCTTCGCGAACAGCTCGTCCTGATAGCGCAGATAGTCATACTCGGAAGAGATGATGACCGTGCGGGGGAACGCGCTCACGTCCTCCGCGAACAGCGCGGAAATCAGCGGGTCGAGCATCTTGTCCGCATCGCCGTTGACGTACATGGGCGGAAGGTCGTTGTTGGCGAGGCGAATGCGATCAACCCTGCTCAGCGCCTCGGGCCTCTGCTCATCCACGACCTCGTACAGGTCATAGGACCACTCATCCGGAACGGGACCGCCATCAACGAGCGGATAAAGCTCGACAACCGCCTTGATCCTATCCGCGTGAGAGCCCTCGAGCACGACGGCATTCGACAGGCTGCCACCCGCAGAGTCACCAGCCACGGCAATGCGAGTCGCATCAACGCCCAGCTCGTCAGCGTGATCGACAAGCCAGTCGAGCGTCTTCACGCAGTCCTCGACGCCACCCGGGAACATCGTCTCGGGAGACAGGCGGTACTCCGGATAGATCGCGACGCAACCCGTGCGCTCCACGATGTCGCGCAGGCAGTTCTCGTACTGGCCGATGTTGCCCACCATGAACCCGCCGCCATGGATGAACACGAGCGCGGCTGACCCATCCTCGTGCCCCTCCGGCGTGAAGATGTGCAGCGGAATGCCCTTGTCGCCGAAGTTCATGACGACGGTCTTCTTGGCAACGTTCGCGCCCCTCACGACGTGGGTCTCCTTGTTGGGCGCGGAGCGCCACGCGATCACGTCCACCGGTCCGGCCGGCGCCGACCCCGCCGCAGGAGCCGCAGCGAGCTTCGCGTGCGCACGAGCATAGACGCGCGGATCGAGCACGTGCTCGCGGTCGTCACCCGGCACGGGCTTCAGCATCAGCCTCAGGCCGTTAGGCTCGACAACCTCCCTCGCGCCACTCTCAAGCACCTCAAGCTCGGAAGTGGGGTACTTCCTATCCTCGGCGCTCATGGCTAGCCGATCTTCAGCTCGTCGAGCCTGGCGTCGAGCTTGGCCATCTCGTCGGCGGAAAGCTCCCACTCGAACGTCTCGCAGTTCTGAATCGCGTGGGCGTCCGTGCGCACGCCCACGAGAGCGGTGCCCACGTACTCCTTCTGGGTGCTCCAGTTCACGGCAACCTGCGCCACGGGTTTGTCGTGGGCCTCGGCAATCTCGTCCATGACCTTGAGCAGCTCCTGGACGCGCGAGAACTTGGGCTCCCGGAAGTAGTCGTAGAAGCCACCGCGGACGTCGCCTTCCTCGAACTTCGTCAGCTCGCGGAACTTGCCCGACAGGATGCCCGCGCCAAGGGAGCCATAGGTGAAGGAGTCGATGCCACGCTCGTAGCCCCACTTGATGAGGTCCTCGGAGGAGCGGTCAACCATAGAGTAGGGCGGCTGCTGGACGTCAATCTGAGCGACCTTCTCGCACTCCTCGATCATCTCGGTCGTGAAGTTGGAGACGCCGATGTGGCGAATCTTGCCCTGCTCCTTGAGGAGCTGGAGGGCGCACATCGTCTCGGAGAACGGAGTCTTAGCGTCGGGCCAGTGCACGAAGTAGAAGTCGATGTAGTCGGTGCGGAGGTTGCGCAGCGAGCTCTCGACCTCCCTCATGATGTTCTTGAACGAGGAGTCGCGGTCATAGCCGGCGGCGCTGGTGATCAGGCCAACCTTGGTCGAGAGCAGGTAGCTCTCTCTGTCGACGCCCCTGAGCGCGTTGCCGACGACCTTCTCGGACGTGCCGTTGCCATAGCACGGCGCGGTGTCGATGAGGTTGACGCCGTGATCGAGCATGGTGCGGATGGCGGACATGCTGGCGGCGTCATCGTTCTCACCAAAGGAGTCGCCGCCGATCGCCCAGGTGCCCACAGCGAGCTGGGAGACGTCGACATCGGAATTCTTGAGGTGCGTGTAGCGCATGTTCTCTCCTTCTAATGGGGCGGCACGCGTCGAATGTCCTCGATCGCGTGCCGCCGGGAATTGCCTTAAACAAGCTTCGAATGATCCGGAAGCCGCCCTACACGATGCCCACGAGGCCGAGGACGAGCGCCAGAATCATGATGCCAACCAGGATGATGTTGACGTTCACGTTCTTCTTGCGCAGGAGCCAGAGGACGACGAGCGTAAGCCCCAGGGGCACGATGCCCTTGAAGATCGAGTCGAGGTAGGTCTGGATCATGACGGGGTCAGAGTCCTGAACCGGAATGGACAGGATCGTGTTGAATTGGACGTTCGCCGCAGTCATGGCACCGATCATCACGAGGCCAACCGTGGAGGTCGCCTTGGTGATGAGCTTCATGAGACCACCCTCGTACATCTCGGAGATGAAGTTGGTGCCCATGCTGAAGCCGAGGTAGGTCATGAAGTATCGGCAGAGGATCGACGGGATGTTGTAGATCAGCAAGAACATGATCGCGCCGAGGGGCGAGCCGCTCATGGCGAGGTTGATGCCAATGCCGGCAGCGATGACACGCAGGACGCCCCAGAAGATTGCGTCACCGATGCCGGACATCGGGCCCATCAGGGAAACCTTGATGCCGTCGATGGACTCGGTGTCGAAGTCTTCGTGCTGCGAGTTCTCCCTCTCCATGGAGGCGACGAGGCCCATGGCGAACGTGCCGACGTTCTGGGTAATGTTGTACCAAGTCGTGTGACGCTTCATGGCTTCGGCACGGGCCTCGGGGTCATCGGCGTAGTAGCGGTTAAGCGCGGGCTGGACGGAGTACAGCCAGCCGTCGGCGCCAGCCTTGACGGAACCGCCGGCGCAGGAGGCGAACACGGAGAAAGAGCGCAGGAAAATGCTGTTGAGCATCTTCTTGTCTTCAGGGCTCACATTCTTGGTCAGGTTGCTCATGCGAAGAAATCCTCCTCGTCGCTGGTTACAGAGTCGTTGGAAACGGCCTGGGTGGCCAAGCCCTTCTTGGTGAGATCGAAAATCTCCTTGTCGTGGAGGGCGGAGGCAACCGCGATGATGACGCCGAGAACCGCGATGGCGATCATCGGGAGGCCGAGGTACTGGTAGAGCGTGAAGCCCAGGAAGAAGTAGATGCTGAGCTCGGTGCTCCACAGCATCTGGAGCAGGAGCGCCATACCAACGGCGGGCAGGAGGGCGCCCACGGCGTTGAGGCCGCTCATGACATTGGCCGGAATCTGGTTGACGATAGCGGCAACGGGCTCAGCGCCAAGGTAAACGCCGAGGAAGGCGATGAGGCCAAAGGCGGCGTACTTAACGAACCAGAGAACGAAGTGCTGAAGCGCGAGGCCCTTCTCGTTGCCCTCGGCGGCCATCTTGTCAAAGGTGGCGGCGAAGAACGCGAGGAACACGTTGTTCATGAAGATCGAGAGGAACGCGGTGACGACGCCAACGGGAACGGCCAGCGTGATGGCGGCGCCTTGGTCGATGCCGGCGCCAACGGTGAAGGCGACGGCGAGGGCGGTCGCGGTAACGGGCTCGGCGGAGATGGCGCCACCGATGTTAACCGCGCCCATGAAGATTGCCTCGAGAGAGGCACCGATGATGACACCGGTCTTGACGTCGCCCATCAGAAGGCCCGCAACGAGGCCGACCACGAGAGGACGCTCGATCATACACTGACCGAGAACCCAGTTGCCGCCGTAGCAAATCAGCACGGTCAACCAGGCCATTACTGCTAACCCAATCATTTGACTTCCTTTCTCTCATTTCATTTGACCGCCTGGCCAAATCCCCTTATTTCTCCGCCGCCTCGATCAGACTCTTGAGAGGAGTCTTGGGATTGGACGGGATAAGCTGATGGAAAACCGGAATACCCTGCTCGCAAAGCTCCTTCGCGGCCTCGAGCTCATCCGGGTTGAGCATGATCGTGGAGTTGAGGGCGACCTTGCTATCCGGATCGGACTTGTCGAAGCGGCCGACATTGGCAACGTTCACGCCCTCGATCTTGCCCGGTGCGCCTTTAACGAGCTCAAGCACGTCACGCACGCAGTTGGTGAGCGCGAAGATGCGCATGGAGTCCGCACGCGGATCGTTCGCGATGCGGCAAGCATCCGGAACATCCTTGACGAGGAGCTTCTGGCCCGCCGGCGTACCCATGGAAAGCGTCATGCGAAGGGCATCGCTCTCCACGGCGTGCTTGTTGGCGACGATGATCCTGGTGGTGTTGAGCTCCTTGGTCCACACCAGGGCGACCTGCCCGTGAATCAGACGGTCATCGACTCGAACCTGAACAATCATTGCTTCCTCTCCTTACTTATTAGTGCTCTCTAATCGAAGAAGTCTCCGTCGGACCCCTCGTTGTCCGCGGCCTTGCTCGAAGGCTCGACGACCTGCATCGTCGCCCTCGCCAGCTCGACGCTCTGCTTGATCGAATCTGCCGTGACCGGCTCAGCGCCGAGGAGCGCCTCGATCACGAGGCCGAGGTTCATACCGGTAACATGGACGATCCCGCGCTTCTCCGGCTCCATGAGGACGACCTTCTGGAAGACGGAGCCACCGTAGATGTCGGTGAAGATGATGGCCTCGTCCTCAGGGCCCACCGAGTCAATAAACGCCTGGATGCGAGGAGTGAAATCGGAGTCGTCCACGTAGCAGTCAACTGCTTCCACCATGTCCGCCATACCGGTCAGGATCTCGATCGAGCTCCTGATTCCGCTTGCGAGGTGACCGTGCGACGCGACAAGAACTTTCTTCATCGAGTCTCTCCTAGAGCGAATAGTGGTTGGGGTTCAGAAGCTGGATCTTGCTTGCGACGAACGCGCGCATGTCGGGGGCGGCGTCCATCAGGAGGCCAACGCCGTTGCCGTCGTTCTTGCCGGAGCTGATGTCCTTCTCGAAGGCGCGGTACATGGAGCGGAAGTACTCCGTGGCGATGTTGAACTTGCTCATGCCGAGGTTCACGGCCTCCTGGAGCTGCTCGTCGGGGATGTCGGAGCATCCGTGCATGACGAGGGGGACGCTGACGGCCTCCCTGCAGGCCTTGATGCGCTCCATGTCGAGGTTCGGGACCTTGACGTAGGGGCCGTGGGCGTTGCCGACGGCGATGGCGAGCGAACCACAGCCGGTGCCCTCGACGAACTCCTCGGCGAGGTTCGGGTCGGTATAGTGGTCGCTGTTCACGAAGTCGTTGGCGTCGGAGCCGTTGCCGACGTGGCCGAGCTCGGCCTCGATGTCAACGTCGAAGATCTTGGCGACCTGGACGACGTCCTTCGTGAGCTGGAAGTTCTCCTCATAGGGAAGCGAGGAGCCGTCGACCATGACGGAGGGGAAACCGGCCTTGACGCCCTTGACGGCGATCTCGTAACCAGCGGAGTGATCCTGGTGGACGGCGACGGGCACGCTCGCGCGCTCGGCGTAATAGCGGGCGGCGAAGGCGATGATGTCGAGGGCACAGTGGTCCTCGAAGCCGGGCCAGTACTGGATGATGATAGGCATGTGCTCATCCTCGGCGGCCTGGATCGCATAACGGATGGTCTCCGTGTTGATGACGTTGATCGCGGGCACGCCATAGTGGTGCTCGGTCGCATGTTGAAGAAGCTCGTTGACCTTGATGAGAGACATCTTTGTCTTCCTTTCACTTGGATAACCATTGGATTGGACAGTTCTCAGCTCGTCAGCTGGTTGAACACGAAGAGAAGCGCGAAGCAGGCAGGCGCTTGCAAAACGCGGTGGAGCCTATGCGGCCGACTGGCCCTCAGGCTGTGGCGCTGCGCTTCGACGCCACAGTACGTACGCCACAAAAGCAACGACCGCAGCAATCGTTGAAGCGAGGGCGAAGGCCAGAAAACCCGCGTGCGTGCCGAGCGCGTCGCACGCCCAACCGCCAAACAGGTTCGCAACCACGACGGACAGACCGCTCTGAACCATCGCGAAGGCGCTCTGACCTCGAGCGCGACAATCCTCGTAAGTGTGGTTGGCAATGTAGGTAACGCAGGAGTAGTAGACGGTCATGTAACTCACGCTCTGCAGCAGCTGGCCGCAGATCATGACCGGGACGATGCCGGTGCCCACGAGCACGAGCCTGAGCGCCGCCATGAAGCAGGAAAAGATCAGGAGGTTCATCTCGCCGAAGCGCCTGACCAGCTTGGAGGAAACGAGCAGGATGGGGATCTCGCTCGCAGCGGAGACCGCACTCAGGACGCCCACGAGGTTCTGACCCTCGCCAAGCTCGACCGCGTAGCGGCCCAAGAACGCCCCGATGAAGCCAATCGCGGCCGAACTGATGAAGGCGAAGACCAAGACGAAGGCGATCTCATTGCTGGTAAACAGCGAGAGGAGGCCCTTTCCGTGGGAGACCTTGGGATCGTCCGCGGCATTGGCGCGAATTCCCGCCTCGGGGAGGCGCCACATGTGAGCCGCGAAGACCACCAGCGCGGCAGAGACCACCGCGAACTGGATTTGAGGAGCCATGTCGAGCAGCCGACCGACGATCAGGACGACGATGGCATAGCCGATAGTGCCACCCATGCGAATGCGAGAAAAGTCCAGGCCAGAGCGATCCGCGAGCTCGATGACGAGGGAGTCGCTCAGGGGCAGGAGCCCCGAGAAAAACGCCGAGAACGCAAAGGTTACGAGAAGGACCGGGACGAACGTCGACGCCAGGTAATACAGCGGAGCGAGTACCGCCGCCGCAAGGCAGAGGATCACGATGACCGCGCGGCGGCGCCCGAGCTTGTCGGCGATCGTCGACCAGAGCGGCTGGATGGCGAGCGCACACACCGGGGTCGCCGCGAGGAGGATGCCGGTCTGGGCTGCGCTGAGGCCGAGGCTCGTGTAGTGAGCGGAGAGGAACGGCGAGTACACGCCCGCGCAGACCCAGTAGAGGACGTTCGCGAAGAACAGCGAAGTCATGCTTGCGTTTGTCCTGGCGTTGTGCATCGTGCTTCTCCCTTCTTGCTCGCCGGGTGCCTGTCTGGGCTTCGAAGTGATTCGCCATCTAGCGTGAAACAAAGTTGTGAGGCGTTGGAACAATGTTCTGTTGTTTCATCGTTTTCGTGCCGTTGTTTCACGGCTCATAAGATAGCAGCTCAAGATGAGATTGCGCCGGGGAAGCACCGATTTACCGTGAACGGTAGGAAATCAGCGGTGAAACGCTATTTCACCGCTTATGAAACATTTTGCTTTATTTTCACCTCTCTTGACCTAAGATACGAAGCAAACTAGGGCCAAGGAGTAACCATGGATAAGACAGGGGATGTGCTCAGCCACATCTGCGCGGTCATGAACAGCCTATCCCCCTCGGAGAAGGCAATCGCAACGTATGTGCTCGACCACCCGTCGGACGTCGCAACGATGACCGTCCGCGAACTCGCCGCAGGAACCGGTACGTCACCGGCGTCTGTTTCGAGGTTCGCAAGGACGCTTGACTACCGAACCTATTCGGACATGCGTCTGGCGCTCGGCATATCCATCAGCAGGGCCTCCGGCGAGGAAAAGGCCACGGGCGGCAAGGTTACTCTGGACGACGTCGAGGGCTCCATTAAGTACGTCCTGTCTCACAAGGTCAAGGAGCTCTCCCAAACCGCCTCGCTCATTGACTCCGATGACTTTTCGGCAGTCGTCAATCTGCTCCACAACGCCAACCTCGTCCTGATTGCGGGCGTCGGCAACTCGATTAGCATGGGCGTAAACGCGGCGTTCAAGCTCTCACAGGTTGGAGTCAGGGCGTTTTGCCCCAGTACCACCGATGCCATGGTCTCCGCCGCAACCAGCCTCAAGGAGAATGACATCCTGCTCGTCATTTCGACGTCCGGATACTCGAAGCGCCTCGTCAACATATTCGACTCTGCCGAGGATTCGAACACCCCCATCATCATGATCACAGACAACCCAGATACGCCGCTCGCGAAGCGTGCCACGTATATCATCCGAGCCATCTCGCGAGATCAGGCCATCACCGGAACCGAGGTCGCCTTCTCGCACAGCTCGATCAACTTCGTCATCGAGCTGCTGTTCCTCTTCCTGACCTCTTGCTGGGATGACCCGGTAGAGTTTAACAGGATCATCTCGAAGAATCTCTTGGGAGACAGGCAATACAGCTAGGACGACGCACACCGGCGCACCGACGCCCAGACCGAAACGGGAGGACCCCTTGATAAAGCTCATCCTCGCAGACATGGACGGGACCCTGCTGCCGTTTGGCTCAAGGGTCGTATCGGAGCGCACGCACAGCGCGATTCTTTCGGCGCTTGATGCGGGCATCGCGTTCGGCCCCGCAAGCGGCCGCGACTACGCCGACCTGGCCGATGCCTTTGACGGCGACGCGCGCTGTTTCTCGACCGGCATCATGGCCAACGGAAAGAAGGTCTTCTCCAGCGGCGAACTCGTGTTCAAAAAGACGCTCTCGACGGAGGCCCTCGTCAAGCTCGATAGCGCCGTACGCCCCTACGCGGGGACGTCACTCTGGCTAGTCGCCGATGTCGATGAGACAGGCAAACGCTGCGAGCAGTTCCTCTGCGCCGTCGAGCCTGGCGACGAATTCGCCCTGGAAATCGTTAAGGACTCCGGAAGAGACATGGCGCTCGGAGACGTGCCCACGAACCGTGACGTCATCACCGCCGGCATCTTCGTCAACGTCAGCTCCGCCCCGACGGAAGTCGTTCGGAGTCGATGCAAGGAAGCCTGCCCAGAGCTTGATTTCCCCTCGCCCGTCCCATTCTTCCTCGATGTTGTTCCGGCTGGCTGGAGCAAGGTAAACGGACTCGACGCGCTTCTCGGCAGCCTTGGGGTCACGCTGGACGAGGTCGCTTTTATCGGAGACTCGGAAAACGACGTGACGCTCCTCGAAAAGGTGCCGAACTCCTACGCAGTCGCGGGCGCGATGCCAGAGGCGAAGGCCGCGGCCCATCACCTGATCGGGGACGCAGCCGAGGACTCCGTCGCGGAGCTCATCGAACAGATTGTCCAGCAGCGAGGCTAGGGTTCCGCCAGCGTGGCATGCGCCGCGTGCCTCGTCATCCGTTCGTGGCGCGCTACCTCGTGACGATCCAGAGCGTGGCCATCGTCGCGACGCCGATGCCTACGATGAGCGCGACCCACAGGACGCGGACCACGAGGTTCATGTCGCCCGCCACCACCATGTCGTTCGCGTGCCAGAACCAGCTCTCGTTTCCCTCGCACATGATGCCCTCCCTTGGCCTCGATTACGCCATCTATGGCCGAGCAATCGCAGGTCACGTGCCATGGATTTGCCCTACGCCCAGCTTTCAGTTCTGTAAGGCGGCGGGAGCCTGTGCGAGGCCCCGAGTCCTGAGGCTGTTGCAATGAAAATGGGAATCAAGGAGCACGCATCAATCATATAGGTTCCTTTCGGGGGCGATGGCAAACGGAGCATCCATCATATAATGGAGCGACGCAACCAGAGAGGTCACCCATGGAATTTTACGC
>UQUG01000026.1 GCA_900544205.1 uncultured Collinsella sp.
GCCGTTGCCGCGCCCCGCAGTGCCCGCTTCCCCCGAGAACAATTATCAGTGCAGGTAGATGGCTTGTTGAATTTCGCTACTTACCGGAATGGATAGAGGTTGTATATTCAGCACCGTAATCCGGCAGGGTTTTGAAATGTTACAAACTTAGCATCAGCCAGAAATCCAATCTATAGAAAAGTTGCGGTGAAATAGGGATTGAATAACGGGTTCTACCCCCAAACAATCCCTATTTCACCGCAACTCATAAGGAAACCTGGGTGGCAGGACCGCTTGTCTCTAGTGGTTATGTGGGCAGTTGGCGCAGCAGCCGCTGGTGGCGCTGGTGCTGGAACCACCGCTGCGCTGGTCGGTGTTGTAGAAGCCGCTGCCCTCAAACTTGATGCCGCTGGCCGAGAACGTCTTGGATGCCGGGGCGCCGCAGCTGGGGCATACGACCTCGGGCGTTTCGGACATGGGGTGCTCAACCTCAAACACGTTGCCACAGCTCGTGCATTTGTAATCGTAGCGCGCCATAATACTTCCTTTTCAGCACAAAGCGGGCAGATCGCTCTGCCCGCAAAAATTCAAACAGCTGTAACTGTACCCTATATCGGGGGTTTTATCACGCTTCGCCCCAGAATCTATGGGTGCTGCGCAGGAGCTTCGCAGTTTTGCCCTCGGCGGCCGCAACGTCGGCCTCGTCAGCCTGCCAGGTCCAGTTGCCCGTGGCCACACCCGGCACGTTCATACGTGCGTCGTCGCCCAGCCCCAGTATATCCTGCAGCGGCATCATCACGAGCGGAGCATCGCTTGTCAGGGCATTGTCCATGAGCTCGCCCGCCAATGCAATGCCGCTCGGCTCGTCGTCACCCGCAAAGGAGCGCGTACACCAGCCGGTAAGCGTCGAGGTGTCGTGCGTCGAGGTATACAGGATCTTGCCCGGTGTGGGATGAATTCCGCAGCGAACGTCGTAGTCGCTAAACTCCAGCACGTCCATGCCGGGGAAGCCGCAGGTCGAAGCCATCGCGCGAACGCCAGGCGTCAGATAGCCCAGGTCCTCGGCAATAAAGTTGAGCGGACCCAGCTCGTCGTAGGCGGTCTGGAACAGGTCTTTGCCCGGGCCAGCCAGCCAGCGGCCATCGGCACAGGCCTTGCCGGCAGGGATGCTAAAGTAGCTGTGGAAGCCCAGGAAGTGGTCCAGGCGCACGCGGTCGTAGAGCGAGAACGCGCGACGCAGACGGTCCATCCACCAGCGGTAGCCGTTCTCCTTCATGTAATTCCAGCGGAAGGTGGGGTTTCCCCACACTTGCCCCTCGGGCGCAAAGTTGTCGGGCGGCGCGCCCGAAATCTCAATCGCCTTGCCGGTGTCGGACAGCCAGAAGTTCTCGGGCTCGCTCCACGCATCCGCCGAATCGTCCGAGACATACATCGGGATATCGCCGATGACCTCGATGCCCTTCTTGTGCGCGTAGTTCATGAGCTCGCACCAAGCCAGGTCAAAGCGGTACTGCATGTACGCCTGCAGCTCGGCCTCGTCGTGGAAGCGCTTGTCGTCGATCAGATGCTCGTTGTAGCGCGCGACATCTGCCGGCCAATCGTGGCGCGACTCGCCCTCAAAGTACTTTTTGACGGCCATATAGACGCAGTATTTCTCGAGCCAATCGGCGTTGCGATGTTTAAACGCCGTGTACAGCGGGTCGGCATCCTCGCCGCCGCGGGCCTTCCAGGCCTCAAAGTCGGCGGCCAGCTCCTCGTGGCTTTCGGGAAGCAGGTCGATATTGCCTGCAAAGGCCGAAGGGCCGGCGTAAGGGGAGCGGAAGAAGTCCGTGGGGTTGACGGGGAGAACCTGCCAGTAGCGCATGCCCATGGCGGCCAGATGGTCGATAAAGCGACGCGTGGGTGCGCCGATCGTACCCGGCTTGCCGTCGTCGGACGGAACCGATGTGATATGGCACATAACGCCCGCGCCGTGATCGAGCGGTTCTTGCAGACGCTGCTCGGCGTGGTGATAGATAATCGAAGAACCCAGCGGGTACAGGTCGAGGGTGACGGTACCGTTGTGGATCTCGCACTCGTGACCGCTGATCACATCGCTCGCACATTCGCCTAGCGCCGGAATGGTCACGCGATGCGAATTGCGCAGGCTGCGGTTGATGATGACGGTCGCGGATTCGCCGTTTTTACCGGTGCGCGTATAGGCGAGTACTTCGTCATTGAGCGCGAAGGCCTTGATTTCACCGTCGATCATAAACGGCAGCGCGCGGCGCACGGCGGATGCGTTCTTGACGATCGCGAACGTATCGAAGTCGTGCAGGTCTTCCTTGGTCGGCATGGTGCGGCGATTACCCGGATCGGTGAGACCCTCCAAGCCGTACTCGTCACCGTAATAGATTGAGGGAACGCCCGGGAACGTCATCTGCATGAGCGTCGCGAGCCAAAAACGGCTCTTGGCCAGGCCCATCGCGTTCTCGTCCAGGCGCCATTTGCTGCGCTCGCACTCGGGCAGCTGTGACTCGTCGGGGCCGCCGCCGAGCACCGAGATAATGCGCGGACGGTCGTGGCTCGAAAGCAGATTAAGTGCGCAAGACAGGGCCTCACGCGGATAGTTCTCGCGTAGGGTCTCGATATCCTCAGCTGCTTGGTAGGCGTTTTTGTAGCCCATCAAAAAGCCGATGACCATGTCGCGGAAGGGGTAATCCATGGCCGAGTCGAGCTCGGAGCCCTGCAGGTAACGACGCAGGTGGCCATAGCTGATCTTGTTGGAGGCGTCTTCCCAGACTTCGCCGAGCAACAGAGCATCGGGCTTTTCGGCGAGTACTGCCTTCTTGATTTCGGCCAGGAAGTCATCGGAAAGCTCGTCGGCCACATCCAGGCGCCAGCCGTGAGCGCCGGCGCGCAGCCATTTACGAATGACGCCGTCCTTGCCCAGGAGCCGCTCGCGTACCAGTTCGGAGCTCTCATTGATAGCGGGCATATTGCCCACGCCCCACCAACAATCGTATGAGCCGTCCTCGTGGAAATAAAACGCATCGCGCCACGGCGAATCCTCGCTCTGCCACGCGCCCACGCCGGGGTAGTTGCCGTAGCGGTTGAAGTAGATCGAATCGTCGCCCGTGTGGTTGAACACACCGTCCAGAATGATGGAAATGCCCAGCTTCTCGGCCGCCTCGCACAGCTCGGTAAAGTCCTGCTCGGTGCCCAGAATCGGATCGATCTTGGTGTAATCGGCGGTGTCGTAGCGGTGGTTGCTCGCGGCTTCAAAAATGGGGTTGAGGTAGATGGCTGTAAAGCCCAGCTCGGCGATACGAGGCAGGTCTTCCTGGATACCCTTGAGCGATCCGCCGTAGAAGTCCCAGGTCTTAATGGAGCCGTCCTCGGCGCGCTCGTAAACGGGCGGCTCGTTCCAGTCCTCGACCATCCGGCGCTGGATTCCGTTGCGCGGTTTTTCGACCTCGGCCAGCGTGCGCTCGCGCCAGTGCTCGTCGCGGGCATAGCGATCGGGGAAGATCTGGTAGACCATACCGCGCTCGTACCAGGTGGGACGGTTCTCACGGTGTTTGTAGACGGTGACTTGGAATGACGGCACCTCGGCGTAGTCGTAGGTTACGCCCTCGCCGCCGGTGCGTCCCTGCGGTGCGCCCAAGCGGACCTCGGGCTGGCCCTCGATATTGCATATAAAGCTGTACCAGATAAGACAGGGCTCGGCGCACTCCAACTCGACGGTAAAGATGCCGTCGCCTTCGTGCGTCATTGGATACCGAGACTCACCGATCTCATCGACCCAGGTCCGGAGCGTAAGCGTTGCCTGCGCGGGATCGGCATCCTCCAGAATCACGGAGAGCGAAAGGGTAGTTCCTGTGGTCACAGCGCCAAACGGAGTGCGAAACTGCGGAAGACGGCTGTTGTGTATCAATCTCATAGTACGGTCCAGTTCAATAGAATCATGGCCTGCGGGCCATGGGCTTTACGCACAGGATGTAAGTATATCTGTTGTACACAGGCTGTATAAACAACATCCGTTTACCATCGGCGAACGGTTGTCCTAGAAAATCGTTTTACCCACTATCTACAGAGAAGGGGCGCCCGGTTGGAGCGCCCCTTACTTAGGGTTTGATTAGGTTTTGGATCGTCTGTGGGCTAGCGGCGTTTGCGGGTGGCCGTTGCCTTGCGGACGGATGTCTTCTTGGTCGGAGCCTTTTCCTCGGCCGGAGCAGCGGGGGAGACCGGAGTCTCCTTGGCGGGCTCGAGCTTGGCCTTTACCTCGGCCTTGGGCTCCTCTTTGGCAGTAGCGGGCTTAGTTTCTGCCTTGGGAGTTGTGGCCTTTGCCGTGGTCTTCTTGGCCGTCGCCGTGCGCTTTCGCGTGGTGGTCTTGGCGGCCGGCTTGGTCTCGACGGTTGCCTCGGCCTTGGACTCGGCGGGCGTCTCCTCGACGTTGACGGCCGGCTTTGCGGCTGCCTTGGTCGTGGCGGCCTTGGTCTTGGTCGACTTTGTGATCGTAGCCTTCTTGGCGGTCGTGGTCTTGGACGCCGTCGACTTCTTGGCAGTGGTCTTGGCCGGAGCCTTAGCGGCCGGCTTGGTCTCAGCGACCTCAGCCATTACCTCGGGAGCAGCCTCGGCTTCGGCGGCTTTCTTTGCAGTGGCGGTCGTACGCTTGCGCGTGGTCGTTGCCTTGGCAGCAGTCGTCTTTGCTGCGGCGGTCTTGGTGGCGGCAGCCTTCTTGGCGGCAGCCTTGGTCGTCGTAGTCTTCTTAGCGGTCGTCTTGCGGGTCGTGGTCTTCTTAGCTGCGGGCTTTGCAGCGGGTTTGACCTCGGCCTCTGCCTCAGGGGCAACCTCAGCCTTCACCTCAGGCTCGGCCTTTGCGGGCTCAGCCTCAACCGGCTTCTCCTCGACCTTGGGCTCCTCAGCGGCCACCGGCTCAGCAACAGCCTCAGACTCGTCGACAACCGCCGCCGGCCTCTCAATCTCCGGGTGCATAAAGAAGTACAGGTCTAGATACTTGTCGGCCGAGCGCGTCCAGCTAAAGTCCTGGCTCATGGCCTGCGTGACCAGCTGGTTCCAGGCATCGCGGTTGTCCCAGAACAGGCGTGCCGCGCGGAACACGGCGTCGCCCATCTCGTCGCCGTTAAAGTTACTAAACGAGAAGCCCGTGCCCTCGCCGGTAAACTCGTTATACGGGATCACGGTGTCCTTCAGGCCACCGGTCTCGCGCACGATGGGCAGGGTACCGTAGCGCATGGCGATGATCTGCGACAGGCCGCAGGGCTCAAACTTCGAAGGCATCAGGAACATGTCGGCGGCGGCATACATACGCTGCGACAGCGCCGGGTCGAACTCGATGCGCGCGGCCATGGTGCCGGGGTACTTATCCTGGAAGTAGCGCAGGCCGTCCTCGTAGTCACGGTCGCCGGTGCCCAGCACCGCCACCTGCACGCCGCCGGACAGGATGCGGTCGAGCGCGTACATGACCAGGTCCAGGCCCTTCTGGCGCGTCAGGCGCGTGACCATCACCATGAGCGGACGGTCGTCGCGAACCTCGAGCCCCAGTTCCTCCTGCAGCTTGGCCTTGCATACAGCCTTGCCCGCACGGTCATCAACCGTGTAGTTGGCGGCAATGCGCTTGTCGGTCGCCGGGTCAAAGCCCGCCACGTCAATGCCGTTCAAAATGCCCTGCAGCGCATAGGAGCGCTCGCGCAGCACGCCGTCCAGGCCCTCGCCAAACTCGGGCGTCTGGATCTCGTTGGCATAGGTGGGGCTCACCGTGGTGATGGCGTCGGCATAGCGCAGCGCGCCCAGCATGTAGTTGATGCTGCAGGCGTCGCAACGCAGCTGCGAGGCTGCAGCCGGAATGTGCGCCACACCCAGGATATCCTCCATCACGGTGTCGCTAAACTGGCCCTGGAACGCCACGTTGTGGATCGAGAACACGGTCTTGACGCGGTCGTACAGCGGCAGGCCCTGGTAGAACTCGCGCAAGAACACAGGCGCCAGTGCCGTCTGCCAGTCATTGCAGTGCAGGATGTCGCACTCAAAACCGGCCGGCAGGTGCTGCAGGCTCTCGGTGATGGCCTTGGAGAAGAACGCAAAGCGCTCGCCGTCGTCAAAGAAGCCGTACGGATAGTCGCGCGCAAAGTAGCGCTCGTTGTCGATGAACATATACGTGACGCCGTCGTGCTCGAGCTCCTCGAGCCCGCAGTACTCGTTGCGCCAGCCCAGGCTCACGTAAAAGTCTGAGAAGTGCTCCATCTGCGCCTTGTACTCGTCCTTGATGGTGGCGTACTTGGGCACCATCACGATGACCTCGGCGCCGGCGCGCACAAGCGCCGCAGGCAGCGAGCCCGCCACGTCGCCCAGGCCACCGGTCTTTACAAACGGTGCGCACTCGGCCGAGGCAAACACGATCTGCATCTTTTTGCTGGAATCTGCCATATTGTCTCCCATGTTGCAATTCGAGAATAGCCGCCTGGCGTAAACCGGGCGGCTATTCTACATGTTACGAGCGATGTTGTGGTGCCTACGTTAATGGACGATGGTGGTATCGGGAGTTAACGGGGCCTTGCCCAGCACCAGGATGTTCTCGGGCGTGCCGCGAAGCTCGGTGTTGGTGGGAACCACGTTGTTCTTGTCCAGGATGGCGTTCTCAACGCGGGCGCCGCTCTTGATGATGCAGCTCTGGTTGATGATCGAGTTGGTCACCGAGGCGCCCTCCTCGACCACAACGCCGCGCGACAGGATCGAGTTGCGCACGGTGCCCTTGATGATGCAGCCGGCCGAGATAATCGAGTTGCACGCGTGGCTGCCGGTCGCATAGCGCGAAGGCGGCACGTCGTGGGCCTTGGTCAGGATCGGGCGCTCGGGGTCAAAGAGCTGGTCGGCCACGGTCTGGTCGAGCAGATCCATGCTGCGGCGATACAGCGACTTCTCGCTAAACACGCCCACGACCTCGCCCTTGTACTCGTAGCTGCACACGTCGATGTTGCCAAAGTCGCCCTGGAGTGCCTCGAGCAGGTCCAGATAGTCGGCGGCCTGGTAGTGATCGATGATCTCGAGCAGCGTCTCGCGGTTGACGATGCAGCAGTCCATAGAGGCGTTGTCGCCGTACACGACGCCGGCGCTCACACCCGTCAGGCGGCCGTTCTCGTTAATCTCGAGCTTGGTCTCGTCATCGACGTTGCGCGTGGCCTTGCAGTACACCACGGTCATCTGGGCGCCGGAGTTCTCGTGCGCGTCGATGATGGTGTTGAGGTCCATATTAAAGATGATGTTGGTGCCCATCATCACAACATAGGGCTTGTCCGAGCGCTGGAACAGCGTCTTGTTGGAGATGATGTCGCGCAGCAGGAAGCGCATGCCGCCCTTGGTGGTGCCATACGCGTTGCCGGGCACCATGAACAGGCCGCCCTTCTTGCGGTCCAGGCCCCAGTCCTTGCCCGAGCCCACGTGGTCGATTAGCGAGCGGTAGTTGCCCGGCATGACGACGCCGACGGTCTTAATGCCGGCATTCATCATGTTGGACAGCGGGAAGTCGATCAGGCGGTAGCGGCCCAAAAACGGAACGGATGCGATGGGGCGGTCCTTGAGCAGCACGCTGCCGTAGGTCGAAGAGTAGTTAGCGGTGATATAACCGATGGCCTTGCGATTGATCATCGGATCATTCCCCCTTCCCGATAACGACGTCATTTCCAACGACGGCCGTATCCTTGGTGGTATCGACAGAGCCGAGCTTCACGCCCTCTTCGACCGTGGAGTTCTCGCCCAAAATAGCGCGGCAGATGTGCGCGCCGCTCTTAACGTGCGCACCCGGCAGCAGCACGGAGTCCTCGACCACGGCGCGCTCTTCGATGATGACATCGGTCGAAAGGATCGAGTGGCGAGCGGTGCCGTAGATCTTGCAGCCGTTGGAGACCAGGCAGTCGTCCAGGCGTCCATCCGGGCCAATGTAGTGCGGCGGACGCGTGGTGATGTTGGACATGATGGGGAAGTTCTTGTCAAACAGATCGAACTCGGGGTTGTTGCCCAGCAGGTCCATCGAGGTCTCGTGGAAGCTGGCGATGGTGCCGACGTCCTTCCAAAAGCCGTGGAACTCGTAGCTGTACAGGCGCTTGTTCTCGCCGAGCAGCTTGGGGATGATGTCCTTGCCAAAGTCGTGGCTCGAGCGCTGGTCCAGAGCGTCCTCCTCGAGCGCCTCGATCAGCACGTCGGCCGAGAAGATGTAGATGCCCATGGACGCGAGGTTCGAATCGGGCTTATCGGGCTTCTCGGTGAACTTGGTGATGCGGCCGTCCTCGGGGTCGGTAGTCAGGATGCCAAAGCGGCTGGCCTCCTCCCACGGCACGGGCATAACGCTCACCGTGAGGTCGGCGTTGTTCTCAATGTGCGTCTTGAGCATCTTGCGGTAGTCCATGCGATACAGATGGTCGCCCGAAAGAATCAGGACGTACTTGGGGTCGTTGGCCTTGATGTAGTCCAGGTTCTGCGTAATGGCGTCGGCCGTGCCCGCATACCAGGCGCCGCCGGTCTGCGTCTCGTACGGCGGCAGGATGGACACGCCGCCGTCGCGGCTGTCCAGATCCCAAGCCTCGCCAGAGCCCACATAGGCATGCAGCAGGTAGGGACGATACTGCGTCAGAACGCCCACCGTGTCGATGCCCGAGTTGGAGCAGTTGGACAGCGAAAAGTCGATAATGCGGAACTTGCCACCAAAGCTAACCGCCGGCTTAGCGATCTTTTGGGTGAGTGCCCCCAATCGGCTGCCCTGTCCTCCTGCGAGGAGCATCGCGATGCATTCTTTCTTACTCATCGATTTCTCCTTCTGTCATCGATGTTTCTAAACCCATTAGCGACGGGCGCGGCGCAGCGTCACGCCCGTCGAGTAATGCCGTGCTGGCAAAGGGAGCTCGCGCGCCGTTACGCGTGCCAGATCTCGTCGCGGTACTCGCGAATGGTGCGGTCGCTCGAGAACCAGCCGCTCGAGGCGGTGTTGAGCAGCGCCTTGCGGTTCCAGGTCTCCTGGTCGCCGTAGCTGTTCGTGAGCTTCTCCCACGCATCCACGTAGATGCGGAAGTCTGCCATGACCAGGTCGGGGTCGTTGTTGTTCATGAGTTCGTTGTAGATGCTCTCGAAGTTGCCCGAAAGACCCGCAAAGGTGTTGTTCTTGAGCTCGTCCATCACGCGGCCCAGACGCTCGCGATCGTTGTTGAGCGTATCCCACGCAAAGTAGCTGTTGGATGCCCAGAGCTGCTCGACCTCGGGAGCGGTCAGGCCAAAGATGGCCTCGTTCTCGCGGCCGGCCAGGTCGGCGATCTCGATGTTGGCGCCGTCGAGGGTACCTAGCGTAATAGCGCCGTTCATCATGAGCTTCATGTTGGACGTGCCCGAGGCCTCCTTGCCGGCCGTGGAGATCTGCTCCGAAATCTCGGCGGCGGGGTAGATGAGCTGGGCGTTGCTTACGCGGAAGTTGGGGATAAAGCAGACCTTCATGACCTCGTTGACGCGGGCATCATTGTTGATGACGTCGGCCACGGAGTTAATGAGGCGGATGGTCTCCTTGGCGAAGGTGTAGCTCGAGGCAGCCTTTCCGCTAAAGATGAAGGTCGTCGGCGTCACGTGGAAGTTGGGATCGGCGATGCGACGGTTGTAGATGTCCATCACCTTCATGATATTCATGAGCTGGCGCTTGTAGGCATGGAAGCGCTTAACCTGAACATCGAAGACGGTGTTGGGGTCGATGACCAGACCGGTTTCGGCCTTGACGTAGGCGGCCAGGCGCTCCTTGTTGGCGCGCTTGGAGGCACCCACGGCCTTCAGGAACTCGGTGTCGTTCTGGAACTCTTTGAGTTTCTCCAGCTCAAAGGCGTCCTTGAGCCAGCCGTCGCCAATGGCCTCGGTCACGAGCTTGGCGTAGGTGGGGTTGGCCTCGGCAAAGAAGCGACGGTGCGAGATGCCGTTGGTCTTGTTGTTGAACTTCTCGGGCGTCAGGGCATAGAAGTCCTTGAGCACGATGTTCTTGATGATGTCGGAGTGAATCTTTGCCACGCCGTTGACGCTGTGGCTGCAGATCACGGATAGGTTGGCCATGCGAATCTCGCCGTCCCACAGAATAGCGGTCTGGCGCAGACGCTCCTGCCAGCCCTCCTGCGTGGTGTCGAACGACTCGTGCCAACGACGGCTGATCTCATCGATGATCTGGTACACGCGGGGGAGGAGCTTGGAGAACGTGCCGATGGGCCACTTCTCCAGAGCCTCGGGCAGGATGGTGTGGTTGGTATAGCTCACGACCTGCGTCACGATGTTCCAGGCGTCATCCCACTCGAGCTTCTTCTCGTCGATGAGGATACGCATGAGCTCGGGGCCGCACATGGCGGGGTGGGTATCGTTGGTGTGGATGGCCACAAACTGCGGCAGCAGCTCCCATTTCTCGCCGTGCTCCTTCTCAAAGGTGTCGAGCAGGCTGTAGATACCGGCCGAGACAAACAGATACTCCTGCTTCAGGCGCAGCAGACGGCCGTGCTCGCCGGCGTCGTTGGGGTAGAGGATGGCGCTGATGGCCTCGGCCTCGGCGCGCTCGGCATCGGCCAGGGCGTAGTCGCCGCGGTTGAAGGCCTCAAGGTCAAAGTGCTCCTCGACCGGCTCGGCGGCCCAGACGCGCAGCTTGTTGACGGTCTCGCCGGCATAGCCCACCACGGGGATGTCATAAGGAACGGCCAGGATATCCTGCGTGTCCACCGTGCGGTAGAACGTGCGGCCGTTCTCCTCAAAGCCTTCAACATGGCCACCAAACTTGATGGTCACGGCCTTGTCCTGACGGCGAACCTCCCAGGGATAGCCGTGGGTGAGCCACTCGTCGGTGGCCTCGACCTGGCTGCCGTTAACGATCTCCTGCTTAAACAGGCCGTAGCGGTAGCGCATGCCGTTGCCGTAGCCGGCAATGCCCTCGGCTGCCATGGAATCCAGGAAGCATGCGGCCAGACGACCCAGGCCACCGTTGCCCAGGGCCGGATCGGGCTCCTGGTTCTCGATGACGGACAGGTCGAAGCCCATGTCGTTGAGCGCCTCGGCGACCATGTCGCGCACGCCAAAGTTGAGCAGGTAGTTGTCGAGCAGGCGGCCGATCAAAAACTCGATCGAGAAGTAGTACACGCGCTTTTTGCCCTCGGCGGTGGCGCGGGCGTCGCTCTTGGTGGCAACGGTACGGGCCTTCTCGGCCACGAGCTTGGCCAGGGCGTTAAAGCGGTCAAGGTCGCTGGCGGCCTCGACGCTCTTGCCGCTAATGCTCATGACGGCATCGCGATAGAGCTCGGTAAACTCCTGCTTGTTGTCGAAGATCTTATTCATACGTTCCTTTCCCCCGGGGATGTTTCTCCCGGAA
This sequence comes from uncultured Collinsella sp., assembly GCA_900544205.1. Classification (GTDB taxonomy): domain Bacteria; phylum Actinomycetota; class Coriobacteriia; order Coriobacteriales; family Coriobacteriaceae; genus Collinsella. The sequence goes on from UQUG01000026.1 coordinate 11,348, forward strand.
CGGTTATGTCTTTTATCCTACGCCTCGGTGAGGCGGGTAATTACAGCTGTAACGGCTTTGTTACGCATCCTTGACAGACGACGTAACAGAACCAGACTTGGCCTTGGTAGCGGCCTTTTTGGCAGACGACTTCTTGGTCGCGGTAGCCTTAGCAGCGGGCTTGGTAGCCTTCGCCTTGGCCGGAGCCTTCTTGGCAGCCGCAGGCTTGGGCTTCACCGAGGACGTGCGCTTACGCGTCGCCTTCTTGGGTTTCTCAACCACCGGCGGCTTGTAGCTGCTGGGACCGCGGCGCTTAAGTACCACACCTGCCAGGCCGGGCACCTTGATCTCAATGGAGTCCATCTGCCCGTTCCAGGGATAGGGCTCGCTCGAGCAGGTGTAGGGCTCCTCGCCGGCATAGCCGCTGCCGCCAAACTCGGGACGGTCTGAGTCAAAGATGACCTCCCAGTCACCCTCGCGCGGCACGCCCACGCGGAAACTCTCGTAGCTCGCCGGGTCAAAGTTGATCAGGATCACCAGGTCGTCATCGACGTCCTCGCCCTGACGCACAAAGCTGACGATGGACTGCTTGGAGTTATCCGCATCGATCCAGGTAAAGCCGTCGTCGGTGTAGCCGCGCTCGTACAGGGCGGGCTCGGCGGTGTATAGGTGATTGAGCGCCTTGATAAACGCCTGATGATGACGGTGAGTCTCGTACTCCTCGGTCAGGAACCACTGGATGGACTCGTAGTAGCGCCACTCAATAAACTGGCCGATCTCGTTGCCCATAAAGTTGAGCTTGGCACCGGGGTGCGTCATCTGGTAGAAGGCGAGCGTACGCAGGCCGGCAAACTGGCGCCACCAGTCGCCCGGCATGCGGCCGATGAGCGAGCACTTGCCGTGCACGACCTCGTCGTGGCTCAGCGGGCAGATAAAGTTCTCGGTAAAGGCGTACATGATGGAGAACGTGAGCAGGCCATGGTTGCCGGGGCGCCACGGAAAATCGGTCTGCATGTAGTGCAGGGTGTCGTTCATCCAGCCCATGTCCCACTTGTAGTGGAAGCCCAAGCCGCCATCCTGCGGCGGATAGGTCACGAGCGGCCACGCGGTGGACTCTTCGGCCATCATCATCACGTCGGGGTAGTGCGCCTCCACGGCGCAGTTGACTTGACGGATAAACGCACTGGCGTCCAGGTCCTCCTCGGTACCGTACTTGTTGAACTTCTTTTGCCCCGGATCGTCGATGCCAAAGTTGAGGTACAGCATGCTGGACACGCCGTCCATGCGAATGCCGTCCACGTGGAAGTTCTCGAGCCAGTACAGCACGTTTGAGACCAGGAAGGAGCGGACCTCGCCGCGGGCGAAGTCGAACTTGTGCGTGCCCCAGTTGGGGTGAATCTCGTGCTCAAACAGCATGTGGCCGTTAAAGGTGGCAAGGCCGTGGGAGTCGGCGCAAAAACCGCCGGGCACCCAGTCCATGATCACACCGATGCCCGCCTCGTGGCACGCATCGATAAAGTGCATGAGCTGCTGCGGGTTGCCGTAGCGCGACGTGGCGGCGTAATAGCCAGTCGTCTGGTAGCCCCAGGAGCCGTCGAAAGGATGCTCCATGAGCGGCATGACCTCGATATGCGTATAACCCATGTCGCGCACGTAGTCCACGAGCTCCACCGACAGGTCGTCGTAGGTGTAAAACTCTCCGCGCTGTGCGGGGAAGGGATCCATGGGGCCGGGGTAGTTGCCGTACTCGTCGGGCTCGCCCTGCGGCGCGTCGCCGTGGCGCTTCCACGAGCCAATATGTACCTCGTAGATGTTAAGGGGCTGCGACATGTGGTTGTGGCTGGCGCGGCGCTTGAGCCACGCGGCGTCGTTCCACTTATATCCATCGAGGGTCCACAGCACGCTCGCCGTTCCCGGAGGGCACTCGGCCTTAAAGGCGTACGGATCGGCCTTGTAGAGCTTTTCGCCCTCGTTGGTCTCGATAAGGTACTTATACAGCTGACCCTGCTCGGCGCCAGGAATAAAGCCTTCCCAGATAGCGCTCGTATGCATGGGCACCAGCGGGTTGGCTTGCTCATCCCAGTCGTTAAATTCGCCAATGACATGGACGCTCTTAACGTCGGGCGCCCAAACGCAAAAGCGCCAGCCGCGCGTACGGCTCTGCGTGTCGGGGTGCGCGCCCATCTTTTCCCAGCTGCGCTCCCACGTACCGATGCCAAATAGGTAGACATCGTCCTTGGTGAGCTCCGGTGCGTGCGGGGCGGCTTTGCGGGTAGCAGGCTTTTTGGTTGCTGGCTTTAGCTTTGTATCGCTCACGTTTGATCCCATCATGACGCGGCAGCGTGTTGCCTTGGTGACTAGATGCGAAAGGTCCAAGGCTGCACGAATCGAAGGGACGGCGATAGTTCTATGATTCGTTCCACCTCGCGTGCTCGGTGGAACTTTCGGCAGAAACTACGATAACACCTGTACGTTAGTTTTATGGACGAAAGCGGATTTGCGGAGGCGTTTAATCGGTAAGCGACATGTTTATACCACTGGCAGAATTGCTGTGGTAAAACCCTTGACAGTTTTACCAATTAGGGTTTCAAAACTGATAGGCTTACGTTTGGTAAAACGTTTTTAGCATGTTGTTTACCATTTGACATCGAAAGGCTCGTTTATGAACCACATCGCTGCTCCAAGTGTTGCTTTTATTTTCGATTGCGACGGAACACTGGTTAATAGCTCCCCCGTCTGGGGCCATGCGCAGACCGAGTTATTGCGCCGTCATGGCATTGATGTAACGGTCGACGATTTTGCCCAGTTTGAACACTTGTCGCTCGAGGACGAGTGCCGGGCCTACCACGATACGTGGAGCATTGGCGCGAATGGTGAGGAGCTGTATCGCGAACTGAGCGATATTTTGATGGAGGGGTACTCCAAGGTGCCGCCGCGCGAGGGGCTCCTGGCATTTTTGGAGCAGGCGAAGGCTGCGGGCATTGCCATGTGCGTTGCCACGTCCACGCCGGCCGAGCTGGTGCAGCCCGCGCTTGCCGGTGCCGAGCTCGACGCTTACATGGAGTTTGTTACCACGACGGACGAGGCAGGACGCTCCAAGCAGTTCCCCGACGTGTACGAGCTGGCGTTGCGTCGCCTGGAAGAGCGCCACGGGCGCAAGTTTGAGCGCGCGTGGGTGTTTGAGGACGCCGTCTTTGGACTTAAGAGCTCTGGCGCTGCGGGCTTTAAACGCGTGGGCATCTATGACCCGCACGGCCGTATGGAGCGCGACGAGGTGCGTGCCAACTGCGACATCTTTATCGACAACTATGAGGACCTGGACCTGGCCCGCGTGCTTTCGTTTGAGGGCTAGGCGAGGGCCGTGGCTTGCAAAGTATTAGTGGTTTGCGGCTCGCCGGTGTTGGCGAGCGCGGATCTGCTGCGCCACCTGGCAGGGGAGTGCGACCACATCGTAGCTGTAGACCGCGGCCTGGACGCCCTGTTGGGCGCCGGCCTGAGTTGCGACGTCTACGTAGGCGACGCCGATACCGTAAGCGATGAGGGACGCGCCCTGGTCGATGCCGCTGCCGATTTTGAAGTGGAACGCCACAAACCCTACAAGGACTACACCGATCTGGCGCTGGCGCTCGATTCCGTCCGCCGTCGCTGGCCAGGTGCCGAAGTGGTAGCAACCTGCGCCACCGGCGGCCGTCCGGACATGGCCCTGTCTGTGTTAGGGCTCCTGGCAGGCTATGCGGACGCCCCCGTCTGGATCGAAGAAGACGAAGTGACGGTCAGAATCCTGCACCAGGACGAGACCTGGACCATCGAAAACGCCGAGGACAAAACCTTCTCCATCATCGCCATAGCTCCCAACACAGAGATAAGCGAACACGGCCTAGAGTGGGAACTAGACCACAGCCCCTTAGGCCTGTTGGCCGATACGGGCATCTCTAATGTCGTCCGGAAAACGGCCAAGATCCAAGTCCACCAAGGCGTCGCGATCGCCTACCTCTACAAGTAAGGCATCGCCGCGTGAGGGTTTTATCGGGACGGTGGGTTAATTGACTGATTTTGCCGAAGTCAAAATCAGTCAATTCAGCCCCGTCCCAGGAAAACCCGTAAGGCAGGGCAACAACCCCAAAAAAAGTCCTTGCATCCCCGAAGATCTTCCCCTATAGTACTACCTCGTCACGGGGGCGTAGCTCAGCTGGGAGAGCGCTTGACTGGCAGTCAAGAGGTCAGGGGTTCGATCCCCCTCGTCTCCACCACCGTGAATGTAAAGGCCACTCGATTGAGTGGCCTTTTTTATTTGCGATAACTTTTGATTCCCATTTGGGGAGAGACTCCAAATGGGGATGTTCCAAAGTCGCCAGATTGAAACCTGTCCCTAAATACGAGGTTGTGAACCAGCCTCTTCATCTACTCCAAAAAATTCATAACCAGCGAGATCATGGACTCTTTTTCTTCAGGTCTCGACTCAGCAATCATGAGCGCGACAGCAACAAGCGTGCTGTCTGCGATTCGTTTGTCTAAGCCGCGAAAAAGCAGTCCGTTGCGATCTAGATAGTAGAGAAAGAGGCTGCATCCGATTCGCTTGTTTCCATCGAGAAATGAATGGTTTTTGATGATGAGGTACAACAGATTTGCTGCTTTTTCCTGTACGGATCGATAAAGGTCTTGGCCACCAAACGACTGGTTGATTACCGAGATACTGCTGCGGAAGGACTCATCTTTTTCTACGCCAAATAGGTCGCTCGTAAATCGGCTGCGCATTTGGGCTATTAATCTCATACAGAGCTCGTATTCGAGTGTGTATACCCCAGTTTGTCCCTTGGGCCGATCAATGGATTCTCGATCGTACTCATCGAGCAGTTTAAAGACATCCATATAGCTCTCAACGATATCGAGTATCTCACGAGAGCCGAGGTCCTCGGGTAGACGTTCGATAATCTGAGCGACTGTCCCTAGTTGCTCGAGTCTACGTTCGTTTTCAACGTGTCCTTGTATAATAAACTTGTTGAGCACATTGGTTGCCCAGCGACGGAATTCAACACCGCGTTGAGATTTAACGCGGTATCCAATGGACAATATCATGTCTAAGCTGTAATGATCAGTTTGATATCTTTTGCCGTCAGCAGCAGTTGTCGCAAATTTTGCGACAACTGAATCATCGTCGCTTAATTCCTCTTTTAAAGCGTTGTTGATATGCTTGCCGATTGTTTTGACATCCCTATCAAACAGCGCTGCCATCTCATTGCGGGTCAGCCATACAGTTTCGCTTCCTTTGTCAATCACAACAGGAATCGTGACCTCTCGGTCGTTGGATTCAAAGAGAACAATCTGATTTCCATTCATTTTCGCGCTCCACATCAATCCATTGGGCACATGCATGTCCAATTCGATACTCGATTGTCTGCCGAACTTTATGGGTGCCGGCCAGCAGGGGCGCGTACCTGCCTAAGGGCTCTGAGTGACGGTCTCTGTAAATAAAGCATCCATCTCGCCGATACGTACCATTGGGGGCCTCCGTACCGGCTCACGTTGCCCGTATACCTTTGACTCTATTCTATCAGATATAGAACGCATGTTCTATATCTATTCTCCTCCATTTTCTGAGAGCCTCGTACTTGGAGACGGGATCGTCAACCTCGCCCGATAAACCTTACGCCCACATCTAGCTGCATCCCAAAAGTTGCCCAACAATCTGCCTCAAAATGCGTTGACTCTGTAGTCAGGCGTGTCTATTGTGCAATGGGCTTCTTCGCAATGCGACGCCCACGCTAACACCCATAAAAAGTTGCGCAATTACCTTCCCGGTTTTGTACAAAGTTTGTTAGCCAAACATAATAGTTTGAGCAATTCACACCGCCAGCGATACAACTCAGGCAGTAATCGTCAACCCACGCACCCCCATAAACCTGCGGCAATGTATGCAAGACGGCTCAATATCCCCCATAACCACGGCAAATCAACAATATGTTGCTCAACACGCCCCAAAACGTATGGGCCACCTGCTGTGCTAGGATACCTGATGTTACATGGGTTCAACTGTGCTCACGGCTCTAGTAAGTCGCAAAGCGCAGGGTCGATCAGCATCCGGCCGTAACGGCGGTGCCAGAAAAACCACGAGCTCCAATAGCGTCGTCATGCGTATCGCATCGAATGACTTTGTTCTTGTCTATGTGATGCTGTTCTTTCGACTCGATATTTCATGACAAATTGCAGCAGTCCTGCAGCTGTTTGCGTGCGGTCCAGTTTTGTTCCCGCTTGACTGGGTCGCACGCAGCCAGCTGGGGACGCGGTCTTTTTGCGATACACGTCCGCGTCTCTAGCCACTGCGCTTATACATACCGTTTACGGTGGGGCAGAGCCACGTGCTTGTCTAACTGGGCTCAGGGTTTGAATATGGAGCGCCTTCGCGCACAAGCGCCCTGGCGAAGCCATACCCAAACCCCGTGAGCCACACGTAAGACAGCAAGGGGGTGGTGCTCGTGTGGTATGTGATTCAGGTCATTAACGGTCGCGAAGACGTAATGCGCGAGCGCATTGAGCGTGTGGTGCCGGGTGGCGCCATGCAGGAGCTCTTTTATCCCCAATTTCAAACCGAGATCAAGGTGCACGGCGAATGGGTCAATACGACCAAGCCGCTTTTTCCCGGTTATCTTATCTGCGATACGGCAGATCCCCGAACCGTGCAACAGTATCTGCTGTGCATGGATGACTTTGCACGGGTGCTATCCCAGGACGGTCAGTTTGTGCCGCTGGCAAAAGAAGAGACCCAGCTCATTGGCAGTTTTACGCATAGGGGAGATCGCGTAGTTCCCATGAGTGAGGCCTTAAAGGACGGCGACCAGGTCGTAGTGACGGCAGGTCCGCTGCTGGGCTACGAAGGCCTTATCAAAACCATTAACAGACGCAAGAGCACTGCTTATTTGGAGCTCGACCTGTGCGGCCGACGCGTAACTACGCGCGTTGGCCTTGCCGTGCTTTCAGCCGAGCAGCGCGTAATGCGAAACCTAAAAAGGGCGATTGCCTAGCTGCAGGCGACTGTTTAACGAGACAGGGAGGATCCCCGGGGGCGGGGACGTTGACTTGAAGGAAATAGTGTCAGACAAAACTGAAAATTCAGTAGAAGCGCCGGTAGGGGCCTCGCTGGTTGCCCAAGCCATGAGCGGCGGCGACTCGAGCATGCGCTACAAGGCCATGCAGGCCGTGAAGGACTGGGGCAACTCGCGCCTTGCCTACCGCACAGCCAAGCGCGCCTTCGACATTGTGTTCAGCGGCTTCGTTCTGGCCGTCATCGCCGTGCCGAGCCTGGTGCTCGCCGCGGCAATCCGCCTGCAGAGCGAGGGCAACCCGTTCTACAGCCAGATCCGTGTGGGCCAGACCCATCGCGACGGCAGCCTGTCCACCTTCCGCATGTGGAAGTTCAGGTCCATGTACAGGGACGCCGACGAGCGCCTCGTCGAGCTCAGGGGCCAGAACGAGATTGCCGGCGCCATGTTCAAGATGAGGAAGGACCCGCGCGTAACGAAGATCGGCAAGTTCATCCGCAAGCACTCCATCGACGAGTTTCCTCAGTTCCTCAATGTGTTCCTGGGCCAGATGTCGGTCGTGGGCCCGCGCCCGCCGCTGCCGAACGAGGTCGCGGAGTACACCGAGTACGACCTGCAGCGCCTGGCCGTGAAGCCGGGGATCACCGGCTGGTGGCAGGTCACGGAGCGCAACTCGACCGGGTTCGACGGCATGGTCCGCCGAGACCTGGAGTACATCGCCAAGCGCGGACCCATAACGGACCTCAAGATCGTCGTCCTCACGGTGATTGAGGTCATCACCGGTAAGGGTGCGTGCTAATGCTTCAGGACTATTCTAAATTCGTTGAGCTCAAGCGCGTTCCCGTAATCGATGTTCCGATCACGGGAACCAATATGTCTGAGTGTGTCGAGTTTCTCACTCGCCATATAGATGAGCTACATGGCGAATATATTTGTGTTTCCAATGCTCATACCTCGGTTATGGCCCATGACGACCCTTCCTATTGGGCCTGCCAAGCTGACTCCCTCATGTCCGTTCCCGACGGCAAGCCTTTATCTGTCGTCGGACGTAAAACAATAGAGTCTATGGGGCGTGTAACTGGACCCGATCTGATGCGAGAGATATTCAATATTTCCTTGCAGCAAGGATGGAGCCATTACTTCTACGGTAACGAGCAGAAGAATCTCGACGCTCTCAAAAATTCACTTCAAGAGGATTATCCAGGCCTGGAAATCGCTGGCATGGAGCCTTCGGTTTTCCGACCGCTCTCCGACAGCGAGAAGCGAGACCTTTCGCGACGTATCGCTGATTCGGATGCAGACTTCGCATGGATTGCTCTTGGCGCGCCCCGTCAAGAAGTTCTTATGCACGAGCTCAAGGGAGGGCCACAACCGTTGATGATCGGTGTTGGCGGAGCGTTCAACGTTCTCGCCGGCGTGGTGCCAGAGGCGCCGATGTGGATGCAAAACCTGAGTCTCGAGTGGCTATACAGACTTATTCAAGAGCCGAAGCGGCTTTTCAAACGATACCTCGTAACTAATACGAAATTTCTCTTTTACCAGTTTACAAAAGCCAAACGTAAGGAAGGCAAATAGATGAACGATTCGACCACCTTTAAAGACAAGACCCTGATGATCACGGGCGGCACCGGCTCGTTCGGCAACACCGTGCTCAAGCACTTCATGAACACCGACCTGGCCGAGATCCGTATCTTCTCGCGTGACGAGAAGAAGCAGGACGACATGCGCCACCGCCTGCAGGAGAAGTCCCCGGAGCTCGCCTCCAAGGTTCGCTTCTTCATCGGCGACGTCCGCAACGCCCAGAGCGTGCGCGACGCCATGCACGGCGTGGACTACATCTTCCACGCCGCCGCCCTCAAGCAGGTGCCCTCCTGCGAGTTCTTCCCCATGGAGGCCGTGCGAACCAACGTCATCGGCACGGACAACGTCCTGCACGCAGCCATCGACGAGGGCGTCGACCGCGTCGTGTGCCTGTCCACCGACAAGGCCGCCTACCCCATCAACGCCATGGGCAAGTCCAAGGCCATGATGGAGTCCATCATCTACGCCAACGCCCGCAACGGCGCCGGCCGCACCACCATCTGCTGCACCCGCTACGGCAACGTCATGTGCTCGCGCGGCAGCGTCATCCCGCTGTTCATCGACCGCATCCGGAAAGGGGAGCCGCTCACGGTCACCGACCCCAACATGACCCGCTTCCTCATGAACCTCGATGAGGCCGTCGACCTGGTGCAGTTCGCGTTCGAGCACGCCAACCCCGGCGACCTGTTCATTCAGAAGGCCCCCGCCTCCACGATCGGCGACCTCGCCGAGGCCGTGCAGGAGGTCTTCGGCCGCGTTGGCACCCAGGTCATCGGCACCCGCCACGGCGAGAAGCTCTACGAGACCCTCATGACCCGCGAGGAGCGCCTGAGGTCCGAGGACATGGGCGGCTACTACCGCGTGGCCTGCGACTCGCGCGACCTGAACTACGACAAGTTCGTCGTCGACGGCGAGGTGGAGACCCAGGCCGACGAGTCCTACACCTCCCACAACACCGAGAGGCTCGACGTGGAGGGCACCATCGCCAAGATCAAGACCGCCGAGTACGTGCAGCTGGCACTCGAGGGCCGCGAGCACGAGGCGGTGCAGTAGGGTGCGCGTCCTCGTCACCGGCGCCAGGGGCTTCGTCGGCAGGAACCTCTGCTGCGCGCTGAAGAACATAAGGGACGGCAAGGACCGCCGCGCCAAATACCAGGCACTCCTTCCCCTCGAGGTCATGGAGTACGACATCGACTCGACGCCCGGGGAGCTGGAGGACTACTGCTCCCGCGCCGACTTCGTCTTCAACCTGGCCGGCGTCAACCGCCCAAAGGAGCAATCCGAGTTCATGGAGGGCAACTTCGGGTTCGCCTCCACGCTGCTCGAGACGCTCGAGCGACACGGCAACAGGTGCCCCGTCATGCTCTCCAGCTCCGCGCAGGCGAGCCTGTCGGGCCGCTTCGAGGGCTCGGCCTACGGCGAGTCCAAGCTGGCGGGGGAGGGCCTGTTCCGCGAGTACTCGGAGCGCACCGGGGCGCCGGTGCTCATCTACCGCTTCCCCAACCTCTACGGCAAGTGGTGCCGCCCGCGCTACAACTCCGCCGTGGCGACCTTCTGCGACGCCATCGCCAACGGCCGCCCCTACACCGTCAACGACCCCTCCGTCGAGCTGGAGCTCCTCTACATCGACGACCTGGTCGACGAGATGCTGGGTGCGCTGCTGGGGCGTGAGCACCGCTGCGGATACGACGGGCTGGAGCGCGTCGACGGTGACGGGTTCTGCTACGTCCCGGAGACCGATGTGAAGACCCTGGGCGAGATCGTCTGCCTGCTCGACGGCTTCCGAGATAGCCGCGAGACGCTCTCGGTGCCCGACCTGACCGAGGGCTCCTTCTCCAAGAAGCTCTGGAGCACGTTCCTGTCCTACTACGAGCCGGGGCACTTCGCCTACGGACTCAGGCCCAACGTGGACGGCCGCGGCTCGTTCACCGAGTTCCTGCGCACGCCCGAGCGCGGCCAGGTCTCGATCAACGTGTCCAGGCCCGGGATCACCAAGGGCAACCACTGGCACATGAGCAAGTGGGAGAGGTTTCTGGTGGTGTCCGGCACCGCGTCGATCAAGCTCAGGAAGGTGGGGGAGGACGCCGACGGCAACCCGTTCCCCGTCGACGAGTATGTCGTCTCGGGTTCCGACATGCGGGCCGTGGAGATGATTCCCGGCTACACGCACTCCATCACCAACCTGTCCGACACCGAGGACCTCGTGACGGTCATGTGGGCCAACGAGCCCTTCGACCCCGAGAACCCCGACACCTACTACGAGGAGGTCTAGCCGCATGGGCAAGGACTATTCCGATATCGAATTCAAAGACGACGGCCGCCTGAAGCTCCTGATCATCGTGGGCACCCGCCCCGAGGTCATCCGCCTGTCCGAGGTCATCAAGAAGTGCCGCCGCCACTTCGACTGCCTGCTGGCGCACACCGGCCAGAACTACGACTACACGCTCAACGGCATCTTCTTCCGCGACCTGTCGCTGGACGACCCGGACGTCTACCTGGACGCCGTGGGCGCGGACCTGGGCGAGACCGTGGGCAACATCATCGCGGCCTCGTACAAGCTGATGGTCCAGGTCCAGCCCGACGCGCTGCTGATCCTGGGCGACACCAACAGCTGCCTGTCCGCCATCGCGGCAAAGCGCCTGCACATCCCCATCTTCCACATGGAGGCCGGCAACCGCTGCAAGGACGAGTGCCTGCCCGAGGAGACCAACCGCCGCATCGTCGACGTGATCTCCGACGTCAACCTGGCCTACTCCGAGCACGCCCGCCGCTACCTGAAGGACACCGGCTGCGCCCCCGAGCGCACCTACGTCACGGGGTCTCCCATGGCCGAGGTCCTGCGCGCCAACCTTGAGAAGATCGAGGCCTCCGACGTCCTCTCCGAGCTCGGCCTGGAGCCCAAGCGCTACATGCTGCTTTCCGCCCACCGCGAGGAGAATATCGACACCGAGGCGAACTTCACGAGCCTGTTCACCGCGATCAACGCGCTCGCCGAGAAGTATGACATGCCGATCCTGTACTCCTGCCACCCGCGCTCCCGCAAGCGCCTGGAGGCCACGGGCTTCGAGCTCGACCCGCGCGTGCGCATGCACGAGCCCATGGGCTTTCACGACTACAACTGCCTGCAGATGAACGCCTTCGCGGTGGTCTCCGACTCCGGCACCCTGCCCGAGGAGTCCAGCTTCTTCGCCAGTATCGGCCGCCCGTTCCCGGCGGTGTGCATCCGCACCTCCACCGAGCGCCCAGAAGCCCTGGACAAGGCCTGCTTCACGCTGGCCGGCATCAGCGAGCGCGGCCTGCTCCAGGCCGTCCACACCGCCGTTGAGCTCGACGCGGAGGGATCGCTGCCCGAGGCTCCCGTGCCCGACTACGCCGATGAGACCGTGTCCACAAAGGTGGTCAAGATCATCCAGAGCTACACCGGCGTGGTGAACAAGATGGTGTGGAGGAAATCTTAGCCATGGGCGCTGGGTACAGATTGCTTGATGGTATCTCGCGAGCTTATAACAAATTGCTCTTGCTCCCTGCCCTACGTCGCTCCTTTGCATCATGCGGTAAAAACGTAACTATCGGTCGTCGTAGTGAAATTCAGGGGATTGAAAATATTTACATGGGACATGATGTATATATTGGCCCAGGAGCAACGTTTCTGACGACCCGTGCGAAGATTCATATCGGCAATTACGTCATGAGCGGCCCTCATCTTACAATTATTACTGGAGACCATCGTACAGATGTTCTCGACCGACCCATGATGACGCTTGATGAGTCGGACAAGCTTCCAGAGAATGATCAAGATGTCGTCATCGGCAATGATGTATGGATTGGCAGCGGCGTAACGATTCTTAAGGGCGTTAGAATTGCCGACCATTGTGTGATTGCAGCCGGTACGGTAGTGACAAAAGACGTTGGCCCGGAGTTTTCAATCTGGGGGGTGTTCCTATAGTTTTGTCAACTAGTTTCTTGCCCTAGCTCCGGGGCTTT
>UQUG01000027.1 GCA_900544205.1 uncultured Collinsella sp.
GCAGCATAGCGTGGGGACGGCCCTGTGCACTGCGGGCTCCGCCGTGCACGCGCTCGATCTCGCCCAGGCTCGCAAGCTCCTCAAGGTCACGGCGGATCGTCATATCCGAGACACCTAACGCATCCGAAATCTCCTTGACCGAGACCGTTCCCTGTTCCTCGAGCAGCTGCCGAACCTTATCCTGTCGCTCCGCTTTAATCACGATGAGTCCTCGCTGTTCCACGCTCACGTCAATTCAAACAATAACGAACAAATTGTATCAGACTCGCGCGCGTCAGAAATGAACGCCCGCACAGCTCTAATCATCACTTTTTTGAGAAAAATACCCCCTGCTTTAGTGGGGTGTAGTGATAATCTCGCCTGTTCGCGCTACAGTTTGTCGGAAATACCTCGATGTTAGGAACCAAATGATCACTTCCGAGCTTTTCGGCACCGCGCCGTGCGGTACCCCCGTTCATCGTTACACCCTCAACGGGCCCGAGATCTGCGTTCGCATTATGGACTATGGCGCCACCGTGCTTGGTGTCGACGTGCCCGACATTCCCGGCAACGTGCGCGATGTGGTGCTGGGCTTCGATAAGCTCGAGGATTACTTTGACAACCCCGCCTGCTTTGGCGCGACCATCGGCCCCGTGGCAAACCGCACCGCGGGCGCCACGATCACCATCGCCGGCACGGACTGGCATATGCCCGCCAACGAGGGCGCCAACAACCTGCACAGCGATCTTGAGCACGGCCTGCATAAACGCGTGTGGGACGTTGAGCTCGACGAGGCCCATAACGCCGTGCGCATGACCACCTCGCTTGAGGATGGCGAGCTGGGCCTGCCCGGCAACCGCACCTTTACGGCCGTGTTTACCGTGACGCGCACCGGCGTCTTTCGCATCGAGTACGGCTGCGAGAGCGACCGCGCCACCTACGTGTCCATGACCAACCACACGTACTTTAACCTTGCCGGTCATAACGCCGGCATGGACTGTGAGCACTTCTTTGTTACCAACGCTGCCCACTACCTGCCCATCAACGAGCAGAACATCCCCACCGGCGAGATTGCTCCGGTCGAGGGCACGCCGTTTGACTTCCGCGAGCTGCGCCCTGTCGCTCCTGGCATGGAAGCCGATGACCCGCAGATTAAGCAGGCCCGTGGCTACGATCACTGCCTGTGCATCGATGGCTATCAGTACGGCCGTAATCTGCGCCGCGCGATGCACGTCGAGGAGATGTGGACCGGTCGTGAGCTGGACTACTACACCACCGCCCCGGGCGTGCAGCTCTACACCGGCAACTGGCTGGGCGACGAGCACGCCAAGGACGATGCTAACTATGGCTGGGGCGCCGGCTTTGCCCTCGAGGCAGAGATGTACCCCGACACGCCGCACCAGCCGCTGTTCCCGCAGGGCATTGTGGGCCCGGGTCACCCCTACAGCAATGTGATCGAATATCACTTTATGAGGCACTAAGCCCACAACGCAACATATCGCACAACAGCGCCCGCCGGCACACCGCCGACGGGCGCTGTTCTACCTAGTCATTGGGGACGTTCTTAAATGACTAGGTAGATGGGTCGGGATTGGAACTGGGGAGATAGCGGATTTCTAGCTCTATGCCGAGCGCCTGCAGTTCTTTGAGGGCAGCGACGTCTGCGTCGCTCACGGCAACCACGGGCGCTATGGGGCGCTTGCCCTCCCCTGCTTGCATATGGCCAATGCTGATCTTGGTGATTGGCACGCCGCCCTTAACCAGCGCGAGCGCATCGGCGGGTGAGGCCACCATGATCAGAATCAACTGGCGCGGCGTTGCGGTATGAATGATGTCGATGGTCCTTTGCACCGAGAAAAACCGTGTCCAGACGCCTTCTGGCGCCGCCACCCTCATGGGTGCCCATTGGCGCGAATCCGCCGCGATCTCATCGTTGACGATTAGGACAAGGTTGGAACCCACGGCTTCGTTCCACAGCTCAACGTCTTGCCCGTAAATGAAACGGTCGTCGATACGTGTGAGAAGAATCTTGGGTTGAGCCATCGCTGCCCCATTCTGCTTGAGATCCGCAAGAGCAAGACATCACGTCACCAATATTAGTGCATTTAAAGTGAGAAAAGCCGTCAGAACACTTGCGCGGATTTGCGATGTCCCGTATCATAGACAGCCGTTGACGCCTCAGTTGCGTCATCACATGGTCGCCAGCGTAGCTCAGTTGGTAGAGCACCGCTCTCGTAAAGCGGGGGTCACCGGTTCGAGCCCGGTCGCTGGCTCCATTGCATAAGATAGCCACCTTCGGGTGGCTTTTTTGTTGCCGAATTTGAGTGCGCATGCGCCAATCCAAGCACAACGCCGCCGGCAACTCCCCTACTCAACAAAAAGCCCCGCCAACCGCAATCCCCAAGGGGACCGCGATCAGCGGGGCTCAAACGCGTTCCCCAAGGGAAATCACGCTAGCTCACGAGCAGTTCGTTACTCTTCCCAGTAAGCATCTGCAAGCAGCTTAAAGCAGATCTTCTTGACCGGCTGCGCGCCATCGTCCGGGAACTCGAGCGTGGGCATATGAGGCTCGCCGGCAACGAACAGTGCAAACTTATCGTCAGCAAGATCGCCGGCGATCGAGGCGTCGGAATCGACCAGATCGTAGTCGTCCTTCTCGTCAAACTCCTGGACCAGCGTCAAGCTGCCCGTAGCGACCTTAAAGGCCTCGCGACCCTCGACATCGATCTGCAGGTCGTGATAGCGCTGATGCGTCTCATAGTGAGCCTCGGCCTCGGGACGCGTCGTGGGAGCCATGACGTTCGCATAGACCTTGTCGCCCAGAATCGGATGGCTGCCGACCTCGAGCTGCGCCGGATCGTTCTCCTCGAGCCAGTCAATCAGCACATCGAGGCCCTTGAGCATTCCGTGATACTCCTCGATATCGCCCAATGCACCGTAAATCATCTAAATCCCCTCTCGGATCGTTTCTTTGGCGGCTACTCGATAAACGCGTTACCGACGCTGTTGCCGCCCACATACGTCTCGACCAGGGTAAGGTCGGGATTGAACACGACAACGTCGGCGTCGCGCCCCGACATAATGCTATCGCACTTGTCGTCGACATGAGCTAGCAAGCGATGCCGGGGCCGTCGCCCAAGCCCTTACAGCTCGGTCACGACAACGCCGTTGTAGACCTCGTCCCAACGGTCCATGACTAGATGACCGGTCATGGGATCCATGGCATTGAGCTTGCCGCAGGTGTTGGCGGTACGCAGCACCGTCTCGTCGTCTGCGCCAGCAGCAATGGCATGCGCGAAGCCAGCGATAGTGGAGTCACCAGAGCCCGTGGCGTTAACGGCAGGGATATCGGGCGTCTTTGCGCGGAACGCACGGCCATTGTGGAAGCCAACGGAGCCGGCAGCGCCCATGGACACGACGACCCAGGGGATATCGGAGAAGCGGGCATCAGAGGCGAGCGCGGCGCGGAGCTCGTCCACATCGTCGGTGGTAAAGCTCGTGCCCAGAAGGCCGTTGATCTCGGTCAGGTTAGGCTTGACCAGCTCGGGCTTAACCTCGGACTTGAGCGCTGCCTCAAGCGAAGCACCTGAGGTATCGAGCAGCACCTTGGCACCGGCGTTCTCGGCAATGCCCGTGATCTTGGCATAGTAGTCTGCCTCGACGCCGCGGGGCAGCGAACCCGAAATGGTGACGACGTCGGCCTTGCCCGCAAGCTCAGTAAACTTGGCGGTAAAGGCATCGAGTTCCTCGGGGGCAATTGTCGGGCCGCTCTCGAGCAGCTCGGTCTGGTTGCCGGCGTGGAGGATATTGAGGCAAATGCGAGTCTCGCCCTTGATGGGCACAAAGTCGTTGTTAATACCGTTGGCGTCCATGAGCTCAGCCATGTAGGCGCCCATGTGGCCGCCGAGCAAACCTGTTGCCACAACGTCGTCGCCCAGCTGACCCAGCACACGGGCCACGTTGAGGCCCTTGCCGCCGGCGGTCTTTTCGGGCGTCACACGGTTGACGTCGTCGATAACGAGCTCATCGAGCTGATAGCGCGTATCAACAGACGGGTTCATCGTAACGGTGAGGATCATATTTTTAGCTCCTTATCTCGCAGGCTCCTTGTGCCTCGCGATACGAGTCGACAAAACGGAATTACAGAATCTCAATCGTGAACGAGCGAACGACGGTCTCCTTGGGCTTGGCGATAAGGCAGCCGCGCTTATGCTCAAGCACGTCGTCCTCATCGGAGCAGGTCGAGAGACCGCCCCAAGGCTCAACCGCCACAAAATCGCCCTCGGGCTTACTCCACACAATGAGATATGGGAAGCCCTCAAAGCTCAGGCGGACGCCCTTGTCCTCGCCCTTTTTGGAAAGCGTGACCTGACGGCTCTCGAGCACGTCAAAGATGGTCTCCGCAAAATCGAAGAGCTCGTGCGACAGGGGCAGCGTCTTTCCCACCATGGGGTTCTTGGAGCGGTTTGCCACGTCAATCAATCCAGTCGAGGGAACGGCGGTGCAGAGCTCCGCAGCCTCGTCTTTCTCAAAGCGCAACTCGTAGTCCGTATAGGCCTCGCCCTCATCGAGCGAACACCTAAAGCCGGGATGACCGCCGATAAAGAACGGCATGTCCTCGGTTCCCTCGTTGGTCACCTCATAGGAGACGCGAACGGCATCCCCCTCAAGCGTATAACGAGCGACAAGCTTAAACGGATACGGATAATCGCTCAGCAGCGCGGCGTTATCCTCCGAAGCCAGGCACATCGCCAGCTCGTTCTCGCTCTGGCTCAGCAGCTTCCACTCTTGCTTGCGCGCAAACCCGTGGCGGGCGAGCTTCACGTGATGCCCGGCAAACGTCATGGCATTGTTGTCGCGCAAGCCTCCGCAAATCGGGAAGCAAATCGGTGCCTGGCCGGACCACACGGCGGGATCACCCTGCCACAAATACTCGCGACCTCCGGCCTCGATCGAGGTAAACGAACCACCAGCCGTGGACACCTTAATAGAAATCGAATCGTTGGAGAGAGCGTATTCCATTGCCCATCCTTTCGAACAACTGCTTTTTGCTCGCAAGTACCCGTCTCGGCCCTAACCAAAGGACAAACCCGCGCGTTCATCGATGCGTCCGGTATCCCAGCCATGTAACGGGGTACCATACAGACATTGATGCAATTACAGCTGAAAGGCCTTCTTATGCGAACCATCATCCTCTACGCCTCGCGCCATCACGGCAATACGAAAAAGCTCGTGGACGCCATCGTCGAGGCGCACCCCGAGATCGATACCCTCGACGTCAAGGCGCTCGGCAAAAACGAGTACCCCGACCTGCACGAATATCATCTGATTGGCGTCGCCACGGGCATTTATTACTCCGAGATCGACAAAGATATGGCACATGTGCTCACGAACGTGCTGCAGCCGCAGGACAAGGTGTTTGGCCTTATGACCTACGGTGGCAAGAACAAATGGTACGGCAAGGATATCGATGGCATCTGCCGCATGAGGCAGGCCATCTTTATGGGTGTCTACGGCTGCCCCGGCTTTGATACGTGGGGGCCGTTCAAACTCGCCGGCGGTGTCCAAAAGGGGCACCCGACCGCTGAGGAAATTAAGGGCGCCGTCGACTTCTTCGACAAGATCGAAGACGAATATGGCGATATCATCGTCGAAGAGTACGCCAAGCGCGAGAAGCGTCTAGCATACGAGAAGGAGCATCCTGCAGGAGGCCTGGTGGCCGGCGTCAAGCGCACGGCAAAGAAGATCGCTAACAAGCTGTAACTGTTAAGGTGCTTTTGAGCGTTTAACCCATACGGCGGGTCCGAGCAGATTCGGGCCCGCCGTCTTTTTCTATCGTTACTCGGTAAAGGCGTTGCCGACGCTCTGGCCGCCAACATACGTCTCGACGAGGGTGAGCTCATGGTCGAACACGACAAAGTCG
This sequence comes from uncultured Collinsella sp., assembly GCA_900544205.1. GTDB lineage: Bacteria > Actinomycetota > Coriobacteriia > Coriobacteriales > Coriobacteriaceae > Collinsella. The sequence continues at coordinate 5,903 of UQUG01000027.1, forward strand.
GCGTCGCGACCCGGCATGATGCTGCCGCACTTATCCTCGATGTGCGCGGAGCGTGCCGGCACCTCGGTTGCCATGCGAATGGCGATATCGGCGCTGGCGATGCCCCAGTCGACGATGTTCTTGACGCCCTGGGCAAGCGTGAGCACCGAGCCAGCAATGCTCTTGCCGTCGGCGAGCCAGCACAGGTTGTCCTTCATGATGACGTCCATGCCACCACTGGTGTAGCTGCCCTCGGGCATGCCGCCGCAGCCCAGGCAGTCAGTGATGAGCACCGTGTGTTGCCAGCCCTTTGCCTGCAGCAGCGCCTTGATGGCGGCAGGGTTAACGTGCTTGCCGTCACAGATGATCTCGGCGTAGGTCTCGGGCGTGGACATGGCAGCGCCCACGACACCGGGCTCACGGTGATGCAGCCCGCGCTGACCGTTATAGGTATGCGTAAAGCAGCTGGCACCGGCGTTGATGGCGGCGATGCACTCATCGTAGGTGGCGTCGGAGTGACCGATGCTGGTCACCACACCCTTGGCGTTCAGAGCAGCCGCATAAGCAGCGGCACCGTCGCGCTCGGCCGCCATGGCGCTCTTAACGATGCGACCACCCGCAGCCTCCTGCCACTGATCGAAGACCTCCTCGGAGGGATCGATGAGGTAAGCGGGGTTCTGCGCGCCCACATGCTTCATGGTAAAGAAGGGGCCCTCCAGGTAGATGCCCTGAATGCGTGCACCGCAGAAGTCGGGGCCGCGGCCCTCGTCCGCCTGAGCGATAGCGGCGCAGGCGTCCTTGATCTGCTCGACGCCATCGGTGAACGTCGTGGGCAGCCAGCTGGTGGTACCGCGACGGGCGAGCTCAGTCGAGCTGATATCGATGCCCTCGGGATCGTTATCGGTAGTTGAGTGGTTGTAGAAGCCGTGGATGTGAGTATCGACCATACCCGGCGCAATCCACGATCCTGTGTAGTCCTTAATCTCGCAAGAGGGCTCGTCGGCCTGCCAGGCGCCAAAGACGCCATCCTCGACCATAAGATAGCCGCCCAGTTGCGGGCCTGCCGGCAAGAAGAACTTGTCAGCCTTAATTGCGTACGTGCTCATATGCACTCCTTGCTTCTAAAGCAGTTGACTGTAGTGATGCTTATACCCAGCTCACGTAAAACAAAAAGCGCCCGCCCGCCGTTATGAGCGGACGGGCGCCCTTACAGGGGGACGCGATTAAGCGGTGAAGGGGTGAATCGTCACGCCCTTAACCACGCGGTTGACCGTGCCGGTGGGGCTCGGCGTATCGGGCGTGTTGCCCACGCGCACGGAGTTGAGCAGGCTGATAGCCTGGGCAAACATCACGAACGGCAGAGCAAGGTAGCCCTCGGGAAGTGCCTCGTAGCCCTTAAAGGTGAAGGACTCGCCCTCGTAGACGGTGGCACCTTCCTGCTGAACGGCGATGGTGTGCTGAGCGATCTCGTCGCCACCGATCTCGTTGAGGATGTCGATGTCGTACTGACGGGTGTAGGCGTCGTTATTGACGAACACGAAGACGAGCGTCTTATCGTCGACGAAGGACTTAGGTCCATGACGATAGCCCATGGAGGTGTCGTAGGAAGTAGCGACCAGACCGTGAGCGAGCTCGAGGATCTTGAGCTGGCTCTCCTGGGCAAGACCACCGAAGGAGCCAGAACCCAAGTAGGTCACGCGGTTGAAATCGCCAGCCAGGTAATCGGCGATCTCAGGCTCACGGGAGATGACCTCCTCGCCCATCTTAGCAATCGTCTCGACCCACTCGGCCTTCTGCTCGTCAGAGGCAGTGTCGAAAATAAGGGTGGAGAGCAGGGTCATGCAGGAATAAGAACCGGTCATGGCGAAGCCCTTGTCGTTGGCGCGCGGAATGAGCAGCGTCAGCGCGTTAGGATCATCGGCAGACTCGACGGCGAGCTTGCCCTCGGGAGCGCAGGTGATGTTGAGGAACTTGACGTTGTGGACGAGCTCCTTGGCAACGGCAACGGCGGCAAGGCTCTCGGGGCTGTTGCCAGAGCGGGCAAAGGAAACCACGAGCGTGGGATCCTCGGCGCGCAGGAAGTCGCGCGGGGCGCTCACGATGTCGGTCGTGGCGATGGGCTTAAAGTCGTAGAGATCAGTGTTGCCAGCGTGACGCAGGTACGGGGCGCAGGTATCGCCAACGTAGTCGGACGTACCGGCACCGGTGAAGACAACGGACAGACGCCCCTCGCCCATAGCGCGAGCCTCGGCCAGGAAGGCCTCGATGGCCTCCTTGTTCTCGCGATAGATGTTGAGCGTATCACGCCAAAGCTCGGGCTGCTGAGCAATCTCGGCCGTGGTGATCTGGGCGCCGAGCTCGGTGAGCTCCTCGACACTCTTCTCGAACATTTCTAATACCTCTCTCTAGAAGTAATCCTCTGACGTGCAATTATACACTTCGGTTGGTTATCTGGTAGTAACCAGTTAAATGCAAAGAATCACCATATGGAAACGATGCGAGCACTAGTTACTGCGCTGGTGGTAAACCTTGTATTTAAACTGATCGGCACGAGCAACCGAGAGTGTGTACTCCACTACCTCGTTTGACTCGTTATACGTAGTCCTGACCAAATCGAGCACAGGCGAGCCCTCGACAATTCCCAAAAGGTGGGCATCGGTGGGACGGGCTATGCTCGCATAGAACTCCTCTTCGGCCACGCGAATCTTTTGCTGAAAGTCCTGCTCAATCACATCGTAAAGCGGCTTACGCTCCAGCAGCGGTCGCTTTAGGGACAGAAATTGACGAACCGGTAGATAGCTGCGTTCGACCATCATGGGCATGTTGTCGGCAGAACGAAGGCGCTTGAGCTTAAAAATGCGATCACCGATGCGCAATCCCATATGCTCGGCCAGATTCTTATCGGCCTCCATCTCGCAAAACTCGAGAATCGTGGTCTCGGGTTCTCGACCCATCGCGCGCATCTGCTCGGTAAAGCTGTAGGACTGCATAAGATTGGTTGCCTTTGCCGAACGGTCGGTCACAAAGGTACCGCGACCGTGCTGCCGAACCACCAGTCCTAAACGCTCCAGTTCCTGCAGAGCTAGGCGTACCGTTGTGCGCGAGAGACCATAGCGCTCCGAAAGTTCGCGCTCGGAAGGAATCATGTCACCGGCGCGATATTCATGGTCAATCTTTTCGGTCAGAATATCGACCAGCTGATCGTACAGCGGTTGCTTACGCGCTCCGATCGCCATCCTATCCTCCCTTTTGCTCGAATTCGGCTAACTACCTAGGGTGTTTAGCATTATCTGTCTGCCACACCCGAATCATCAAGAAAACAAAAGCCGCGCGCTCTTTCGAGCACGCGGCTTTTAACATACACATGGCTTAAGGGGTCGGGGTGTGAGCCGCGTAGGGACACACCCCTCAAGCTAGAGCCTTACCAGATGCTCGGCCAGAGACCAAGCGGGCCAGCGCCCAGGATGCCAAGGACGAAGAGCAGGAGAATGCCCTTGGTCGGGGTCCAGCTGTGCTTAGCGAACATGTAGTAAAGCAGCAGCGTAAGCATAAGCGGGACGAGCTTCGGGACGATGGTGTTGAGGGTGTCGGCAACGGAGAAGTTGACCGGATCCTCGGTGACGGTGCCGTAGGTAACGGACTCCATGCCGTTGCCCAGATCGGTGACGCCGCACTCGACAGCGTTGCCGTCGGCATCGGAAGCGGTGAGGGCGTTGCCGTCCTCATCGGTCATGGCGATGGTACCGGCCTCAGCGGTCTCGGTATCGATGCCCTCCATACCGGTGAAGTTCTCGGCCTCCTTCTCGGAGACGATCACGGTAGTAGCGGAGAGGCCACGGGTGGTGCCGTTGGGGATCTGGAGGTTGATCTGGGTGCCACCCATGGTGACGACCAGGCAACCGACGACGAAGACGCCCATGATGGAAGCGGCACGCGTGAAGGCCTGCATGTTGGCGGTCAGAGCGTCAATAGCGCTGGTGCCAAGCTTGTAGGACCAGTTCATGAGCCAGAAGCGCAGAGCGAACTGGACGACGTTGAAGATCACCAGGAAGATGATCGGCGCAGCGGCGTTGCCGTTGATGGCCATGTTGGAGGTGATGCCGGCCGTGATAGGCACGAGCGTCAGCCAGAACAGGGCGTCACCGATACCACCGAGCGGGCCCATTGCGGCGACGCGGACGGCGCGGATCGTGGGGATGTCAACCTTGTTCTGCTCGAGCGAAAGCACGATACCCATAACAAAGGTGACGAGGAACGGATGAGTGTTGAAGAACTCCAGGTTGTGGCTCATGGAAGCCGCGAGGTCGTTCTTGTTGGTGTGGATCTTCTCCAGACCGGGGATGATGGAGTAAAGCCAGCCGGCGGCCTGCATGCGCTCGTAGTTGAACGATGCCTGCAGGAAGCAGGAGCGCCAAGCCATCTTGTTGAGGGTCTTCTGGTCGAGCTGCGGAGCAGGAGTGAGATCCTCGTAGTGCTCCGGGATCACATACTCATTAGATGCCATCTTCGAAGTCACCTCCGTCAGAAACAGCTGCACCCTTCAGCTCGGTCTGCTGCTGGAAGTCCCAGAAAGCGATGCCGAAGCCGATGAGAGCGAGGATGAGCAGAGCAGGGGTTGCCAGCGAATCGTTGGCAACAGTGATGAGCGCGAGGCCAAAGCCCATGAGGAAGAAGCCCCACATATCGCGGTTCATCATAACCTTGAGCAGGACGGCGAAGCCGACGAAGCGCATCATGCCGCCTGCAGCGGAGAGACCGGTCTGCAGCCAAGTCGGGATGGCAGAAGCGATGGTCTGACCAATGGTAGCGCCAGCGATGAAGAACAGGGTGACGACGACAGCGAAGATCAGGCCGAGCAGAGCCATGGCGAAGTAGTTCAGGCGCTCGATGCCCTTGGTGTCCGCGTTGTGAGCCATGTTATCGGCCGTGGACATAAGCGGGGACATAAGCGTGAAGACCAGGGTAACGCCAAGCTGGCCAAGCAGAGCGAACGGAATGGCGAGGCCGACTGCCGCGTTGGGCTCGAGGCCCGTGGCGATAGCGAGAATGGCTGCCATGATGCCGCCGATGACGGCGTTAGGCGGCTGAGCGCCTCCGATCGGCATGTTGCCGATCGTCATGAGCTGATAGGTACCACCCACGAGAAGACCGGTGTTGAGGTCGCCAAGGATAAGACCGATGACGGCGCCGGTGACGATGGGCTGATAGAGAGACTCGAGGAAGTCAAACTGGTCGATTGCCGCGATGAACGTGACGACGAAGACCAGAGCGATCTGGATGATCGAGTATTCCATCTTGCTCCTCCTTTCAAAATGTATGTACGCACTTTGGATTTCACGTACAGAACGTCAGGGTTTCACTCCTGACAACGTGGATCACGAGGATTACGAGAAGAGCTTGCTCGTGTCCTCAACAGGCGTGCTCGGAACGCGCCTGATCTCCAACTCCACCCCCAATTCCTGCAGCTCTTTAAACGCAGCGACATCCTCGTCGTTAACTGCGACGGAGGTGGCGACTTGGCGCTTTCCTTCCGACATGTGCATGTTGCCGATGTTTACCTTCTTTATAGGCACACCGCCCTTGACGAGCGTAAGCACGTCTTCCGGTGTTTCGGCCACGATGAAGATCTTCTGGCGCGGGCTCGCCTTGCCAATGACGTCGATGGTCTTCTGCAGAGAGAAGAAACGCGTAGCGACGCCGGCGGGAGCGGCCATCTTCATGAGGTTCTGGCGCATGGTGTTGGACGCCACGTCGTCGTTGGCGACGAGGATGAGGTTGGAGCCCAGGGTGGAGTTCCACTGGGTGGCAACCTGACCATGAACCAGTCGGTTATCGATGCGGGTAAGAAGAATGTTGGGTTCTGCCATGTTGATCAGCTTCCTTTCGTTATTTGCTGACGACAGTTACTTGATCTCCTGAATCGCGTAACGCGAAACATCTACGACGGCTCCGGATCGGACTTTGATCTGGACCTTCTCGCCTTCGATGCCTTTGACGGTTCCGTAGATACCGCCGGCGAAAAGAACCTCTTGACCCGGCTTGAGCTCGGTGTGCAGCTCCTTGAAGTACTTCTGCTTCTTCTTCATGTTGATTTGCGACCAGATGGTGTAAATCAAGCCCATGATGACAAGCAGGCCTAAAAGGGCGACCGAGGAGCTCAGGACGTTGGCTCCGAAATCGGCCATTAGATGCCGTCCTCGTCGCCGAAGATATCCTCTTCGTCGGAGCCGGCAACGGATGCGACCGTCTGGGCGGTGATGCCCGTCTGGCCAACGGTCACGGCCTGCTCGCCAAGCTCGGCGAGCGTGGCGTTGCCGCGGAGGAACAGAAGCTCAATAACCATGGGAAGGTTGGTGCCGGTCAGAACCTCGACGTTGTCGACATCCTGGGCAATCATCATCGACTGATTGAAGGGGGTACCACCGAGCAGGTCGGTAAAGACGAGCACGCCATCGCACTCCTCGCGCATGGCGGTGATGGCGGCGCGGAGATCCTCACCGTAGGAGGCAGCCTGGTCGCCCTCAAAAGGAACGACGGTAAAAGCGGGCTGGTCGCCAGCGACCATAGCGATAGCGCTTGCAAGGCCGGGGGCGAACTGTCCATGACCGGTAAGAATAAAGCCAACCATTCAAATTTCCCTTCCGAAGGTGTGTACGATCTGAGTTCGATGGTTTTCGGAAGCCAGCGGGCGGGTGCCCTTAAAGCTTCTTGGAAAGCGTTCTTTGAAGACCAGTGGTCTCTCAACTGGTAGTAACCACGTGACGTGTTGTTGTCACTATATCACCACAGAAGAGGTCGCTTTCGTTGATTCATACAGTAAAACGTTTTTGCACCGCTCACGGCAAAAAATCGACCGTTTACCGCTCGTTAACACTTCTACCTGCGGTTTTGAAACCGTTTCGAAATGATTGGGCGAAAGATCGGAACTTTCTTTGCGTCTAAACAACGCAGGGCGGCTAAAAATAGCGTGTAGAAAAATTGCAGGTCATTATGAAGATTTGTGAATTGGTCTTTTTGACTTAATACCAGTTAGAACCAGTTTCGAAAATATCGGTGAACGGTAGTTTTTGACCGTTCACCGGTTACTTGCAATCGTTTGCAGTTGTTTTCCCAGATGAATTGAGGAAAGTTACCAGGTCCTCGGCGTTCATGCTGCCCCGTCCGTCGCGGTCTACGAGGCTAACGATATGGCACCATGGGGACACTCGTATGTCAATTCTGGCCTAACAGAGCCAATTAAAAACGGGACAAGTGATGTAGCCCACTTGTCCCGTTTTTATTTATTTTCGAAGAGCATCGGCCAGCCGCAGGATTGAAACCATCGAATGATAGGCGAGCTCCACCTTTTCACCCGCAAGCAGTCGTTTTGAGCTAGCCTCATCTAGCCCCACAAGCCGAGAAAACAGCAAGCTGCTCATCATACCCTCGTCAATAGAGTCATTTATGATTTTAAGGACGTCCGCATCATTAAGCGATGCCGAGCTGTAAGGGGCAACACGAGCGGAACTCTCAATTAACGATGAGACAAAAGGATGGAGATGCTTCGGGCATAGCCCATCAAACATCACATCCCCATTGTCATTCGAGCCGACCAGGCGCCAAGTATAATGTTCGACCCAATCATCCCCGTCATATATGGTGTCCACAAGCGACCTCCCGACTAAACTTGCCACCTCAAAATCCCGCTACCGATATGGTCGAGCTTGACCGTTCCGCCGTCCCCCTCAAAAGTGGCAAGGGGATTTACTCCAGACTGAGAATCGGCATCAACCTCCTTAGCGCTTATGAGCAGGCTGCCCGTATAAGACTGCTGAAGTTCACCTTCAGGACAGGCAGCCTCGGCTCAAGAAGGGCTGCTCAGGCAGAACAGTCCGAGCAACATCATTGCCAATAGAAGAAAACCCTTAGATCTTTTCATCTATATTCCCAACATCTCTCAATATTTGTATATTGTGACTATTTTAGATCTATATAAACAACTCGAGCCCTTAGCAAGTCAATTGCTGAAGCAGGTTATATTTCTTTTGGCTCTGTTAGACCAGACGTTACCATCTTTGTATTTGCAACTATTTAACGTTTATCGTTAAATATATAGTAAGATACAGGTATCAACTGAAGTAATGATTGGGGAAGCCATGATTCGCAGCAATGACTTTGAACCGAATGAAACCATCAGCCGCGAACAGACAATAGTCGAACTGAGGAAGCTCGCTCGCATCTGCAAATGGGCCACGATCTGCATTACCACCGCGCTCGCTCTGGGACTCCTCGCAGTCATTGCGATTGACCTTCTACTCATATTGCCTGGCCTCTCCCAAGGGTCGTGTCTCCAATCCGTAGAACTTCAAGCCGGCGAAGGGCCGTGCCTTGCCATCGTCGGCACCGATGCGCAGGCCCCACTTATGCTCGTCGCACACGATGGTCACACTGCCATAGGGAGTCTCTTGATGACATGTCTCGCGCTTACCATCGCGATAAGCGTGCGCAGGCTTTTCCTCAACATTGAAAAGGAAGGCAGGCCCTTTGACCTTGAATGTAACCAGACACTTCGTCGAGTAGGACATTTATTCCTTATCGGCGGCGTTGCCGTGAGGCTTCTTGGCGCCGTAATCACGGGAATGATACTCTCAGGATTTGGCGGCAGCTTTACGGATGCGTTCGTCGGCCAGTTATTCGAGCCCTCCATGCTCTTTGCAGGCCTGATTATTTGCCTGATTGCCAGCATCTTCCGCTACGGGTATATCCTGCAAAAACAAGATGACGAGTTGCTCTAGGGGGAATCCATGATTATTCTGCGGCTTGACCGCATGCTCGCCGAACGCAAGATTTCATCCAAAGAGCTTGCGGAACGTGTGGGCATCTCCCAGGTCAATATGTCACGCATTAAGACGGGCAAGGTTTCTGCCATACGTTTTTCAACTCTTGACGCGATATGCCGGGCACTCGACTGCCAACCGGGCGATGTACTGGAATATATATCCGACGATGAAGCCGATAGCCTTTTTGGGCTTAAAGATGAATAGCCATAATTAAACTGCCGATCACGCTCTCAACGCAAATAGCCCGCAAGAACGACTTCCGTACTGGCGGGCTACTTGCTGTCTATCGGCTAGATGCTCGATGAGCCGTGCAACTCTTTACGCAAACAGGCCGTAGATGCTGATGTTGGCCTTGGCGTAGAGGCCGTTAGCATACTCGGTCCACTTGGAGCTGGCGCTCGAAGCCTGCGAGGAATACTGCTGGTAGGCGGTGTAATAGGCGGTCATGGCCTGCTTATAGGTAGCGCTATCGGCCGTAAAGGCATCGTCAGCGAAGGCCTTAGCGTAGGTGCTATCGGCGTCCTTCCAGGTACCCTTTTCGCTATCCCACTCGTCGCCGGCAAGGTTGATGATGTAGTCGGCGTAGTCCTTGCTCGCGGTCTCCTCGTTGCCGTCAGCAGGCTCGGTCGGGGCGGTCGGCATGCTTGCGGAGCTATCGCCCACCTTCTTCTTGTAGAGCTTCTGCAGCGTCGCGGACTGGCGGACGATCTGCTTGGCCTGGTCCTTGGACACGCCGTACTGCGTGGCCATGGTCTTGTAGTCGGAGGTGCCGATGGAATCCTCGGCATACTGCTTCATTTCCTTGGAAGAGACGGTAATGCCCTCGTCCTCGGCAGCGTCCAGCAGAATCTGGTTGCGCACGTAGGACAGGATAACGTCGGCAGACGGAGCGGTGTAGTTGCCGTCGTCGTCCTTGACGGTGTCGAGGCTGTACTGACTCTCGATGGCCTCACGCGCGGTGATGTCGCTCTTCTTGCCGTTGTAGCTATAGCTCGCCACGGTCGAATCGAGCTGGTCCTCGGACAGGGTCGCCGAGCCGACGCCCTTGCCGCCAAAACCACCGTTGCCGATAAAGAAGCCGACCACGGCAGCGATCACGATGGCGACCACAAAGGCGACAATCATCGTCTTCTTGTGCTTACAAGCGTGGTCGTCCACGTCGGAGTCGTCGTCCTCGTCCTGCTCCTGGGGCATGAGGTTCTCGTCGGCGGCGTCCGCGGCAATCTTTGCCTCCAGACGGGCGTCCTCCTCCTCGGCGGTCGTACCAGCAGCAATGTGCTCGGCAGACGTGCCGGCGACCAGATCGATCTTCTCGTCCTCGTCACCGTCGGGGCCTTCGCCGCGCTCGATGATCTGGATGCCGTCGATCTCGTCCTTCTCGTCCTTCTTTTGAATCAGACCCATATCAGTTACTCCTTGTTAGGAAACATAGTCCCCAATAGAATACGCCCGGCAGAGCGCCGGGCGTATTGATTCTTAGGTTATACGCAAACACTTAAGTACTATTTAGGCGTTTGCAGTGTGCATGCCTTAGGCCAGGTGCGCGATAACGGCATCGGCAAAGGCCTGCGTGCCCACCGCGCCCTCGACGGAACCGGTCTGGGCACGACGCACGTCACCGGTAACCTGCTCGCCCTCGTCGAGCGTGGCAGATACGGCGGCACGAATGCGATTGGCAGCATCGTTCTCGCCCAGGTGATCGAGCATCATCGCGGCAGAGAGGATCTCGGCCGTGGGGTTGGCGATATCCTTGTCCGCGATATCGGGTGCGGAGCCATGCGTGGCCTCAAAGATGGCGCAGTCGGCACCGATGTTGGAGCCGGGGGCCATACCCAAGCCGCCCACCAGGCCGGCGCACAGGTCGCTCACGATGTCGCCGTACAGGTTGGGCAGCACCAGGACATCGAAGTCGTTGGGGTTCTGGACCAGGCCCATGCAGGTGGCGTCGACGATCTTGTCGTTGAACTCGATATCAGGATAGTTGGCGGCCACCTCGCGCGCCACGCGCAGGAACAGGCCGTCGGTCGCCTTCATGATGTTGGCCTTGTGCACGGCCGTCACCTTTTTGCGGCCGCAGCGACGGGCATACTCAAAGGCATACTCCACAATGCGGCGGCTCTTGGCGATGGAGATCGGCTTGATCGAGATCGCGGAATCGGCGGCGAAGGTCTTTTGGCCCGAACGCTCGACAAGCTGCGAGAGCTCCTCGACCTCGGCAGTGCCCTCATCGAACTCGATGCCGGCGTAGAGGTCCTCGGTGTTCTCGCGCACGATAACCAGGTCGACGTCGCGGAAGCGCGAGCTGTCACCCGGCTGCGACAGGCAGGGGCGCACGCAGGCGTACAGGTCGAATTGCTTGCGCAGGGCCACGTTGACGCTGCGGAAACCCGTGCCGACCGGCGTGGTGATGGGGCCCTTGATGGCAACCTTGGTCTCGGCGACCGCATCGAGCACGTGCTGGGGCAGCGGCGTGCCAAACTCGTCCATGACGCCGGCACCGGCCTCCTGGACGTTCCAATTGATCTGGACACCGGCAGCCTCGACCACGCGGCGCATGGCCTGCGTAATCTCGGGACCGATACCGTCACCGGGAATCAGGACTACATCGTGCGCCATAATCTGTTACTCCTCGTCTTCGGCGTCGTCAGATTTTTTAACGCTAGCACGCTTCTTCTTTTTGGAGAGATCCAGGCCAAAACGTTTAACAAGCATTTCGCAAATCTCGCTCGAACGGGCCTTGAGATAGCTGCCCTTGCCGTTCTCGGCGTCGAACTTAAGGCGCAGCGCGAGCTTCTCGGCAACCTCGGCGTCGATCTCGCCCTGGCAAAACTCGTACAGGCAACCGAGCATGTCGCGATACTCAAGGTCGCCGTGGTAGCACTGGATGGCCTCGTCCAGGATGGGCCAAGCCTCGCGCGAACGCTCGACGCTCGTGGCACCCCACACGCACAGCAGGCGGAAGGCGGCATAGCGCAGCGTGGAGGAGATCTCGTCGAACAGCGCAGTCTCGGCGCCCTCAAAGGCATCGCCCAGCTGCTCGGGGCAGGTGGTAGCGAGCGCCGTCAGGGCATCGAGGGCCTCCCAGCGGGTCTGCGCCTCGGGGCGGTCGAGCGCCTCGATCAGCGCGGGCACGCAGGGCACGACGCGCTGCGGATCGCGCTCGGCAAGCAGGTGAAGCACGCGGGCGGCAAACTGGCGGATGCGGCGCGTGGGGCAGCCGAGCTCCTTGACCAGGCGGTCGACGGCGTTCTCGTTCTCCTCTGCCAGCTGAAGCTGTGCCAGCTCCTCGTCGGTGAGCTGTTCTTCCTTGTTTTCTGCCATAGTTACCTCTTCTTACTATTTCTTAGCGTGCTTGCCAGCACCCTTGCTGTCATCGGTGACCGAGATGAGCTGTCGGTCGGCCGCGCCATTGCGACGTGCGCGGCGACGCTCCTCGGCGTCGCCCGCATCGGCGGCGGCGCGGTGTGCCTTGTTGACGTTAAAGACCTCATCGTGCTTGCGCCATGGGCCGACGGACTCGCCAAAGCTCATCTTAAGACCGGCGATAAAACCGCCGAGCCAGCCGATCGGCGCAAACTGCACCAGCGGGAACAGCGAGAACACCCAGGTCAGCAGGACGACTGCCGCCGCGCCTACAAAATTGGCGATCCAGTAGTCGCGCTTGGTGATGACGCGCTTTTCGCACGCCCACTGGCCGCACAAAAAGCCGATGTAGATCGCAAAGAGAAAGAGCACCAGTGCAAGCACCACGAACGTCCAGCTCATGGGCGCTACTCCCCGTGATGGTGGCCGCAGCAGCACTCGTGGCCGTCGTCATGGCCGTGGCCGCCGCAGCACTCGTGGTCCTCGCCATGGTGGTGGCCGCAACCGCACTCGTGGTCGTCGCCATGCTCGCCGCAACCGCAGCCTTCCTCGTGAGCGCCATGCTCTTCGGGACGATACTGCGACCAGTCCAGACCGGCGGCAATGGCATCGGCCTCCTCCTTATAGAGGACCGTGATGGCCTGGGTACCCAGCTTGGCGCCGCCGATGGCGTCGAGCATGTCATAGAGCGTAAAGGCGACGTCGGCGCCGGGCAGCGCGAGCTCGCGATCATCGGCGTAGGCGAGCGCCAGACGCAGGTCCTTAATGAAGTGCTCGACCATAAAGCCGGGCTTGTAGTCGCCGTCGAGCGCCTTGGGCGCCAGGCTCTCCATGGCGCCGGACTTACCGGTGCCGCCCAGGATCATCTGGCGGGTCTTCTCCAGGTCAAGGCCGCTCAGCTCGGCAAATGCCATGGCGTCTGCCATGCCGACCATGCAGGCGCCCAGCGACACCTGGTTGGCGAGTTTGGCAGCCTGGCCCTTGCCGGCGCCATCGAAGCAGCAGATGTTGGCCGCAAAGGTGGCAAGGATGTCGCGGACCGGCGCGATGTCGTTCTCGGTAGCACCCACGATAGCCGTGAGCGAACCGGCGATAGCGCCCGACTCGCCGCCGGTGACGGGGCAGTCAAACGCCATGCGGCCAGAAACCTGGGCGGCCTCGGCAATGTCACGGGCGAGCTCGGGCGAGCTCGTGGTGAGGTCGATCAAGACCGCGCCGGGCTTAGTGCACGCGAGCAGGCCGTCGCCCGCCAGGTAGAGCTCCTCGACCTCGGAGGGATAGCCCACCATGGTAAAGACGACGTCGGCGTTCGCCACGGCGTCGGCCGGCGTATCGGCCCAGGCGGCGCCGTGCTCGATAAGCGCGGCGGCCTTGGACTTGGTGCGGTTGTTGACCGTGACGGGGTAGCCGGCGTCCAGGATGTGGCCGGCGATGGGGGCACCCATGATTCCGGTGCCGATGAATGCGACGGAGAGCTTGTTTGCCATGAAACCTTTCCTTTTGGGTTGGGTGTTGTTACCAGGTTAAAATACTCGGTGCCAGCGTTTCGGCCGTGACTTGAGGGCACTTGCAGCCGCAGCGCCTACCTACTCGCCGCGCACGCGACGCGCGATGCGGTCGGAAAGCGAGGCTTTCTCGGCGCGATTCTTACCCCAAAACGCGCAGGCCACCATGCCGGGGCCCACGTGCGAGCCGATGGTGGGACCCACGGAGCTGCGAATGATCGTGACGTCGGCGCAACCCTCCTCCTTGCGGATGGCGGCCTCGAGCCAGTCGCCGTCCTTCTCGGCATCGGCCGTCATGATGGCGATGGGCATGGTGCGGTCGGGCACGTAGTTCTCGCGGAACGACTTGAGGATGGACTTGAGCGCCTTCTTGCGGCCGCGGTTGACGCCGATCAGCGACAGCGAGCCGGCAAGGTCGTAGGAGAGCTCGGGCTTGACATCGAGCTTTGCCGTGAGCTGTGCCGCCGCGGGCGGAATGCGGCCACCGGCAGCCAGTGCGTCGAAGCTCTCGAGCGTAAAGTAACCGTGGACGTAGGTCTTTGCCTCGTTTGCCCAATCGACCAGCTGCTTGGCGGTCAGTCCCGCCGAACGCTGGCGCACGGCCTCGAGCGCCAAGAGCGCGCCGGTCGCACAGGGCAGAGCGTTGTCGACCACGTACAGCTCAAAATCGGGATACTCGGCGCGCACGGCGTCCGCCGCCTGGCACGCGGAGTTGTAGCTCGACGACAGCGCCGAGGTAAAGCACAGGTAGACCGTGGGCGTGCCCTCCTTGGCACACTCGGTAAAGAACTCGATATAGCGACCGAGCGACACGGCGGAGGTAGACACGCGAGCGCCGGCGCGCATGCGGTCGTAGAACTCCTTAGGGCTCATGCTCGACCAGATATCGTCCGTGCGCTCCTCGCCATCGATGATAAAGGGGAAGCCCAAGATATCGACATCGAGGTTCGCGGCGACCTCGGGGCTAAAGTCGCAGCAGGTATCGACGACGATGCGGCAGCGGTCAGAATGGCCGGTAGATGCAGCCTTGTCCATCAAAGCGACTCCTTACGTAAAAAGGCGGCCATCCGCATGGGATGGCCGCCAACCGTTAACTCATGCAAGTTAACGTATTTTACTCGTCAAGTGTTTCGATACGGGGCTTGATGATGCCATATCCACCATTCTTACGGTGATACACCACATTGATGAGGCCAGTCGTCGCGTTCTCGAACACGTAGAAGTCGTGGCCGAGCAGATCGGTCTGCACCAGCGCCTGCTCCTCAGTCATCGGGGTGACATCGATGACCTTCTCGCGGACGAGCAGGTCGTCCTCCTCCTCGGGCAGCAGCAGGTCGGCCAGATCCTCGACGCGCTCGACCGGTGCGACATCCGCCGCGCTGGCACCGCCCTGGCGGTTGTCCACGACCTTGGTCTTGAACTTGCGCAGCTGGCGGGTGACCTTATCGGCGGAGAGGTCGATGGCGGCGTACATATCCGCACCGTGCTCGGCAACGCGAATCACCGAACCGCGGGCACGAACCGTAACCTCGACGATTGCCGGGTTGGGGTTCGAGGGGTTCTTCTCATAGCGAAGTACAACGTCGACCGTCATGGGCTCGATATCGAAAACCTTGAGCGCCTCGCCGATCTTCTCATCCACATGCGCACGCAGAGCATCGGTTACCGTCGTCTTGCGTCCAGAAACCTTGATATCCATACGTGGCTCCAATCTGCCTCGGGGACTTACTGTACTGGCTATGTACCCATTGCCGTGCATTTAATCACGCGGATTCCTAAAGACCCGAATAACGATTGCTTGATACCGCATACCGAAGTCTCGTACTTTTCCATGGCAAAGTGCGCTATAGGAGGGAGCCGACAGATTTGTATTTGGTCCCGAAAATTGGCTTTGACCTGCTGGTTTTATAGAAATGAAAAAGCCGGGCTCCCCTATTTGGGAGACCCGGCTTTGCGTGTTGAAACCGTGAAGAGGTGCCCTTTCCAACGTATAGGAGACACCACCCCTAGCAATAACTAGCTATTGAGTTTGTTAATGTCGTCGTCAGTGATGGTGCCTTCCTGGCTGGACGATTTGTCCTCGGAGGATGCGGTCTCATTGTTGGAATCGGAAGACTCGCCGCCGGAGGACGTGGTCTCACTGGACTCAGAGTCGCCCGGTTGCACGTTAGCGCCCGAAACCGTCTTAGTGGTGAGGTCGTAGGGCATCGTGCCATACCAGACGCAGTGGACTGCCTCGAGCGTACCGTCGACCGTGATGCCGTTGAGGGCATCGCTCACGGCACGGCACAGTTCGTCATTGGACGAGAGGCCCGCAACACCGAGCGTCGAGGGCGCCTCGAGCGCACCGACATAGGAGATCTCGCTCATCAGACGTGCAAGGTAGCCGCCGGCCGTGGAGTCGCAGATCACATAGTCGACCTCGCCGGACTCGAGCGCCTCAAAGCACTCGTTGATGTTGGAGTAGGTCTTTTGGTTGGCGGCAATGCTCTGCTTGGCAAGCGCCTCCTGCGAGGCCGAGGACATCTGGACACCCAGGGTAGACGTGTTAAGGGTATCGGTGGAAACGCTTAGCGACCCACCATCGCTGGTTTTACCGAACACGGAAGCGGCATCGTACAGGCAGGTGCCGAGCGAGCTAATGTCCCCGTCCGTGGAGTTAATCTCGCCGATAAAGATATCGGCCTTTTTGTCGCCGAGCGCGGAACCTGCCGAGGACGCATCGACAAAGGCGACCTTAAGGCCCATGCGGCTTGCGAGGGCGCGGGCGGCGTCAACCGCATACCCCGTGAGCTCGCCGTCGGCGTCCTGCATGGCCTGCGGCGCATCGGAAGTATCGAGGGCGACCGTCAGGGTTCCGGGAGTGACCAGGGCATCGTCCGACACCGCCGGCGTGACGGTCTCGTACTCGATCTGGTCGATCGTGGGAGTCGTGAACGTAGACAGCGGGTTGAACGCGCATCCGCTCAGGCCCAAAACGGCGATGACCGCTGCGGTCCCAGTACCTAACCGAGCCGCGTGCATCAAGCTGCCCCTCACCATGTCCACTACCCTGCCTTCTGTGTCGTATACGATCCGTGCGTTGCGCGGAATATCAGGTTGTTCCCACCAGCTGACCTGGTATTTGACCCCACACTTGCGCACCGGGGTGTTTGCTCGGGAGGCCGCAGCCACCTTCACGACTGGCCCGCTCGCCCGCGAGGCGGTATTGCCCCAAAGAAAGTAGAACGGACGGTGCGGCTTACATCTAGGACGCGCCATGATCGCGCCGCGCGCACGCGGTCGCTTACGTGGATCCCTTTGACCGCGTCTGTCTTGGACTAGGACGGGCATTTCGTCCGCCCGCAACCACAGCCTGGCAGGAACGTAGCGCATTATAGCTAAGTTCAAGCTAAAGTTTAAGGTTAGGGGCGTTATTCGCATCGCGAGTACAGATTTCGCAGGTCAGGACGGGCTATTCGTGCCCCCATGAAGCCCGGAGCTCCCCCACGGGGAGCTCCGGGGCACCCGTCTCAGGGCGCCCTGTGCAAAAAACGGCAAATATGAGTACTGTCACCAATTTAGTAGCAGCGTATTACCGCCTCACGAGCCCTTTTTGAGTTCCGCACAGCCTGCTTGGCGCCAAGATATTCCACATTCGTTTACTATCTCTTCGCTGAATCCAGATTTTCGGCCCAAGTTTCTTTGTTTTTGCTGTCACTAATCTAGTAACAGTACTCATATTTGCCGTTTTTTGCACAGAGCATATAAACAGACCCCCTATAAAGCCATAGTTTTACGCTGGCTTGAGCCCAAAGCACGCTCGGAGCGTATTCAGCAGAGCATCTTGCCTCTTTCGACGAGCCTCTACGCGATTCTGATATCGCTTACCCATACGCTGGTGGATGCGCCATGCGAGCGCTTCCATCGCTTCCATGTCGCGGAGCATTTCGTTGTTGACCGTCGCGACCTCGATTCCCATAGTAATCAAGCCCGTGTTGCGTTTTTCATCATGGATACGTCCCCTCCGGGAGGAATGACCCAGCTCACCGTTGTATTCCAGGTCAAACCGGGCTGCCTCCTGATACGCATCGCAAACTGCATGCGGCATCCCCGAGATTGCCTGCGCGCGGTCATCGAACTCAATCTTGTAGTCGGTCTTAAAGGGATCGCAGGCAAATCCGCCATAGGAAAACGGAAGCGAAAACAGAGCGAGCATGATGCA
>UQUG01000028.1 GCA_900544205.1 uncultured Collinsella sp.
GGACTTGCAGCGACGGACCTCAGGACACTCTTACACCACGTCTGCGCGCGCGACCTAGTCGGCAGGTTGGCCCACCTACATTTTTCGAGTTGTTCGGCCAGCTGAACCACTAGTCAAGGCCCCTTGAACCGCAATCGAAGCTAAAATCGCCTTAATTTCGCAACCAAGCCCCATAAATCTACCTGAATCAATTCGAATAGGACGTTGCGATCGCACCATTTGTATAGGATAAGGCCGAATAACTCAAATTATGTTGGTGAGGCATCTGAGCGGTCGGCAAAAACGCTTAGAAGCTACGAATCCGCAACTAAAGTTCATCAAAAAGGGGCAGCCGGCAGAAACCTCCCCAGCCAAAGCTGCTCCCTCAATACGACAGCTCAAAAACCCACCGTTCGCAGAAGATAAGCCGCGCCCCAATACCGTTGCCCGAAGTTTCGGGCGTATGCGGCGTCCGCTATGCCATCATGCGCGTATGGGAATCATTCTGTCACATACCACGGCACGCGCTGTATACCAAACAGCCAACTCGCTCGCAAGCTACGCGACCGGTCCCATACCTATGGAAAAGATCAGGGTGTCTGCGCCGACCACGTCCGACCTGGAAGCGGCACGAGCATGGCTCAACAGAAAGAATGTCGATTCTGAACGTATCCATGTGCTGACGTTTTCCAATAATGCCAAAAGGCACCGCAAGGGCTGCATCTGCCACTGCACGCGCTATACGTTTGATGCAGAAAGCTACCTAGAACTCGAGCCGAACGTCTACATCGTCGATATCAAGCTGTGCGCGTTAGAAGCAACAGCCGACCTCAACCTTTCGGAGCTCGTTGAGTATTACTTTGAAATCTGCGGCTCCTACGCGCTTGGAACGTCCGACGAAACTCAATATCGCGAGCGCCCAGCCCTAACCAGCGTTGAAGAGCTCAGAGCCTTCTTTTTCAGAGGCACCGGGGTATCGTGGATCTAATAAAGCACTTAAGGCACTTTCTTATGTACACGAAGGCTGTCGCTCCCCACTCGAAACGGCGTTTGTCATGATGCTGACAATGCCCAAGTCAATGGGTGGCTTAGCCATACGCGCTATCAAAACGGATTATCCGATCCCAGTCCCCAAAAGATACGCCGCCCTAACGCGACGGACGGTTTTCTACCTCGACGCGCTGCTCGAAAATTCGATGACCGATATCGAATACAACGGCTTTTACCACGACGAACCCGAGCAGCAATCAATTGACGAGGAGCGCCGAAACACGCTGCGAAACATGGGATATGCCGTTATCACGGTTAATCGTCATTCGTTTTTCAAGCAGTCCGCTTTTAAACGGGTCATGGAAGCGATTCGCATTCGCGAGAAGATATGGCCCGGTCGACTCCCGGATAACTTCGCCATCCTGCAAGAAACTCTTCGTCAATTTGTCTTGCGGCGCTACTTCGAATACGGTCGCCGCGTCCTGGAGACACTCAAAGAAGAAGAGGCCGCCAAGCGCGAAATTGCAAGCCAATATCCGCAAGCTGATGACCCGAGCATCAACGATGTGCCCGAACCCGACGACATGCAACACGTCGGGGCCCTTGCTGAGGAAATCAATGGGGCTTGGGAATGCGACATGTTCGCAAAAATCGATGAAAACCGCACGGAAGACGACACGATTATTGATCTAATTGAGAATTCGCTCTTCTAAAGGCGATCTCTGCGGATGTCCACCTACATTTTTCGACTTATTCGGCCACCGATGTGCCAGATTGGCTGCAGCAATGCTCAATATAACTTTAGATAAAACTGATTCTGCAGAAACTCCCGTAGAGGAAGAACTGATTCTCGCGGTATTTGACACGATAAAGTACAAATATGAACAGTTCTAATGCTTCTCAAGGTGGCTTTCTTAGCATGCTAGCCGAACATCTCGAAATATGTTGGCGAGCATTGCGTCGATGTCTCCCAACCCACAGAAAATCGCAGAAGCGGCAAGCAGTCATCGAAATTAACGCAAATTGTATTGACATATGAACATACACTCATATAATCGAAAGCAAGTTATATGAGCGCATGTTCATATGAAAGGATATTGCAATGAGCACCCGCGTTGATGAAACGAAACCCGACATCGAGGCCACCGAACCCGCGATCCCCACCACCTGCTCGCCCGAGGACCTTCCCGACGAGGAGCTTCTCTACGACCTCGCCGACCTGTTCAAGGTCTTCAGCGACACCACGCGCATCAAGATCCTCTATGCCCTCATGGGCCGCGAGCTCTGCGTGGCGGACATCGCCGAAGCGACCGAAACCTCGCAGTCCGCGGTGTCGCACCAGCTGCGCACACTCAAGCAGTCGCACCTGGTTAAATTCCGGCGCGACGGGCGCAATATCCTATACTCGCTCGCCGACGACCACGTCTACACCATGCTCAACCAGGGCATGAGCCACATCTGCGAATAGCGACCAACCACGGTACCAGCGCGGCCTGCACCCAAGCCGCAAATACGGGGAAAGGAATCCACCATGAAAAAGCAGTTCAAGCTCGACGAGATCGACTGCGCCAACTGCGCGCGTGAGCTTCAGGACGAGCTGGCCAAGCTCGATGGCGTCAAGTCCGTTTCGGTCAACTTTATGACCCAGAAGTTGACGCTCGAAGCCGATGACGCCGAGTTCGACGAGGTACTCAACCGCGTTGTAGAGTTTACGGCCGACGCCGAGCCGGACTGCGAGATCATTCTCTAGCCCGGGTTTACGCCAACCTGCAAGGCCGCGCTTGCCGCGGCCTTTGCTCGCGAAATTATATGAGCGAGTGTTCATTCATTCAAATGGGAGGATACGAGTCATGACCACCGCCGATCCCAAAAAGAAAAAGAAGAAGCGTAAGAAGAAAGAGTCCCTTGAGCATAAGCGCAACCGCATCGTGGTAGCGCTGGGCATTTTTGCCGTGGTGTACGCCCTCGATGAGTTCGGCACCCTCACCGCCGCATTCGGTACCCCGGGCGACATCTACGCCAGCTTTATGCTGTTCCTCATACCGTTTTTGATTGCCGGCTACGACGTGCTGCAAAAGGCATTCAATAACATCCGCCGCGGCAAGGCCTTCGACGAGAGTTTCCTTATGGCCGTCGCGACCATCGGCGCGTTTGCCATGGTGCTCTTCCCCGATACCGACCCGCACATGGCCGAAGGCGCCGCCGTCATGCTGTTCTACCAGGTCGGCGAGCTGTTCCAGGCATACGCCGTGGGCAAGAGCCGTAAATCGATCAGCGCCATGATGGACATAGCACCCGACTACGCCAACGTCGAGCAACCCGACGGCTCACTCGAACAGGTCTTCCCCGATGACATCGCGGTCGGCACCGTGATCGTGGTCAAGCCCGGCGAGCGCGTGCCCATCGACGGCGTCATCGTCGAGGGCGAAACCCAGCTCGACACCGCCGCCCTTACCGGTGAGTCGGTCCCCCGCCCGGCCAAAACCGGAGACGATATCATCAGCGGCTGCATCAACATGACGGGGCTCATCCACGTGCGCACCACCAAGCCCTTTGGCGAGTCCACCGTCGCACGCGTCCTGGAGCTCGTGGAGAATGCCAGCGAAAAGAAGGCGCGCACCGAGAACTTCATCACGCGCTTTGCCCGCATCTACACGCCCGCCGTCACCGGCGCTGCCGCGGTGCTCGCGCTCGGCGGTGGCCTGGTCACCGGTGCCTGGTCCGACTGGATTCTGCGCGGCCTGACCTTCTTGGTCGTCAGCTGCCCGTGCGCGTTGGTGATCAGCGTGCCGCTCAGTTTCTTTGGCGGCATCGGCGGCGCGTCCAAGCTGGGCGTTCTCATCAAGGGCTCTAACTACCTCGAGACGCTCGCGGATGTGGACACCGTCGTCTTTGACAAGACCGGCACGCTCACCAACGGCACGTTTTCGGTCGTGGCGGTACACCCCGAGGCAGGCTATACCGAGCAGTCGCTGCTCGAAGTCGCGGCCCTTGCCGAGTCATTCTCCGACCATCCCATCGCGCATTCGGTACGCACCGCCTTCCAGGGCGAGCTCGATCCCAAACGCGTAAGCGACTCCACCAATGACGCGGGCCATGGCGTGACGGCGATTATCGACGGCAAGCGCGTCATCGTCGGCAATGCCAAGATGCTTGCTGTGGCCGGTATCGAAGCGCCCAATTGCGAGATCGTCGGCACCATCCTCCACGTGCTGGTCGATGATACGTACGCCGGCCACATCGTAATTGCCGACACCATAAAGACCGATGCCGAGCAAACGATTCGCGACCTGCACGCCGCCGGCGTCAAGCGCACCGTCATGCTCACGGGCGACCGTGAGGAGGTTGCGGCGTCTGTAGCCAAGCAACTCGGTCTCGACGAGTTCCACGCGCAGCTGTTACCGGGTGATAAGGTCGAGCGTGTCGAGGCGCTGCTTGCAGCAGAATCGGGCAAGGGCAAGCTCGCCTTTGTAGGCGACGGTATCAACGACGCACCCGTGCTTACCCGCGCAGACGTTGGCATCGCCATGGGCGCTATGGGCTCGGACGCCGCAATTGAGGCGGCGGACGTCGTGCTCATGGATGACAAGCCGTCCAACATCTCCCGCGCGATCCGCGTGGCGCGCAAGACCATGTCGATTGTTTGGCAGAACATCATCTTTGCGCTGGGCATTAAGTTGCTGATTCTGGTGCTTGCGGCACTGGGCATCGCCAACATGTGGCTTGCTGTGTTCGGCGACGTGGGCGTGGCGATTATCGCCATCCTGAATGCCATGCGCGCGATGGGTGTCAAGAACCTGTAGCGTTCGTGGGCTGTCCGGCCGGGACCGGGCTTGGTTTTGAAAACGTCCTCGCGCATGAGGCCCGTCTTTCCTGCTCCTGCGGAGCAACGGAAAGGCGGGCCTCGCGCTGTGGAGTGTTTTCAAAACCAAACCCGGCCCCGGCCTGCGGTGACGTAGGTGGCAGTTCTTGGGCATCGCTTGCTGGCGGGGTTCCTTTGCTGAAATGGACTTGGCCGAAAGGACCGCTGGTCCCGGTCGCTGGTTCGCGCTTTGCGCGAACTCCGCGCTACTGGGGGTTCGTTAGGATTCCGCCGCTTGGCCCGTCGCCTCGCCCCGGTTCAGCATCGCCCTCAGTTTCTCGAAGCTTTCCTCGCTCAGGCAGTGCTCCATGTGGCAGCCCTCTTGCGACGCGACCTCAGCCGAAACACCCGCATCCTCCAGCAGCCCCACGAAAAAGCAGTGACGCTCCCACATTTGGCGAGCGACCTCCAGACCACGCTCCGTCAGATGAACGTCGCGCTTGCCCATTTCGACATAGCCGTTGCTTTCCAGCGTCGCCATGGCCTTGGAAACGCTCGCCTTGGTTACGCCGAGGTACTCCGCAACGTCGATCGAGCGCACGATGCCCTGGCGTTCCGACAGAACGTAGATCGATTCGAGATAGTCTTCTCCGGATTCACGTAGGGCCATGGGCCGCCTTTCGCGATGATTGCTAGTTAGCCTTTGGATACTTTCCACGGCTTACTTTACCGCAAAAGTTGCCCATGTCTTACTACTTTGCCTAAAAGTTAGCCGTGTTTCACAAAACGAGCGGGACGAAAACAAAATGGGAACACGCCCCGCAAGGAGTGTCCCCAAGTGCCGAGCCGCAGCTATAGCAGTCCAAAGTACTTCGCGGCGTTGTAGATCCCATCGTCGTCCACGGCGGTCGTCACGTAGGTCGCCGCAGCTTTCACCGTGTCCTGCGCGTTGCCCATGGCCACACTTGTGCCCACGGCCGAGAACATCGACAGGTCGTTCTCGCCGTCGCCAAAGGCAATCGCTTCACTCGCGTCGATGCCCAGGCGCTCCAGCGTCGCCGCCACACCCAGGTCCTTGCCGCCGTTGGCCGGAATAATGTCGCAGAACAGGTCGCACCAGCGCGTGGTGAGCGAATGCGACACGGCATCGGTCACGATATGCTCGTCAACTGGGTCAACAAAGGCACAGAACTGATAGACCGGCGCGTCAAAGGCATGCTCAAACGGCTCCTCGTGGTAGACGATTCCCGCGTTGCTGCCAGCCGTCACCACGCGCTCGGACAGGCGGTTCACAAACGAGTTCTCGCCCTGCATGCACAGTGAGTCGTAGCGCCCCTGCGCCACCTGGTCCACAATCACCGCAACGTCGTCCGGATCGATCGGGCAGCTGCGGTAGACGCCCTTGGCATCAAAACAGTGCTGGCCCGAAAGCGTAATGTACGCATCCCAGCCCAGGTCGAACAGCCAGTCCGGCATCTGGTAGGTCGGACGGCCCGTGGCGATCACGCACGCAATCCCCTGCTCGCGAAAGCTGTCGAGCACCTGCTGCGCCGACGCCGGAATCCGGTGGGTCTTAAAGCTCAGCAACGTGCCGTCGATATCGAAAAACGCGGCTTTGATCATTCTCGCCTACTCCTCGCCCTCGAGCTTTTCGCTCGCCTCGAGCCACGCCATCTCCAGCTCGTCCATGGCGGCGTGAGCCTCGTCGATCTTTGCCTGCTGCTCGCCGAGCGCCGTGTAGTTGGTGGGATCGACCTGGGCCATGGCGGCCTCGGCCTCCTCCACGCGGGCGCGCTGCGTCTCCATCTTGCGCTCGAGCGAGCTCACCTCGCGGCGGAGCTTCTGACGCTCGGCGTTGGAAAGGCCGTTGGGCTGACCGCTCGACTTGGGCTTGTCGGCAGCAGCCGCCGCACCGGTGTCGAACGTGCCGGTCTTAGCGCTCGGCGCGCCCACGGGCTCGCCCTCGGCGGTAGCGTTGCACAGGCGCAGGTACTGGTCCACGCCGCCGGGCATATGCGTCAGATGGCCATCGAGCAGTGCCCACTGTTGGTCGGTCACGCGCTCCATCAAAAAGCGATCGTGTGTCACCAGGATCAGCGTGCCGGGCCAGCCGTCCAGCAGGTCCTCGACAATCGCGAGCATGTCGGTATCCAGGTCGTTGCCCGGCTCGTCCAGGATGAGCACGTTGGGCTCGTCCAGAATCGTCAGCAACAGCGACAGGCGACGGCGCTGGCCGCCCGAAAGATCGCCGATGCGGCTCCAGAGCTGCTGCGTCGTAAAGCCCAGACGCTCGCAGAGCTTCTCGGGCGAAGTCTCCTTGCCGTCGATGACGTAGTACTTCTTATAGTTGCCGAGCACCTCGCGGATCGTGTCGCCCATGTAGGGTTCGAGCTCCTCGAGCTGCTGCGACAGCACGCCAAAGCGCACTGTCTGGCCAATCTTCACGCGGCCGCGCGTGGGTTCAATCTTGCCCTGGATCACGTCAAGCAGTGTGGACTTGCCGGCGCCGTTCTCGCCCAGCAGGCCATAGCGGTCGCCCGCACCAATGAGCCAGGTCACGTCAGAGAGCACCTGCTTGGGCGCGCCATCGGTATCCGCATAGCCAGCGTCCACGTCGACCACATCGATAACCTGCTTGCCCAGGCGGCTCACGGCTAGGCGCTTGAGCTCCAGCTCGTCACGCACGGGAGGCACGTCGGCGATGAGCTCGCGGGCGGCATCCACGCGAAACTTGGGCTTGGTGGAGCGCGCCTGGGCACCGCGGCTCAGCCACGCGAGCTCCTTGCGCGCCAT
Organism: uncultured Collinsella sp.; assembly: GCA_900544205.1. Classification (GTDB taxonomy): domain Bacteria; phylum Actinomycetota; class Coriobacteriia; order Coriobacteriales; family Coriobacteriaceae; genus Collinsella. The sequence continues at coordinate 7,565 of UQUG01000028.1, forward strand.
GTTGCGACGACGCTCCTCGGTGACGGCGGCCATGCGGTCGCGCTCCACGCGCTGCAGGATATATGCGGAGTAACCGCCCTCGAAGGGATCGACCTGGCCGTCGTGGACCTCCCACATACTGGTGCAGACCTCGTCCAAGAACCAGCGGTCGTGCGTGACCACGAGCATCGCGCCCTGGCCGCGCTGCCAGCGGGCCTTTAAGTGACGCGCGAGCCAGTTGATGGTGCGCATGTCCAGGTGGTTGGTGGGCTCGTCGAGCATAAGCACGTCGTAATCGCCGATTAGCAGGCGCGCGAGGTCCACGCGACGGCGCTGGCCGCCCGAAAGCTCGCCCACCGTGCCCTCCCAGGGCACATCGCTAATAAGGCCGGCCAGGATCTGACGCGTGCGCGGGCTCGAGGCCCACTCATACTTGGGCGTGTCGCCCACGACGGCATGATGCACGGTGTCGGTATCGACCAGGTTGTCCTTTTGGCCGAGCAATCCGATCGTGGTGTCGCGGCGGTGCGTCACGCGGCCGTCGTCGGGCTCCAGCGTGCCGGCGAGCACGCTCAGCAGCGTCGACTTGCCGTCGCCGTTTTTACCGACGATACCAATACGGTCGCCCTCGTCCACGCCGAGCGTCACGTTATCGAAAATATGCTTGGTGGGAAACTCTAGGCTGACGGAATCGCATCCCAAAAGAATCGCCATATGCCCTGCTCCTTCGTAGAAATTCAACGTTGTCCATGATAGCAGCGAGCCTCACCCCAAACCACCACGAAGGTGCCTGTCCCCTTTGTGGTGGTCGTTTCGGTCGCAGAGCAAAAAGGCGGGCCATCTCCCGCAAGAGATGACCCGCCTCTCCAATCAGTCCCGCGGCAACCGTGGCCGCCGCGGGCCTCAAGCATGTCCCGGACTAGGAGAACATGCCGGTGAGGTAATCATTCAGCCGCTTATCCTTGGGCCGTTGAAAAATCTCGTCGGTCTCGTCGTACTCGACCATATCGCCCATGTAGAAGAACGCCGTGCGGTTGGACACACGCGACGCCTGTTCCATGTTGTGCGTCACGATGACGATGGCGCGGTCGGCAACGATCGATGACATGAGGTCCTCGATCGCCAGCGTCGAGATGGGGTCGAGCGCCGAGCAGGGCTCGTCAAACAGGATCACGTCGGGGTTGAGCGCCAGCGTGCGCGCGATGCACAGACGCTGCTGCTGGCCGCCCGAAAGCGCGTAGGCGCTCTTGTCGAGCTTGTCCTTGACCTCGTCCCACAACGCCGCACCACGCAGGCTTTCCTCGACCATACGATCGAGCTCGTCGCGGTCGGTGATGCCGTGGCGCTTGGGCGCAAACGTGATGTTGTCGCGAATGGACTTGCGGAAAGGGTTGGGCTGCTGAAACACCATGCCAATGGACCGACGCAGCTCGTAGGTGTTCTCGGCCTTGATGTTCACGTTGCGCCCGCGGTAGTTGATCTCGCCCTCCACGCGGCAGCCGCGGATCTCGCGATTCATAAGGTTGAGGCTACGCAAGAAGGTCGACTTGCCGCAGCCCGAAGGCCCAATGAGCGCCGTGATCTCGCCCTTGTGAAAGTCGAGCGACGTATTGTGCAGGGCATGGTGGTCGCCATAGTACACGTTGACGTCCTTGGTGGAGAGCACGACCTCGTCGCTCACGGCCTTGCCGCTCACGCGCACGCGCTTCTCGCTCTCCCCCACGCTCGACAGGAAGTCCTGGGTCTCGGACGTGGCCGCTTCGGTTGCGGGCGTTGCATTTATCTCGCTCATTCGGCCGTCATCTTCCTTGCCAATTGCTTGCCCACGATACGGGCGACTACGTTAAACAGCAGCACGCAGATCATCAGCAGCGCCGCGGTGCCCCAGACGATCTGCTGGGCCTCGGGGCTGCCCTCGCCGTAAATCTTGTAGATGTGCACGGCGAGTGACTCACCGGGACGGAACACGTTCCAGGCGCAGGTGGGGCTCGACAGGTTAAAGCTCAAGAAGTTCAGACGCACCGGCGAGCTCATGCCCGAGGTAAAGAGCAGCGCCGCGGCCTCGCCAAACACGCGGCCGGCCGAAAGCACGATGCCGGTCACGATGGCGGGCATGGCCTCGGGGATCAGGATGTGCAGCGTGGCTTCCCAGCGAGTAAGGCCCATGGCCAGGCACGCATCGCGCTGGGCCTGCGGCACGTCCTCGAGCGCCTGCTGGATCACGCGCACCAGGATGGGGATGTTGAACATGGTGAGCGCGACGGCACCGGAAATGATGGAGTACTTCCAGCCCAGCTGCACCGAGAACACCAGAAAGCCGAACATGCCGACGACGATGGAAGGCAGCGAGGACAGCGTCTCGATGGCGGTAGAGGCGATGTCGCGGATAGGGCCGTTCGGCGCGTACTCAACCAGGAAGACCGCTCCGCCCAGACTGATGGGCACCGAGATGACCAGGGTGATCAACAGCAGATAGAACGAGTCGAACAGCTGGTAGAACACGCCGCCCTGCGTTCCGTTGGCGCGCGACGGCTCCGTGAGAAAGCCCGGCTGGAACAGCGTCGAGATGCCCTCGAACAGGATATAGGCCACCATGGAGACGACGATGAGCATGACGATGGCGACGATCGCCGTCAACACGCCCGTGGCGAAGCGGTCCTGCTTTTGGACACGCCCGAGCCTCGCCTCGTCGATGTGGATACGCGTGCTAGCCACGAGCCTTCGCCCCCTTGCGGCCGATAAGGTGGATGATCAGGATGAAGATGAGGCTCATGCTCATCAGCAGCAGACCGAGCGCCCACAGAACATCGTCCTGGGCCGAGCCCTCGGCATAGACCGCCATAGACGTGGTGAGCGTGGTGGTGATGGTGGACGCCGGCGACAGCAGTGACGTCGGCATGGCCTCGATACCGCCGATAACCATGCGCACGGCAAGCGTTTCGCCAAAGGCGCGGGTCATACCAAGGATGACCGCGGTCATGAGCGACGGCATGGCGCTCTTGAGCACCACGTGCCAGATGGTCTGCCAGCGGGTATAGCCCAGCGCGAGCGAGCCCTGTCGGTAGCTGTCGGGCACGGCGCGCAGGCCATCGACCGAAAGCGTGGTCATGGTCGGCAGGATCATGACGGCCAGCACGATGGCGCCGGGCAAGATGCCCAGGCCCGTGCTCACGTGGAAAACGCTCTTCATAAGGCCGACGACAACGTGAAAGCCGATCAGGCCAAAGACGACCGAGGGAATGCCAGTCAAAAGCTCAATAAGCGGCTGAAAGACCTTGGAGCCAAACTTAGGCCGAATCTCGACCGCAAAGATGGCAGAGCCGATGGCGATGGGCAGCGCGATGAGCGTGGAGAGCACCATGACCGCAAACGAGGTGACGATCAGGGGCAGGGCGCCGGTGTAGGGCAGGCCGTTTTTGGCCGTGTTGGCCAGGTCCCACTTGGTGCCGGTGAAGAACTCGACGACCGAGACGCCGTCCTTGATAAAAGCCGAGAGGCCCTTTTGGGCGACCATAAAGATGAGCGCGGCAACGACAAGCGTCACGAGCGCAACGCACGCGCCCGTGACGCCCAGGCCCACGTTCTCAAGGTCGCGCTTTGGCAGCTGTTTTGCCATTGCAAACCTTTCCGGGGCGATTACTTATTTAGCGGAGACCTTGCCGCTGGCGTCCTTGACGACCTTCATGGCAGAGACGGGGATGAAGCCCTGCTCCTCGACGAGCTTGCCCTGGACGTCGTCGGAGAGCATAAACTCCAGGAAGGCCTTGGTGGCCTCGTCGGCGTCCTTGGAGCAGTACATGTGCTCGGTCGCCCAGATCTTGAAGGAGTCGTCGGTGACGTTCTTGCTCTTGGGCTCGACGCCCTCGACCTTGATGGCGTTGAACTTGGAGTCATCGAAGTGCGAGAAGTCGAGGTAGGAGATGGCGTTGTCGGTACTGCCCATCTGAGTCTGGACATCGCCGGACTTGTCGAGCTCGGCGTCGCCCTTAAAGTCGACGGCCTCGTCGCCAAAAACGGCGGCCTCGAAGGTGGCACGGGTGCCGGAGCCAGCCTTGCGGTTGAGAACGACGATCTTGACGTCGTCGCCGCCGACCTCCTTCCAGTTGGTGATCTGGCCGGAGAAGATACCCTTGAGCTGCTCGAGGGACAGGTCGTCGACCGTCACGTTCTTGGAGACGACGGGACCCATGCCAACGACGGCGACCTCGTGGTCGACGAGATTCTTGACCTGGTCGGCCTCGAGCTTGGTCTCGGCGAAGACGTCGGAGTTACCGATGGTGACGGTGCCAGCGGCGACAGCGGTCAGACCCTTGCCCGAACCGTTGCCCGAGCCGGAGATGGAGACGTCGGGGTTGGCATCCATGAACTTCTCGGCAGCAGCCTCGACGAGAGCCTGGAACGAGGAGGCACCGTCGTAGGTCACCTCGCCGGAGACGGACTCGGCAGCGGCGGCGCTACCCTTGTCGGCGGCACCGGAGGCACCTGAGCCGCCGCACCCAACGAGACCGAGACCGACGATGCTGGCAAGACCACCAGCGAGGCCGAGGAACTGACGACGAGAATAAGCCTGATCGAGCATGATCTCCCTTTCATACATGCGACTCGCGGGCACCCTGCCCGCTTTGCTGTTTGGAAAGATACGGCCTCGATCGGGCGACGACCGCCTTATCTGCGGTTTCTTACGGCCATTTGATAGACCCTTACCGCAAGCGCGGCCCAGCCTTTACAAACGGATAACAATCCAGCGCCGAACATGGCGCACCTTTTACACCAATAAAAACAAAGTTGCGGTGAAACAGTTCCTGCTTGGCCATCAAATGGCCCATTCTAGGAACTATTCCAACGCAACTTAGATTGGGAAACCGCGAAACCCTAAAGCTCTAATTCATTCAAACGGAGGATCGCAACAATATAGATCTTGAGTGCTTGCTTGAGCTGCTCTTCGTTGGCGCACTCGTTGGGACCGTGCATCTGGCCGCCCCATGTGGGCAGCTCCAGGCCGGTCTCCTCGGGGCCAAACGACACGGCGCGGGCAAAGTTGCGCGCGTACGTGCCGCCGCCCATGGCAAAAGGCTCGGCGTGCTTGCCCGTAAACTCGTTATAGGTATTGATAAGCGCCTTCACGGCCGGATCGTCGGCAGACACCGAGAACGGCACCTTTGCATGACCCAGGCGACACGTCACGTCAAAGCGCCCCACGAGCGGCTCGAGCTGCTCGCGGATGGTATCGGCGCTCGTGCTATCAGGGAAACGCACGTCGATGACCTGCTCGATATGGCCATCCACCACGCGGATGACGCCGGGGTTGCAGGTGAGCGGGCCAAACGCCGGGCTCGTCGCGTCGATACCCAGGCCGCGACCATAGGCGTCCGCATGCACAAAGGCCAAAAACTTGACAAACTCGTGCTCGGCAGGCGTCAGCAGGCGCTCGCCGCGGGCACCAAACGCGTCCTCGGCCTCGCGCAGATACGACACGATCAGGCCGACGGCATTGATCGTCCCCTCGGGCATCGAGGCGTGACCGCCAATACCGTGGGCGAAAATCTGCACATGACCATTGTCGAGAGCCGTGATCTCCAGGCGGTCAGCATTCTCGACCGGCGCCGGCAGCTCATCGGCGGCAATCGCGAGCTCGCAGATGGACTGCGACGGAATGGCATTGCTCGCCTCGGCGCCGCTCCACGACACGATGCGCCCGCCGTCGATCTTGGAACTCACGAACGTCGCCCCAAACTGGCCCTTCTCGGCATTGCAGACCGGGAACTCGGCATCGGGCGTAAACAAAAAGTCGGGGTCTGCGTGGTTCTCCAGATAATGGTGAACGTCGGACATGCCCACTTCCTCATCGCAGCCCAGCAGCGCGCGGAAGGTGTAGCGCGGAACAATGCCGTGCTTGAACAGGTACGCGCCGGCATAAAGCGACAGCACTGCCGGGCCCTTGTCGTCGATCACGCCGCGACCGAGCAACCAGCCCTCGCGACGCTCCATCGCGAACGGATCGGTGTTCCAGCCAGGGCCGGCGGGAACCACGTCCACGTGGCAGATAGTCGCGAGCTGCTTGTCGCCGCGGCCCGGGATATCGGCGATTCCCACATAGCCCTCGTCGTCGCTCGTCTGATAGCCGAGCTTCTGCGCGATGCCGAGCGCGCAATCGAGCGCGTCACGGACCGGGCGGCCAAACGGCGCGCCGGGCTCCGCATCGGCAGAAACTGCCACGGAAGGATAACTCACCAGCTGCTCGATATCAGCGACGACATCCTCCCAGACCTCGTCGACATACTCAGCGACGCTCTGCTCCACCTGATTCATGGACGACCTCCTCACCAATGAGTGACGGGTACGCCCGCCCCTCACATTACGTCTATTAGATAGCGAAAAGTTTAGCAAGCTCGGCCACCGAGTGCACCACTGCATCGGCACCCGCCGCCTCGTGCTCGCCCGGCGCTGCCGCGCCCGAATAGATGCCGATGCACGGCACGCCCATCGCGTGTGCGCCCTCCACATCGTTAAAGCGATCGCCGATCATCACGGCATCGCCCGCCGTCGCGCCGAGCGCCGCCAGGGCATCGCGAACCGAATCGGCCTTGGTCTCGCGTCCCTGCGGCGGATTCATGCCAACCACCGCCTCAAACTGCGAAAGCCCCAGCTCGCCCACCATGTCAATGCACTTTGCCTCCATGCGTGACGTCGCCACGACCAAGCGATGCCCCTGCGCGACAAGGCCATCGAGCAGCTCGGGGATTCCATCGAACACGGGATACTCTTCCGGTCCCAGCTCATCAAAAAAGGCACGGTACTCGTCAGCCACCACAAGCGACTCCTCGCGGGAGAAGCCATAAAAGTCGTGAAAGCTCTTCCACAGGGGCGGCCCGATCATGCGGCGCAGGTCACCCATCTGCGCCTCCGAAAACCCGCGCGCGGCCAACGTCTTGCGCGTCGAGCTCATCACCGCCCGGCCCGTATCGGCCACCGTGCCGTCAAAATCGAACAGCACAACCGGCCGCCTGTATATCTCCAACGCCTCCATCGGCATTCCTCTTCCCCAGTTGATGATTTCCACACCGACACTTCAAACTGTTGACTATTCAACAATTGAACCTAGAAATGTGGAACGACTCCACTATACTTGTCGCACTTTGCTCTCAGAAGGCGGCGCGCAAGCGCCCCAATGAAAGGTGCAATTATGTCTTTTGCCATCATAACCGACTCCACGTCGGACATCTCCCCCGCCCGTGCTCAAGAGCTTGGCATTTACGTCATTCCACTGCATGTGATTATCGAGGGCGAGGACCTGCTCGACCAGGTACAGATCACCGCCGAGGAGTACGTCGCCCGCATGGCCGGCTCCGAGCAGCTGCCGCACACCTCGCAGCCGAGTGCCGGCGAGTTCAAGGCACTCTTTGACCGCGTGCGTGCTGACGGCCACGACAGCGCGATCTTTATCTCGCTGTGCAGCGAATGGTCCGCCTGCTATTCCAACGCATGCCTGGTCGCCGAGACCCACGAGCTCGACGTGCGCTGCATCGATTCGCGCACCGGCTCGGGTGCCGAGGGCCTGCTGGTGGAGTACGCGCTCGCCATGCGCGAGGACGGCCGCAGCCTGGACGAGACCGAGGCACAGATCCGCGCGACCCTGCCCGACGCGCACCTGCTGCTGATTCCCCGCACGCTCGAGAACCTCGTTAAGAACGGCCGCGCGCCCAAGCTCGCCGGCCAGCTCACGCAGATGCTCAATATTCGCCTGGCCGTTTCGCCGGAGTGGCAGTCGGGCGAGATCAAGGCCATCAAGAAGGGCCGCGGCGCCAAGCGCATCGTCGCCAACACCATGGCAGACTGCCTCGCGTTTTTGGCCGAGCATCCGGGCTCCAGCGTGCGCGTGCTCACGACCGGTGCCGCCGAGGAGCAGGAGCTTGTCGACGAGGCACTCGCAGGCCAGGACTACGTAGACGCCGGCACCGGCCCCATCGGCTGCACCATCGCCACCCATGTAGGCGTCGACGCCATCGCCATCAGCTACTGCCCCCGCTACCAGCCAACTCGCTAGGGACGCCCACATCAGTTATGGTGAAATGGGGACTGTTTTTGGCTTATTAGCCGCCAATCAATCCCTATTCCACCGCAACTTAGAAGCAGTTCGTTTGGGACGGGGCTAAAAAGACTGGTATCAAACGTTTCAGACCAGTCTTTTTAGCCCCGTCCCATTTTAGCTACTCTACATCAGCCCGCTCAGGGCGATGTCGACGGCCTCGTTGAGGTCGTCAGTAATGTGTACCAGATCCGGATCGAGCGGGCTGATCATACCGGCGCTCATCACCGGGCCGTTGGGCCAGTCGAACAGACCCCCTCGCGGTACCCACTGGACAAAAATGGCAAATATGAGTACTGCCACCAAATTAGTAGCAGCAAAATCTCGCCGGAATCGATCGTTTCGATTAATTTCACGCCTTGCCAAGGCTCAAAATGCCGTGTTTGGTGGGTTAGATATATAGAATAATGTCGAATTGGTATTCTATTCTTGCCAAATGTTATGAGACTACATTAACAGCAGTACTCACATTTGACGTTATTTGACCACGGGGTCATTCGAAAACCCCTCCCCACGCCGCCAACCCGCCCCATAGCCGTCAAAAACCTTTAACAACAGCCGCCGCACGTTTTGGCACCGGCTGATTGCCACTCACGGATCGGTACCCCACTATTACCGAACCAAAATCGAAGTCGCGTATCTCATAAAGCTGAAATGACGTACCCTCATCCCAATGAACGCTGATAAGAATGGCTTTCAAATGAGCAACGGCACGCATCAATACGCCCTTTTCGGGAGCGCCCTATTCAAATTCAATAAAACGGTCGTCCACGCTTCGGATCCGCGCAAGCAAATCGTTATCTGCAGCAGCGGTCCAGACATCCGTTATACAACGCTGGAAGAATGGGAGAAAGCTGGCGATTCTTTCGATAGACGGGCGCAGATCGAAGATATCGTCACCAGCGCAAGCCCAGCGCGCGACAAACTCGAGCTCTTCCGCAATCTCTTTACTGGTCGCAAAGATGTCTACGCTCATGGGTACCGCAGAAAAGACGGAGGAATTGGCTATACGCCCGCCTGCGCAAATGAGTGGAAGTCAGGCATTTGCCCCAAAGCAAGCCACCAGAGAGTCAAATGCACGGAATGCAGCAGCCGCGTCTTCCCCGAGTTGAGCGATGCCGCGATCATCGCCCATTTCAGAGGCAATGACGATAGGCTTCGAGACGTTATAGGCCAATATGTGCTCGATAAAGACAGTAACACGAAAGTCCTGGTCATCGATTTTGACGGAGCCGATTGGAAAGAAGCGACGAAAGCCATTCGACATGTCGCAAAAAGCCACGGAATCGATGTCGCAGTTGAGCGATCGAGATCGGGCGACGGCGCACATGTCTGGTTTTTCTTCCTAGAGCTCGTCAGCGCAAAGACCGCACGAGATTTTGGAAGCAGCCTTATCACCGAAGCGGCGATACTGAACAAGACAATCACCTTCAAAGCATTTGACCGAATGCTGCCCGCGCAGTCCACCATTCCTGAGGGCGGCTTTGGAAATCTCATAGCGCTGCCTTTTCAAGGAAAAGCGCAGCGAAAAGGGAACAGCGTATTTGTTGACGAGCAATTTGAGCCCTTTCCCGATCAATGGCTTTACCTTTCGCAAATCCAGTTAATCCCGCGCGTGACGGTGCAAAATCTGATCGAGAGCATCGAAAATAGGTCACATGGAATAGCAGCTGTTGCGGCGGCAAACACCGGTGTGCCACATTCCCAGAGACTGCGAAAGCGGCTTCCGCTCACACCGCGGGACTTCCCGTCATCGCTGTCCGTCACGCAGACCGATATGCTCTATATCCCCGAAAAATCTCTGAGTCCCGCAGCTCAAATGGAAGTCCGCAGGCTTGCAACATTTGCCAACCCAGAATTCTTCCGCGCACAATCTATGCATCAATCGGTATTCGGCAAACCGCGGTTCATAGACCTCAGCGAACTTAGAGATGGCTACGTCGCGATTCCCAGAGGCTGCAAGGTTCAACTTGAGCGGCTGCTTCAAGAAGCCGGCGTTTCTGCCCACTATTCAGACAAACGCAAGTCGAGCCATCCAATTGCGATGGCATTTAAAGGGACTCTTCGCCCTGAACAGCAAATTGTCGCTGAACAGATGCTCAGCTATGAAGACGGGATCATGTCCGCACCGACGGGGTTCGGCAAAACCGTCATCGGAGCTTATCTTATTGCTGCCATTGGTCTTCCAACGCTCGTCATCGTTCCTAAAACTGCGCTCATTGCCCAATGGAAATCCCAACTCGAACGATTTCTCGACATCACGGACAACAGAGAGCCCGTCCGAACCCCAAAGGGACGAATCAGCAAAAGACAGCCTCCGCTCATTGGGCAAATCGGAGGAGGCAAGACCGCCATAAGCCGTCTCATCGACATTGCTTCATTCCAGTCGCTATCCGGCAAGGATCCCCAAACCGGCGAGTCATTAGCCAAGGAGTTCGTTCGCGATTACAGTCTCATCATCTGTGACGAATGCCACCATGCGGCCGCGCCACAGCTTGAGCTTGTCCTCAAGTCCGCTCCTGCCAAATATGTATATGGCCTTTCCGCAACGCCCGAGCGTTCGGACGGACTCACGCGGGCACTCTCGATGCTCTGCGGCCCGGTTCGCTATGTCGTCGATCCAAAAACGCAAGCAATCCAACAGGGGATTCAGCGCATTGTTAGACCGCGTTTCACCGGAATTCGATTACCCACCTACGGACCAGGAGCATCCTTTAACCAAATTCTCGATCTCCTGTGTGTACACGCCGCGAGAAACGAAGCAATTATCGAGGACGCCCTCGAGGCCGCATCAAACGGCCGGCATCCGCTTGTGCTATCTAAAAGAAAAAAGCATGCCGAAGAGCTATGCAGGCTACTTCAAAGCCGTGGACACGAACCCATACTCTTAACCGGAGAAATCGACGCCAAAGAAAGAAAAGCAATACTGAAGAGTCTTCCCAGCTTTGAGCATGATCATCGAATCATCGTCGCAACTGAAAGTCTTCTGGGCGAGGGCTTCGACCTGTCTTACCTTGACACTTTGCTCATTGCCACTCCAATATCTTGGGACGGCAGCATAACGCAGCAGGCAGGTAGGCTACACAGAAGCCACGAGGGCAAACAGCGGGTTGAGATATTCGACTATGTTGACCTGTCGATACCCATGTTCGCGCGCATGTACCAAAAGAGGCTCAAGACCTACGCCAAGCTGGGGTATGAAGTCTTTGCGGCAAACGACAACAGACAGGACGATCGAAACATCCTCGTTAGGTCGGCAAGAGCCGTGGAGGCTTTAGTGAATGACATCGAGAACGCATCGAAAAGCATTTTTATTGCCGCACCCTACGCGTCCGCTGCATGCCTTGAAAAGCTCGCCGCTGCACTCGCGGATGCCGCTACCCGTGGAATTGCCCTTGAGATTTCTATTGCTTCAACTCCACGCGATGACGTGAAAGCGATTTTTGCCGAGATGAACGTCAACTATCTCATCAAAGCCGAAGGACGCCTGTGCGCATCAGTGATTGACGAGGAAACTGTCTGGTACGGAGCTATTCCGTTGCTGGCTTTCCCAAAGAAAGAAGACTGCAGCATTCGTTTCAAAAGCAGCGAAGTCGCAGCCGAGCTTTTGAGCGAAATTCAGCGAAAAGTGGAACCGGAGGCCGCGGCGACGAACGGGGTACCCCCAGCAGTTGCGGTGAAATAGGGACTGTTTTTGACTTATTAGCCGTCAACCAATCCCTATTCCACCGCAACTTAGAAATCGGCAATCAGCCCTGCGGGCCCTGGAACAGCTCCTCATGCGAGCCCATTCTGACCAGCCGGATCACAGGATTAGTCTTATGCGGTAAGTAGAGAACGACCACGTCGACCAAGCCATCGGATAGGTGGAAATCGATGTGGCCGTTGTAGTTTCCGCCCGGGCTTGAAAGCTCATGGGCGCCATATTCCGCGGGAAGCGAGCCGTGAGCTGCAAGCTCTGCGACTGCCGCCTTAAACTCACTCTTTAGCTGCGGATGCATGCGCATCGTTCGTTTGTAGTCCGCCCTAAATTGAGCCTCGACTTTAATCTCGAACATCGCTATTCCTCATCGAGGAATGACATAAGCTCATCAGCGTTGTTGAATGACGGGCTATCGTCCGGCAAAATCCCCAACTCATGAGCCTCGGCGATCACCATGGCACGCCTCGTCGCCTCGTTGGGCACCTCCGCCCTTCCTACAATCTCAAAAGGAATCTTTCGCTGATTTACAAGCTGCCGAACGGCAAGATTGAGATAGGAATTGAGGCTGAGGCCGACCGAATCCAAGAACTCAGTCGCCTGTTCCTTGAGCCCCTCTTCGATGCGAACCGTCGTAGGCTTAACCGTTGCAGTAGACATACGCGACCTCCTCGCCTCGTCTTTTGCATCAGTATACCCCGTTTTGATGGCATACTGATGTTAAATAGCATCAGTATGCCGTTCACATTACTATAACAACAGTCACAGCGCCCTACATCAGCCCGCTCAGGGCGATGTCGACGGCTTCGTTGAGGTCGTCGGTGATGTGCACGAGCTCGGGATCGAGCGGGCTGATCATACCGGCGTCCATCACCGGGCCGTTGAGCCAGTCGAACAGGCCCTGCCAGTACTCTGTGCCCACCAGCACGAGGGGCATGCGCTTGACCTTGTGCGTTTGCACCAGCGTGAGCACCTCGAACATCTCGTCGAGCGTGCCAAAGCCGCCGGGAAACACGATGGCGCCCGAGCTGTATTTGACGAACATGGTCTTGCGCACAAAGAAGTAACGGAAGTCCATGCCGAGGTTCACGTATTTATTGAGCCCATGCTCGTGCGGCAATTCAATGCCCAGGCCAACTGACTTGCCGTTGACACTCGCCGCTCCCCTGTTGGCCGCTTCCATGATGCCGGGGCCGCCACCGGTGATAACCGCCACGCCGCGCTGGGCAATCTTACGGCCGACCGTGCGCGCCGCCTTGTAGGCCGGGTCCGTCTTGGGCGTGCGGGCACTACCGAAGATGGTCACCGCAGGCCCTAACTCGGCAAGTGCGCCAAAGCCATCGACAAACTCGGCCTGGATGCGCAGTACGCGCCACGGATCGGCATGCAGCCAGTCGGTCGACTCCTCGGGCGCCAGCAGGTTGGCGTAGGTGTTGTCCTTAGGAATCATGGGGCCGCGCATGACCACGGGGCCGCGGCGGTACGTCTCGTCGTAGGCAGGCTCGCCCTCGACGTTCTCATTCTTAATCATGGGCACTCCTATCGAGAAAAAGAAAAGCGGGCGGGGTCGACGCCATGCGCCAAACACCCGCCCGAACATCAACTATTCGGTATGGTACCCACGATGCATCAAGTGCTTGCAAGCTATCGGTCAGCGGTCGTGCGGCCGGTGTCAGCAAATGTGACGACCGGCCGTCGCTCGCCCCTTGCCGTTGCCCGCGCTCTGCAAGCGCCCGCGCCGCTCTTAGTAGTCCACCGCCGCAGGGCTGTTCATCCAGTCGCTCACAAACGCGCCGTAGCGGCCCTCGATAATGGCCTGGCGGGCACGCTGCATAAGGTTGAGCAGGTAGTAGATGTTGTGCATCGAAAGCAGGATGCCGCCGAGCATCTCCTTCTGCGTGACCATGTGGCGAATGAGCGCGCGGCTGTAGCCGCCCGTGCACACCGGGCAGGTGCAGGTGGGGTCGATGGGGCCGTCGTCGTGCGCAAAACGCGCGTTGCGGAAGTTAAGGCGACCTTCACTGGAGAATGCCGTGCCCATGCGGCCGGTGCGCGTCGGCAGCACGCAGTCGAACATATCGATGCCCACGCCCACGCCGCGCACGAGCGTCGTCGGGTTGCCGACGCCCATCAGGTAGCGCGGCTTGTGCTTGGGCATGTACTCGCTCACAAGCGGCGCCAGGGTCTCGAACATGGTCTCGTGGTCCTCGCCCACCGAGTAGCCGCCGATGCCGTAACCGGGGAAGTCGCCGCACTCCTCCAGATGGCGCAGAGAGCGCAGGCGCAGATCCAAATGCATGCCGCCCTGGACGATGCCAAAGAGCGCCTGGTCATCGCGGGTGTGAGCCTTGTAGCAGCGCTCGGCCCACATGCTCGACAGCTCCACTGCGCGCTCAACGTAGGCGCGCGTGGCGGGATAGCCCGGGCACTGGTCCAGCTGCATGCAGATGTCGGAGCCGAGCTTCATGGCGATCTCCATGTTGTCCTCGGGTGTCCAGAACACGTGGCGGCCGTCGTAATCGTTGACGATAAAGCGCACGCCCTCGTCGGTGAGCTTGACGGCGTCGTTGTGGCTGAACACCTGGAAACCGCCCGAGTCGGTGAGGATAGGACCGTGCCAGTTCATAAACTTGTGCAGGCCGCCCAGCTCGGCGATAGTGTCCTCGCCGGGACGCATGGACAGATGATAGGTGTTGGCAAGCACGATCTGGGCGCCGAGCTGTTTGACGGTCTCGGTGGGGATGCCCTTGACGTTTGCCTTGGTGCCCACGGGCATAAAGATCGGCGTCTCGATGTCGCCGTGCGGGGTGTGCAGCACGCCGGCACGCGCATGCGTCGTCGGATCCTCGGCGATCAGGTCGAATTTAAAAAGGCTCTGGTCCATAAACTGGAACTCCTTGGTTGCGGTTCATACGCAAAACATTATACGGGCAACCCGCGAGAAGCACCGACTCGACAGAAACTGGTGCATTAAACGACTAGTCATTTAAGAACGTCCCCAACGACTACGGGATCATCTCCAACAGCCAAGGGAACGCCGATGCTTTGTCAACGACAGACACTATGACCCAATCCGAGGGCACTAAAAAGATAGGAGCCCCCGCTAGTGACCGCGGGTCGGGGCTGCGACAATGATGTTGAAGTGCCATAGGCGCAGCCGC